>JAGRGP010000001.1 GCA_020445415.1 Gammaproteobacteria bacterium | reverse complement strand
CTACCGACTGAGCTACCTGGCCTCAAGAGAGACGCGTATTAAACCGGGCATGGACTTTTTAGTCAAGCTTAACCGCCAGGTTTACGCACGCGGATTATAGGGTTCTGGCACATCGGCGCCCGCCCCAAAAAAGAATGCTTCCATCTGCTCCTCCAAATACTTTCTAGCTTTCGGGTCAATCGGGCTGAGGCGATATTCGTTGATAAGCATGGTCTGGTGCTTCAGCCACATTTGCCAGGCCTCTTTGGATACCTGTTCGAAAATTCGCTTTCCAAGTTCGCCCGGATAAGTAGGTCGGTCCAGACCCGCGGCTTCTTTCTTAAGTTTTACACAGTTGACACTTCGGCTCACTGTCATTCTCCCCAGGTCTTGTTTTCCAGATGCTTGATCAGGCGCTTGACCGGTGCGGCCAGGCCTCGATCGATTGGTTTGAGGGTTTTATACCAGACTCGGCGGTCACCATCCATCACACAATCTCCGATACTTTCCGCCAGAAGTTCAGCGGGTCGAATATCGAGATGGAAGTGACTGAAGGTGTGACGACGAATAGACCAGGTATCCGTTAACCTGGCATTGATACCCAGCGATTCAGCGCACCATGCCTCCGGATTCACATCAATAGGGCACTCTGGAAGGCTCCATAATCCTCCCCAGATTCCCTGGGGAGGGCGACGCTCAAGCAGCACCTCACCACTACTGTTACAGATCATGAGCATCTGCACCGACCTCACCGGGAGCCGCTTTTGCGGCGCAGGCTCAGGATAGTCTTTGGTTCTACCCTGAGATCGTGCCACACACAGATCCGCTACTGGACACTGGGCGCAGTCCGGCTTGCCCCGCGAGCAAATTCCCGCACCCAGGTCCATCATTCCCTGGTTATAGGCGGCGACATATCGCTCGGGAGTGAGCGTGTCGGCTAGCTCCCATAGTTGCCTTTGCACCGCTGTTCGCCCGGGCCACCCAGGGATCGCAAAACAACGAGCCAGTACCCGTTTTACGTTTCCGTCCAAAATCGGGTGACGCTGCCCCAATGAAAGCGAAAGGATTGCCCCCGCAGTTGATCTTCCAACCCCCGGTAATTCGATTACCTGGGACAGTTGGGTGGGAAATCGGCTATCGTATTCGCTCTGGATCCGCCGCGCCGCCTTGTATAGGTTGCGCGCCCGCGCGTAGTACCCAAGACCCGACCAGAGATGCAGAACCTCGTCCATGGAGGCATTGGCAAGCGTCTCAATTTCGGGAAAGCGTGCCATAAACGCCCTGAAGTACGGCAGTACCGCGGTAACCTGAGTCTGCTGCAACATGATTTCGGATACCCAGACCCGATACAAGGTGGGGCGCTGCTGCCAGGGCAGGTCTTTGCGGCCCGCCTTTCGGTACCATGCCAGGATCCTACTGGTGAATTCAGGAATACTCTCAGGCATTGTCCGCTTTATCGATTACCCTATCTTACCGCCCGCATCGATTCACCGCTGCGGTGAACCTTGCACGCCCGGATATACATTGATTGTGCCACAATAATGGGGTTTGAAATGGGAAGTAGCCACAAGTGAAAAACCTGTTAATACCGCTTTTATTCCTAGCCGCTCTTGGCGGTCCCGGATTGGGCCAGGGAAGTGATTTTCCTCTACCGCTACCGGGCAACGATGCAGTGGGGGAGGTGACTACCACTACCAGCCGCTACGAGGATACCCTGTCGGATATTGCGCGGCGTCACGGACTTGGCTATCTGGAGTTGAGCGAAGCTAATCCGGGCGTTGACCCCTGGCTGCCTGGTGAAGGGCTGGAGATCATTATCCCGACCCGCTTTCTGCTCCCCCCAGGCCCTCGGAAAGGTATCGTCATAAACCTCGCTGAACTCCGTCTCTACTATTACCCGAAAGGCGAAAACCGCGTGGTCACCTACGCGCTGGGTATCGGCCGGGAAGGCTGGTCTACACCAGTGGGGGTCACCCGCGTCACTGGGAAACGCCCTAACCCCTCCTGGACACCGCCGGAATCTATTCGCCGAGAGCACGCCGAACAGGGTGACGCCTTGCCTGCGGTAGTACCGCCGGGCCCTGAGAATCCATTGGGAGAATATGCCATCTATCTTGGCATGCCGGGCTATCTGATCCACGGCACCAACAAACCCTATGGTGTAGGCATGCGGGTAAGCCATGGTTGCATCAGGCTATATCCCGAAGATATTTCCCGCCTGTTTCCTCGCGTCCCTGAGGGCACGCCCGTGCGCATCATCAACGAACCCTACAAGCTGGGATGGATTGATGGCAGGCTGTACATCGAAGCCCATAAACCCCTGAGCGAAGAACGCCCCGATCAGGGGATAGACCTCTCGCAATTGAACACTGCGATCGAGTCACTTCCCGGTACCGAGCAGGCAACAATTGACAACGACGTGCTAATGGATGCGGTATTGACCCATGCCGGCTACCCGATCCTGATAGGCAAGCGGACTGTTCGATAACCGCCTACTTCTTGCCTCGGTATCCGGGATCGGGCCTACCCAGTTTGAGTGCAATACCCGCATCCATTCCACAACAGGGACGCCTACCTCGGAACAACGGCTATTTCTGCATCGCCTTCTGCATAATGCGATTGCAACGCTCAGAGCATTCATCGGCTGACTGTTGCGCCACATTGGCTGCTTCCATGGCAGCCTCCGCTTTGTTATCCGCCTCCCGGGCTGCCGCGAGGGCCGCGTCGGCCGACTCCTGAGCCTTGGTGATATCGGCCTGCATCTGTTTTATCTGATCGGTGGTGGCACAACCACTCAACACAAGTACACTTGCAAAGGCCAACGGCAAAATCGTTTTGCTGCGTTTCATTGCTGACTTACCTCTCCTTTTGTCATCGTTAATCAATTAAACAACCCCTTGAGCTTATTCTGCAGATCGGGCGGGAGACTCTTCTCGATCTTGCCCTTGAGTTCGGGAGAAAGCTCCTCGTCGAGCTTTTCCTGCAACTTCTCTTTAATCTTCGCTTTCTGCGTTTCCAACAAAATTTTTCCCCAATCGATCTGATGATCCGGGGACGCGATGGGGCCCGTTAAATGAATCGGGATATTAACCCCTTTGAGATCTTCTAACCCCTCCCCCCCCTGACCCTTGTCGGTTCCGACGACAACAGCTTGCACTGTATAGTCCAGGGTTTCTGAAACCAAGTTGGCCTTTCCAGCGCCTGTTACTCGCAAGAAAGGAGACTTAGCCAGCAAATCCCGGTTTTCCAATACACCTCCGGCAATCACTCCGGAGCCAGTGACCTCGGAGAAATCCGTTTGCAGGGGTTCATTGTTAGGCGGAAGTGGTTGCCCGGAAAATCTGGCTCTGGTTTCACGCAGCAGACGGGCGATATTGACCCCTTTTAACGCGCCTTCAATAAAACTAAAATCCACTTTTCCGGACAACCCACGTTTCAGGGCATCCAAGCTGTTACCGTTACTGCTTAAGTCGGCATTGAATCCTCCCCGACCGGTCAGCCGTTCCTCGCCTACCATGTCCTTTAGCATTGGGCCGATTTGAATACCGCTGGAGGCCGCCGTGATCCGGGTAGTGGGGGACTTCCCACGTACATCCAGGCCAACCTTCCCTTGATAGCGACCTCGGTAAAAGCCGCCAATTTGTTGTTCGAGATCAAGCCGGCCACCCGCTGCCTTGACTGACAACGCGACCTTTTCGGCTTTCAGATTATGTAATACCAATTTGCCAATATCCAACTCGCCATTCAGGTTCAGCTCCCGTAACACTTCCACGGGGAACAGCGGTTCCTCGTGCGCCCGCCCTTCGGTCGGTGATTGACCACTACCGTCCGCCCCCGAGGCCGCCCCTTCGGTGGGGGCTTTTTCCTGGGGTGGTAGATAGCGGTCCATGTTAATTTCATCCAGAGTCAACTTGAAATCAACCGCCGAGCCCTTGACATTGAGAACACCCGCCAGTTTGGAGTCATCCAAGTCCACCGCCAGCGCTTCCAGTGCTACGGTGCCGCCCTGCGCCATCACTTGGGTCTTCGCTGCCACCCGGGTCAATGCATTAGGATCCGACATCCTTGGCGATACCTGGTGGGCCGCTAGCCAGTCTTTGAGGTTGAACTCAGCGATCTCCACGTTGCCGTTGAGCACTGGGGTGCCCTGCAAATCTCGACCGTGAACGTTCGCAGTGAGTTGAAAGTTGTCTGATTTCAAGACAACGTCCGAAACTTCCAGGAGTCCGCCGTCGAGTGCTATTTTGACGTTCGCCTCCAGGTCCGCCTGCACCGCCCCCCCAGGAACTGCCGTGCCCTTGGCCTGGAGTACCAAGTGCAGCCGATCGGCAAGTATCATGCCTGCAGCCTCGTCAATGCCGACCACCGCTTGCAACCTGATATCAGACTGGATCGGCGGCTCGCGGCTATCGACCACCATGCCAATCTCCAACTCCACCGGTTGTCCAGGAAGCACCGGACCGCTCCTCACATCAAGCTCATCCACCGAAAGATACTGCCCGGCCTGACGATCATCCCAAACTATCCGGGCATCGCTGATATCGACCCCCTGCACAGAGTAGTTTTCCAAACCAAGAGCTGCGCCTTTTGCCGTGGGTTTAGCGGCACCTTGTTTCCCGGTCGTCGCTGGTTTTCCCGTACCAAGATCATCCCAGTTATTGGCTCCATCCTCACGACGGAGCAAATTGAGCCGGAGTCCGGTCAAGCCTACCTTGTCTACCTCGAATCGCTTCTGAAGCAAAGGTAGCAACTTGATCCGTATGGCGGCCTGCTCAACCGACGCGAATACCCCGCCATCCAGGTTTGCGGGATTGCTAATTGACATGGAGCCCGTCTCGAATCCAAGCCACGGAAACACCGACAGTCCGATGTCGCCATCGATGGTCAGGTCGCGGCCGGTCTCCTGTTTGACCTTGGCGATGATCTCCGGTTTGTAGTCATTGGGACTGATTACCTGCGGCAATACCACGACCGCCACCACGATTAACACCGCGAGCACGGCAATCAACCAGCCAAGGATCTTCAAACTCTTTCCCATTGAAAACTCCCTAGTCGCGAACCGCTCACCTGAAAGAATGACCCATGACATGGCGATTTGCCATGGCCCAATGCGGGAAATTACGAATAATAGAGATACTTCACTATTTCATTTTGGCGCAATTCCAACAGATATGGAACTGTCCCTCGTTGTGCTCCCCACAAGCGGGGCAAACCCAGGGAATAGCCGCCTTATCATTCTGAAAAAAGTATCCGATTAGCTCTTTACCACGCTCCAGGTCCTCGTCTTCGAGTACCCAAAGCACTGGAAACTGAAGTGCTGGCAACTCACCGGCGGCGCCGCTCAAATATTCACCCTGAATAACGGTTTGAATGTGGTGGGAGGCCAGATAGTCCTTCAGGAGTTGCGCCTCCACGGGACCACTCGCCTGATACAGTGACCTCACCCGAGCCAGGACCGATAAATCGACGGTTCACCGCAAGCGGCTTTAGCCACCCCCCAGCAAACGCGCGATATCCGCGAGCTCATCCTGGGCATCCTCCAACATTTTGATACTCTGGCCGGGGGTCAATTCACCGAACGGCAGTTTATGAAACGCCGGAACCTGAACAAAGGAAGGACAGTCGGTAAATTCAGAGGTTCCAATCATTGAGTGTAGACGGGCGATTATTACGATATCACTCAGATCGGCGCTCTCATAAGGATCCCGCATCCAATCTTTGCGGGTCCGCACCACCTCAATGAGCTCGTCATCGAAACCCCAGTTCTTCAGAATTAATACGCCTACCAACGGCGCCAGTTGGTCGACTGCTCGCAAGCGCTTGCCAGCATCTTCGAACACATCCGGCCGCTCGGACAGACGCAAGAGAATAGGTGGCAAGGCGATATCCTGCAGCAAGCCGGCCAACATTGCCTTGCTGGGATCGAAACCGGAAAACCGCTCGGCGAGAAAATAGCTAATCACCGATACCTTGGTTGCGTTGCGATAACTCGCTACTAACATGCTCTTGAGCACGGGATTCGAGGTTTCAAAGCTCGAGCGGATAGCGAAAGTGGTTGCCAAGCGTGAGGCGGCCTCCAATCCGATACGCCGCAACGCAGCCTCCAGATCCTTTGGTGGAAACCGGGACATGTACCGCACACTATTGGCAATACGCATGATGAATGCGGACAGCCCGGGATCTGTCTTCAGCAATTTCGCCGCAGAGGCAATATCGCAACGGGGATCGTTGAGAGTGGCCCGTAGGCGAATGGTAATCTCCGGCAAAGACGGAAACAGTGATTGATTTGACGCGAGACTCGCGAATATTTCCGAATAGATCCCCGCCGTTCCCATTGCCGCCTCCTCCGAAGACCTGCCGCTTCCGGTACTTACGTCCTTACGCTATCGAATCCAGTAATCCCAATACTAAATCAGCGGCAACTTTTCTATTATCTGAAATTCCCTGAAGAGCGATGAGCAGGCCAACCAGCACCGCTCGCGTAAGGTGCTCCAACCAGTCTGCGCGTTCTCCGCGGAGATCTCCCGCCGAAAGGTGCGTGAAGCCCGGTCGGAGTCGTGAACGCGCCCCTTGCCTGAACCATGGCAATCGTGATCACATCTTACACGGTGCGCCAGCCTCAGGCGGCGGCTATTGCGCTAAGATCTGCGAAGTAGGGGTTGGAGCGGGTGAAGGGAATCGAACCCTCGTGTGCAGCTTGGGAAGCTACCGTTCTGCCATTGAACTACACCCGCCAGGATCGGCACTCAAAAGCCTTAAGCTACCCAACCTCAACTTGCTCCCCAGCCCGGTGCCTCCGGCATAGGAAAATGGTGATCAAGGGTGGTCGCCATAATCGGGTCACGATTTTACCGCCATCCCCTCGCGGGAGTCATCACCTTTTTTGTTTGTACCCTGTTGTCCGGAAGCGCCTCGGTAATTCCGCATCAAATCAGCTTGAGACGCAGGGGCGCAATCTCTTTGTAGAGAATTACTGCCGGCCGCCGCGGAGAAAAGGTTATGATCCGGCTCCCTGGAGGATACCAGAAATGGCTGGTCAAATAGAGATTAAGGCTGTCGTGCTGGCGGATAAACTCACGGAAACGGCGGGCGCCTTCAAGTTGCATCGGTGAAAACGGGTAATTGATTTCACCTAGATCGACATGTGTCTCGGTCAGGGTGACGCTGGGGTGCTTTTCCTGGCGTCCAAGCAATACTTTGTGCAGCATCTTCTTCAGATCATGGGAGGCGATGAAACCCATCTGATCCGCCCCGAAAACCCAGTTGATGCTCTCATCATCGGAAAAGGCTGGGTCATGTTCGCCGAAGGCCAGACACCATCCTCTATAGTATGCCGAATATCTCCTGATCTCGCGCTCGATACCCAACTCATCCCTCTCTGGGTGCATGTCCTCGATTCACCGTCCGGTGCTCAGTGCCGGCCCTTGCGCATACATTTCACGCACTCGTGCCTTGTATCTTTCCAACACCTGAGTCCGCCGGACCTTCAGAGTTGGTGTCAAGAGACCGTTGTCAATAGTCCAAGGCTCCAACAACAATGTTGCTCTTCTGATCTTGGCATAGCCAGGAAACGCCTTCAATGAATCTCTAATTCGGTGCAGAACCGCTGCGGTGACCTGATGATGACTCAGACTGGCGGGATCCATGGGATCCACCCCACATTCCTGAGCCAAACCCGGCCAGAAATTTCCGTCCAGCACCACCAGCGCCGTGAGAAAAGGCTCCCCTTCACCAACCACCATGACCTGATCGATCAGGGGATCAAGGGCAATCGCCAGCTCCATGTCGCCAGGCGGTACTTTTTCACCATTAGACAGCACCAAGATATCTTTTATCCTGCCTGTTATATAAATGTGATTATGCTCGATGCGCGCCTGGTCACCGGTATGCAACCAGCCCTCCGAATCGATCACCGTCCTGGTGGCGTTGTGATTATTCCAGTATCCCAGCATGACCCCCGGACCTTTTACCAGCAGCTCATCATCTTCACCGATCTTGACGCTAATTTTACGTAGCGGTATACCCACGCTGGCGGGCTCGTTGTCGTCAAGCGTATTGACACTGACCACCGGACTGGTCTCGGTCAAGCCATATCCCTGGAGTATGGGGATATCAAGGCCAATAAACACCTTGGCAATATCCGGTGAAAGTGCGGCACCTCCGCTAACGGTCACGCGTAGCCGCCCGCCCAGCCGCTCCTTGACACGTGTGGCCACCATCCGGCGCAGCAATGGCCAGAGCAACAGCGACGGCCTCCAACCCAATCGCCCCTGCTGATTTTGGAATCGTTGCCAACCGACTTCCACCGCCGTCTCAAATAGCGCTCTGGTGAACCATGACCCCCTCGCCATCTGTTCTTTCAGCCTACCGTAGACACGTTCAAAGATCCGTGGCACAGCAATCATTACGGTTGGACGAATTACCCGCAGGTCTTGAGCCAATTGCCCAACGGAACGGGAGTAGGCCACGGTAGATCCTGTCATAACCGGTAGATAGTATCCCGCTGTCCGCTCCAAGGTGTGCGACAGCGGCAAAAACGAGAGAAAAATATCCTGCTCGTAACAGTCGATGATTGCGAGCGCCCCATGGGCCACCGACAGCATATTGGAGTGGCTGAGCATGACCCCCTTCGGGCGGCCAGTGGTGCCGGAAGTGTAGATAATCGATGCCAACGCGTGGGGATCTCCCCGCCGCTGCAGTAAGTCTCCGCCTGTTTCGGGTAGCCAGTCGTCAACCAGCCGGACTCGCTCGTCGTCCTGTGCCAGGGTTCGGAAATCGGGACCGGGATCCAATATCAACACCCGTTTGAGACATGCGTTTGTGCCTACCAACGATGCCAGCCGCTTCCAGCGCCCGGCATCCTGCACCAACAGCAGGCGCACCCCGGCATCCCGCAATATATAATCGATATTATCGGGCCGATCATCGGTAAAGAGGGGCACCACGACCAGCGACAGCCCCATTGCAGCTTGATCGAACATGACCCATTCGGTGCAGTTGCGAAGCAACACCGCCACCCGGTCTCCGGGTTTGACCGCTTCCCCGGCAATGGCCCGCTGCCACCGCGCCGTCTGTTCCGCCATCTGGTCCCAAGTATGATCTACCCATGTCTTGGTGTTTCGATCGAAACTTCGGTAAGCCAGTCGCTCACCAGAACGATGCACCCGCTGAATGAACAAACGGTCCAACGTGCCAACGCTGTCGGGTGATATGAGATCCTCACTCCACTGAGCCAAATCCGCCCTCCCGATTCCCATATCTGATCTAAAACACCAGTTTAGTGTAGAATTTAGCCTGAATATATCCTGGATTACCCTCTCTCAGCTCAGACAGACCGGTGATTTCCATCACCCGAGGAAACAGCAGAGAGCCCCCATTGCCCCAACCGAAAAGGCTGATGACACACAATCCAACTTACCATTCAGGCGAACCCGTCAGTGCAGGGGAGGAAAAAACTCGGCGTCCGATCCGTAGTTTTGTGATCCGGGAAGGGCGGCTTACACGGGGGCAACAACGCGCGTTCGAACAGCTCTGGCCCCACTATGGGATCGACTTCGCAGATACGCCTTTAGACCTGGAAGCCTGTTTTGGCGACACACGTCCGGTGTACGTCGAGATTGGCTTCGGCGATGGCGAGTCTCTGGTCGAGATGGCAGCGGCTCACCCCGAAAACAACTATCTGGGCATTGAGGTACACCGGCCCGGTGTAGGGCATCTTTTGCTGCAGATCGAGAAACGGGGTCTCGCCAACCTGCGCGTCATACGCCATGATGCCGTAGAGGTGATGGCCCACACGCTGGTGGATGCCAGTCTACAAGGCGTATTTCTGTTCTTTCCCGATCCATGGCATAAGCGCCGCCATCAAAAAAGGCGGATCCTCCAACCGACCATGGTAGAAGAACTGGCACGGCTAATCCGCCCCGGGGGCTTGTTTCACGCAGCAACCGACTGGCAGGATTATGCCGCCCAGATGATGGCGGCGCTGTCCCCATCAGCGGCATTTGAAAACTGTGTGGGTCCGGGCCAATATTCACCCCGCCCAGACTTCAGACCGGTTACCAAATTCGAACGGCGAGGGCAAAAGCTGGGTCATGGGGTTTGGGATCTACTTTTCCGCCGACGCTGAGGTTTAACTTGCACTGTCTGACTCTGGAAAGGTTCGCCAGCCGTGGTCTGGATCCCATTGACCTAACCCTCTCCCGTGGCGAGTGCGTTACGCTGACTGGCCCGTCGGGGTGTGGCAAATCACTGTTTTTGAGGGCTATTGCTGATCTGGATCCACACCAGGGAGACTGCCTGTTGGGGGACGAGCGCCGCTCCCTGACACCACCACCGGTGTGGCGGCGCCAAGTTGGGCTGCTGCCCGCGGAAAGTCACTGGTGGGAAGATCGCGTCGGTGACCATTTTGTTGACGGAGAATCCCACCTTACCGGGGCCCTGGGTTTCCCGGAGGAGTGTATGGACTGGGAAGTCTCCCGCCTCTCCAGCGGAGAGCGCCAGCGGCTCTCCCTGGCGCGCCTGCTGGCAGGCTATCCCAAGGTTTTGTTGCTTGACGAGCCCACCGCTAACCTAGACAAAGCCAATACCAATCGAGTAGAGGAGCTCATCCTCACCTACCTCCGTGAGCAGGGTGCATCGGCGCTCTGGGTAAGTCATGATCCCGAGCAGCGGCATAGGATGGCCACCCATAGGGGCTTGCGCTTCGCGGATCGCCAACTGAGTCCTGAGATATGGAGCTAATCAGCCTTTCACCATGGGACCTATCGATCGCGGCGGTCCTGGTCGTAGGGCTTGCCGCCCTCTCCTGGCGAACACACCTGGGGGTAGAAAAGCGGCTACTGATCGCGGCTACCCGCAGCGTGCTGCAACTGACCCTGTTGGGTCTGGTACTGGAAACCCTCTTTGCACAAAGGAACCCATGGCTCATCGGTGCGCTAGCGATGTTAATGCTGGGCGTGGCCGGTTATGAAGTGATGGCCCGTCAGGAGCGCCGCTTCAGAGGATTATGGGGAATGGGCATAGGCACCCTGTCGATGTTCATCTCGTCTTTCAGTGTCACCCTGTTGGCGTTACATCTGGTAATCCAGGTCGATCCTTGGTACACGCCTCAGTACCTCATTCCGCTGCTGGGAATGCTGCTTGGAAACACCATGTCGGGGATGGCGATTGCCCTGGATAACCTTACCCAAAATGCCTGGCGGCAACGTAGCGTAATCGAAGCCAGACTGATACTCGGACAAGACTGGAACCAATCGATCTCGGTCATCCGCAGGGCTGCCTTACGGTCGGGACTGATCCCGATCATCAACGCAATGACGACTGCCGGAGTAGTAAGCCTTCCAGGCATGATGACCGGGCAGATCCTAGGAGGAAGCCCCCCATTGGAGGCGGCAAAATACCAGATCATGGTCCTGCTGCTGATAGCGGTCGGAACCGGGCTGGGAGCTATCGTTGCAGTGGGGGTTGGCGCACGCCGGCTGTTTGACGAACGTCAGCGGCTACGCCTAGACCGCCTGCGCTAAACTACTCACTGTCATTCAGCCCCCGCCGGTTCTGCGGACCGGGAGAACTCAATGACTGGCGGCCTGCCGCATACGAACTAGCTTGAGAAGCAGTACTGCCCAAGGTGATCCATGCAGTAGCAGATCAAAGATATCGATGGGCCGGACAAGTGTACCATCGGCCAACATCTTGAGCTTCTCCCAAATATGGGGCTCTGGAACAAAGGGTGCCAATCCCAGCAGCAGACTGGCGAGAATCAAAAATCCAACCGGCAGTTCATCAAGCCATCCCATTATCGCTCTCCCCACCGGCATATCCGGAACAAAGTCTACGATAGATATCGGCATCCTCCTTGCTAAAGCAGCATGCGACGACCCGCTCGAACCCCCAAGCAGCGTACATCTCACTCAGCGCAATCTCCGCCGCCGCGATCTTGGGGTAACCGTAGACCCCGGTGCTGATGGCAGGAAAAGCGATGCTCGTTGCGCCCTGCTCCCGGGCAAGCTGCAGGGCGTTACGATAGCAAGCTCGTAAAAGCCCCGGCTCACCGAGGGTTCCACCACGCCAAACCGGTCCCACCGTATGGACGATCCACTTGGCGGGTAAGTTGAATCCCGGCGTGATACGGGCTTCTCCTGCCGGACATCCTCCCAAGGCACGGCAAGCCTCCAACAGGCTTGGTCCCGCCCTGCGGTGGATCGCTCCATCCACCCCTCCCCCTCCCAGCAACGTGGAGTTGGCTGCGTTGACGATAACCTCGATGCGCAGCTGTGTAATGTCCTGTTGCACGATGATAACGTTATTCATGTAACTGCCAAACCTCCGCGCCGATTACATTTCGCTCGGCTCTCCTACGGCTCCATCCTGCCTATTGCCAGTCTGCCCACAGGATCTGATGAGCGCCCCCTGGGAAAGATCCATCATTTAAGCGCAAAATTGGTTAGGATAGGTATCATGCAAACTGCCGCTATTATGGGACTCATTGGTGTGATTGTCTGGTTTTGGCTGGACAGCGCCCGGGCACGGGAGATTGCCACCGCCGTCTGCGAAGAGGCTTGTGTAACCCGGGGTCTTCAGTTTCTCGATCAGACGGTGGCCGTATTCCGAATTGGCTTGCGTTGGACAGCAAGCGGTATTCGGATTCGCAGAGTATTTCGCTTTGAATTCAGTGAGGAGGGTGTGGGGCGAAGGAGTGGCCACCTGGCCCTGATCGGTATCGACCTGGATTTTTTTAGCTTGGGGCTTCCCGACAGTGAACAAAACGTCACCTCCATGGCGAAACAACACCGCGACGGCAATTGGGGAGGCCACTGATACTGCCCCGAATAAGCTATTTAACAACCTTCAGAGCAGGGCGGTCACGTGGGGGCGTAGGATCGGTATCGTTGTCCGGCGGCCCACTGTCCTCGTCCGGCCCCTCCTCCGGGAACAGCATGCCCCTGCCATCTTCTTTGGCGTATATTCCCAGCACAGCGGGCGGAGGCACCAACACGTCCATCGGCCGCCCTCCAAATCGGGCATTGAAGCTAATTAATTTGTTTCCCAACTCTAGCCGCTGCACCGCCGTCGGCGCGATATTAAGGACAATTCGCCCCTCTTCCACGAAGTCCGGTGGCACCCTGACATGCTCCTGGCTGGCATCCACCAAAAGATGAGGGGTCAGGGAATTATCGACCAGCCATTCGTAAAGCGCGCGAATCAGGTAAGGGCGGTTGGAAGTGATCGGCATGAGGACCTCCCAATGGGATTATTCCCGCATCTCACGCTCAAACTCGGTCAGACTCTCCTTGAAAGAGGGACGGGCAAAGAGACGCTTCGCGTAATCGAGTACCGGCTTTGCCTGACTGGGCAGCTCGACGCCAAGATGGGGCAGACGCCACAACAAAGGGCCAATCGCGCAATCAACCAGGGTAAACTCGCTGCTCATGAAAAAGGGCTTAGAGGCAAATACCGGAGCGGTAACCGTGAGACTCTCCCGGAGTTCCTTGCGCGCCTTGGCCGCCTGCTTGCCTTTGCTGAGAATGATGTCCATCAACCGGTACCAGTCAAGATCCACCCGATGCATGAACAACCGAGAACTCGCCTTGGAAACCGGGTCGACCGGGAGTAAAGGAGGATGGGGAAAGCGTTCATCAAGATACTCCATGATGATCCGTGACTCGAACAGCACGAGATCCCTATCAACCAAGGTGGGCAGGGTTCCGTAGGGATTCAGGTCCATGATATCGTCGGAGATATCCACCGGGTCCACGTCAACAATCTCAACGGTGATATTTTTCTCCGCCAACACCAAGCGTACGCGGTGACTGTACGAACTCCTGGCGTCCGAGTACATGGTCATCACAGACCTTTTGTTTGCCACAACCGCCATACCTACCACTCCAGTTATTAGCCGAAAAATAAAAAGGGGTGCACAGTATAACCCAAACCGTGCACCCCTAACTCATCGGGACCAAAATTCGCTCAGTGGACGTCCTTCCAGTACTCCTTTTTCAATAGATAGGCGAGCACGAAGAATACGCCGATGAAGAGCAGCACCCACTTACCCATTGCCCGGCGCTCCATCTGAATCGGCTCACCGACGTAACTGAGAAAGGCGGTCAGGTCGCGCATTGCCCCATCGAACTCCTGGGGACTCAAGGTACCCGGTATTACCTGCTCAAACCGCTCAAAAACCTTTTTCCCATCATGCTCGTTGAAGACAGCACGCTGTAGACCTTGGAGGTCCCAGAATACATGAGGCATACCCACGTCGGGAAATACCAGATTGTTAACGCCAAACGGCCGGGACTCGTCAACATAGAAACTACGCAGATAAGTATAGATCCAATCCACACCCCGGGCACGGCTAATGACACTGAGATCCGGGGGAGCGGTGCCAAACCACGCGGCCGCATCTGCGGGATCCATGGCAATCTCCATGGTGTCGCCAATCTTGTCGGTGGTAAACATCAGGTTTTCCTTGACCTGCTCATCGGTCAATCCCAAATCCCGGGCCATACGGTTGTATCGCTGGTATTTCGCCGAGTGACAACTCAGGCAATAATTGACAAACAACCGGGCACCATTCTGCAGAGATGCCTTGTCGTTTAAATTGATATTGGCAGCATCGAGATGGACCCCGCCTCCGGCTGCCACAACCACTAGAGGTACCGTAGCCAACAGAAATGCAATGATCAGCTTTTTCATTTGGTCACCCTCTCCGGCACAGGCTTGGTCTTGTCGAGCTTGCTATAAATCGGCATCAATAGAAAAAATGCGAAATAGTAGATGGTCCCTATCTGCGCCATCAATTTGTACAGAGCAGTGGTCGGCTGAGTTCCCAGATACCCCAGGACGATGAAATCAACCACGAATAGGGCCATCAGAACCTTATACAGCATACCCTTGTAACGAATCGACTTAACGGGGCTGCGATCCAACCAGGGGAGAAAAAACATTATCAAGATGGAAGCAAACATCGCCACAACGCCGGGAAAGGCAGAACCGGCCACGGATGGGACAGCCCGAAGAATGGCGTAAAACGGGGTGAAGTACCAAACCGGTGCGATATGTTCGGGCGTCTTTAACGGGTTGGCCGGCTCGAAGTTAGGATGCTCTAGGAAATAGCCCCCCATCTCCGGTGCATAGAACAATACCAGCGCGAACAAGAATAGGAAGCCGGCGACACCGGCAATGTCCTTAACCGAATAGTAGGGATGGAAAGGGATGCCATCAGCTGGCGCGGTATCACTCCACCGGTTGCCTTTTGGACCCTTCTTGATCTCAATGCCGTCGGGGTTGTTGGAACCCACCTTGTGCAGGGCGACGATGTGGATAAAGACAATGGCCGCCAACAGGAAAGGCAGCAGAAAATGCAGCGCAAAGAATCGGTTCAAGGTGGCGTCCGAAATGACGTAGTCGCCACGGATCCAGACTCCCAGCTCCTCTCCTACCACCGGAACCGCGGAGAACAGATTCACGATAACCTGCGCGCCCCAATAGGACATCTGGCCCCAGGGTAGCAAATACCCCATGAACGCGGTCGCCATCATTACTAGATAGATGATCACACCGATGATCCAGAGTAGTTCCCGGGGCTTGCGGTAGGAACCGTAGATAAGCCCACGAAACATATGCAGATAAATAACGATAAAGAAAGCGGATGCTCCGGTGGAGTGCATGTAGCGGATCAACCAGCCCCAGTCCACATCCCGCATGATGTACTCAACCGACCCAAATGCGAGTTCGGCGTCGGGCTTGTAACTCATCGCCAGCCAGACACCGGTGAGGATCTGCATCACCAGTACCAGCATGCCCAAAGAGCCCATGAAGTACCAAAAATTGAAGTTCTTGGGTGCGTAATACTGGGCCAGGTGCTCGTTCCACACCTTGGTCAATGGATAGCGTTCGTCGATCCAGTCGACCATGCTCTTCATCATGCTCATCAGGCAGCCTCCCCATCAACACCGATAAGAATCCGGCTGTCGGACAGATACTGGTGAGGTGGTATCACCAGATTGGTAGGCGCCGGGACGCCGGCATAGACCCGTGCCGCCAAATCAAAGCGCGAACCGTGACAAGGACAGAAAAATCCACCGATCCATTCATCCCCCAGATCCGCAGGAGCGACATCTGGCCGATAGGTTGGAGAACAGCCAAGGTGGGTGCAAATGCCGATCGCCACCAGGAATTCGGGCTTGATCGACCGGTAGGAGTTCTTGCAATAATCCGGCTGTTGGGGCATGTCGGAGTTGGGATCCGCCAAGATACTGTCCAGGGAAGGGAGCGCACTCAAGTTCTGCTCCGTTCGCCGCACAATCCACACCGGCTTACCCCGCCACTTAACGCGCAGCAATTGCCCCGGTTCAAGTTTACTGATATCCGCCTCGACCGGCGCACCGGCCGCCTTGGCCTTTTCGCTCGGTGCCCATGCCGCCAAAAACGGATAGACCACATAACCGGCACCCACCGCGCCAACCACACTTGTTGCCGCGGTCAACAGCCGCCGCTTTTTCAAATCCACGCCATCTGCGCTCATTCTAAACGACCCCCGGAGTCGGCTGGATGAATCTGCTTCCAAGCCCTGCGCTGGAGCACCGGATCAGGAATACAGAATATGCTGAATTTACCCCAAATAGACGGGGCATTTTCCAACATGCGCTACCACAGGTCAAGATTGAGATACCTTCCGCTTAGACCGGGTTGGGGACATCAATAAAGCGGTACCTAACCCCGAAGCGGTCACGCAGACGCTCTCCCAGAGCCTGAACCCCGAACTGCTCGGTGGCATGGTGACCGGCAGCGTAATAGTGGATATCCAGCTCTCGCGCCAAGTGCACGGTATGTTCCGATATCTCACCGGATATGAACCCATCAAGACCTGCGGCGGCAGCCTGTTCAATGTAACTTTGGGCAGCCCCGCTACACCACCCGATGCGCTGAATCTCCCGCCGTCCTCCCGGGATATGCAACGGCTCCCGGTTTAAGGCGGAAGCAATTCTGGAAGCGACACGGTGCGCCGACTCCGGCTGCAGAAGGGTTCCGTACCAAAGCAGGCCGTCACCTTCGGGGAGGGGGCTGGCATCCGCAATCCCGAAACGCTCACCCAACTGGCGATTGTTACCTACCTCGGAATGAGCATCCAGTGGCAGATGATAGGCCATCAGGCTGATGCCGCGCCGAATGAGTGTGGTCATCCGCCGCCCTTTCACACCAACCAATGGGGAAGGCTCGCCTTTCCAGAAGAACCCATGGTGCACCAGTAGCAAATCCGCGCCCCAATCCGCCGCGGTGTCAATGAGCGCCTGGCAGGCGGTAACCCCTACGGCCAAGCTACTCACTTCCGGATTTCCTGCGTCGATCTGCAATCCGTTTGGACAGTAGTCACTGAACTGGGACGGCTTTAAGAGGTTTTGGCAATACTCCACTAGCTCCACTAGACTGGCCATCTTAGAATCCTCGTCGGTTGTTGATAAGAACTGTAAGGCAGGTCGCCGCATTGATCACGTACATTCGCCCCGGTACCCAGGAAATTGAATAGTTTCGTAAAATTCATTTTGGCCTCTGTAGTAGTAGGCCTCATCGCAGCGCTGCTGGCGCTCTATTTGGTCGGCAACCGGAATTTCCATCCGGTCGCAAACGGGCTTGGCCGTCTACCGCCCGAAGCACAGTCGTACGGACCCGTCTCCTATGCGGCGGCAGTGCAGGCTGCCGCACCTTCGGTGGTTAACATCTACACCACCAAAATCACCATAGAACAGAAAGGATCGCTCTTCGACGATCCGATTTTCCGGCGTTTTTTCGGAGACCGATTCTCTTCCCCCCCACGAAAAAAGCGCGCCAACAACCTTGGCTCGGGGGTTATTATCAGTGAAGAAGGCTTCATTCTAACCAATCACCATGTGATTGATGGGGCAGACGAAATCAGGGTAGTTCTGGCGGATGGGACAACCCTGGCGGCCGAGATAGCAGGTACCGATCCCGACACCGATCTCGCGGTGATCAAATCGGACCGCGCCCCACTACCAGCGATTACGGTGGGCAGCTCCTCACACCTGCGGGTGGGAGACGTGGTACTGGCGATCGGCAACCCATTTGGCGTGGGCCAGACCGTGACCCTGGGCATCGTCAGTGCCACGGGACGAAATCAGCTGGGGATCAACACTTTCGAAAACTTCATTCAAACCGACGCCGCTATCAATCCCGGTAACTCCGGAGGCGCGCTGATCAACGCCTACGGTGAGCTGGTCGGAATCAACACCGCCATTTTCTCGAAAACCGGAGGATCCGATGGCATCGGCTTTGCCATACCTATTACCCTGGCCAAAGGGGTTATGGATCAAATCCTTCGCAAAGGACGGGTGGTGCGCGGCTGGTTGGGGATCGCTGGCCGGGACATCACAGCGGAAATGGCGGAAGCCCACGGATTGCGTACCCTGCACGGAGTGCTGGTCTCGGCGGTGCTGGAAGGTGGACCCGCCGATTCGGCCGGAATCGAGCCGGGGGACATCATTACCCGCATTGGCAACCAGGCTCCAAGCAGCTCCCAGGAGATCCTATCCATAATATCGGGTCTGGAACCGGGTACAACGGTGAAGATTAGAGGCTGGCGGGGCGACCGGGAGTTCCAGCTGGAAGCAACGGTCAGTGAACGCCCGAGTATAGGTAAGTCGAACTGATCAACCGGCCAAATTGACCTTGGCGACACTCTCCATCGCGATGTGATCTAGGGGAATCGGCATGGCAATACCGTATCCTTGGGCGTAGTCGACGCCAATCTCTTTTAGCCGGGAGTAGATTTTGTCGTTCTCCACAAACTCTGCGATGGTCTGCTTGCCCATGACATGCCCGATATCATTGATGGAGCGCACCATGGCGAGGTCGATCTCATCGTCCACGATATCCCGTACAAAGGCGCCATCAATCTTCAGGTAATCGACGGGCAGATTCTTGAGATAGGCGAACGAGGACATGCCGCTACCAAAATCATCCAGTGCAAAGCGGCAACCGTGCATTTTCAGTGTCTCGATAAACCGGGTTGCCTTGGAAAGATTGGACACCGCCGCCGTCTCGGTTATTTCGAAGCAGATTCGCCCTGCGGGAAGCGCATAACTGTCAAATTGCTCGATAAGAAAATTCAGAAAAGCATAGTCAGTCACGGAGCTTCCGGACAGATTGATGGTGCAAAGCGCCAACTGGTTCAAATGCTGGGGATGGCTGGCCAGCCAGGAGAACGTGGATCTCACCACCCAACGGTCGATAGTCTGCATCAGGCTATACCGCTCCGCCGCCGATAAGAATGTCGCGGGCGGCACAAATTCTCCCTGCTCATCCCGCATCCGCAACAGCACCTCGTAATGCAGTCCCTGGTGCTCGGGTTCTTCCGACAGGGGCTTCAATTTCTGGCAATAAAGAAAGAATCGACCTTGCTCGAAGGCATCGTGGATTCTGCTCACCCAGCGCATCTCCCCCTGACGGCGCGCCAGGTCGACATCGTCGTGATGGAAAATATGCAACCGATTGCGGCCCTGCTCCTTCGCCACGTAACAAGCCGTGTCGGCAGCGCTCAGCACATCGCTCGTCGACTGGCTTCGAGGATAAACCTGCACAATTCCGATACTGGCGGTAACGGCGAAGCTCTTTCCTTGCCACTCGTAGCGGAAGTTTCTGATTACCTCCAACAATTCGGTACCGATTCGCTGGGCTTCTTTGAGGTTGCACTGTTCGAGCAAGATACCGAAGCCATCACCTCCCAGCCTGGCAAGACTGTCTCCGGCCCTGGTCTTTGAATGGATAAGCCTGGCTATTTGGGTGAGCAGCATATCACCGGCATTGTGCCCCCCCGTATCGTTGACTACTTTAAATTGGTCGAGATCAACCACGGCCAAAGCGAAGGTCTCGTCATCGAAGCGGTGCTCCTCTAGCAACAGTCCAAGCTGACGCTCAAATTCAGACCGGTTGAGCAGGCCGGTCAACTGATCGTGTGTGGTCTTGAAGGAGATCTGTTCCTCCAGCCGGCGTGCCTCCGTCATGTCGCGGATGTAGGCGGTGAAAAACGGGGTACCCTCTTGATCGACACGGGAAACAGTCAGTTCCACCGGAAATTCGACACCATCCGCGTGCCACCCCATGGTCTGAATCCGGGTATCCAACATACGTGTGATCCCGGTGCTGATATAGCGTTGAAAGCCGCTTCGGTGGAGACTCCTGAGGGAAGGGGGGATCAGCACATCGGCCAACGCCCGCCCCAACACATCGGCGCGCCGGTAGCCAAACGTTTGCTCTGCTGCACGGTTGAATTCCGCGATACACCCCTGGTCGTCAATGATCACGATGCTGTCGTGGGCGGTCTCCATGATGGAGGCCTTCCTCGCCTCACTGCGGGTTAGCTGGTTCAGCACCTGATCACGCTTAGCCTGGTTTTCAATTACGAAGCGGAAGGCAACGCGCATCAGCACCAACCCAAGCAGCCAAAGCATTCCCAGGGACAGACTGCTCGCGGCCAGGCGTTGACGCTCCCGGGATAGCAGGCCGCCCATCGGTACCGTCACCCCGACTCCACCCGAGACTAAACCCACCCGATAACCTTGCTGCGCATGGCAAGTCAGGCAACCCGGCACGGTCTTCAACGGCTGCATCAGGCGCAAGATCGGCTCTCCCCCGACCTCGGTCACATCAATCATCTCTTCGCCGCCTGACTGAAACCACGCAATGGCCGACCGTTCCCAGTCATCAGGACTGTTTTCTGTCCGGAACGGCTGCAAGCTGACGATACGGCCGACAACCCCGTAGATAGAGCCATAATCATCGTTCAGCTGGCGGACAATACGGGCCGGATTGATCATCGTTAGTCGACGGCCAGCAGGCGTGGTCAGATCCCGCTCATCGAGGTGTGCAAGATTGGGATCTGGCTGATTCTTTTCGGTTATCGGGACATAGATACGCTGATGGTCGGTTGCCCACAGACGAAACGCGAGGTCCTTATTGTAGTGCGCCCTCGCCTGGCTGAGCGCCAGCTCCCGGGTGGCACCCTGCCCGCGCTGAAAGTCCCAATAAAGGATAGCCCCTATCACCAGCGTCCAGGCGACCACGAATAGCCAGCCGAAATTTCTCATATCCGAGAAAAAACGGCCCCACCTGTTGGCGATGTCAGTATCGAGTAACATATCTATGGCGTTGGTTATCGACAGAAAAATGACAAACTGAAGATTATCCTGGAGGCAATCCTGCTGGGGTGCGGGCTACCACCCCAAATACCCTCTCCGGAAAAACAGAACAAAGAACGAAATGAGTAACGCTGATACCAAAAATAAAAATACGCGATTCGGAACGAGTGGCCCGAGATCAGAGCAGCGCTTTGAGTGCCTCGAGAAAAGCGGAATTTTCTTCTGGAGTCCCCACTGTTACCCTCAGGCAATCTTCCAGCGTGGCATGTGTACCGTGCAGATTCTTCACCAAGATCCCCCGCTCCCGGAGCCTCCGATAACACTCCAGCGCCCGTCCCTCGCCAATTCGCAACAAAATGAAATTGGCTTGACTCGGCAAAGGCTCGACTCCCGGCAGGGAACGCAATGCCTTAAACAACAGATCGCGCGCCCTCCGTATGGCTTCTGTCTGTTGATCGAACACCGCTTGGTGGCGCAGGGCAAAGGCAGCGCTAATCTGCGTTAAGATATTGATATTATAAGGCAATCTTGTTTTATCGATCTGCTCCAGCCAGGGGCTCGGTCCAACCAGCAAACCCAGCCGCAGCCCTGCTAAGCCCATTTTGGAAACCGTACGCATGACCAGTAGATTGTCATAACGGCCTACCATCGAAAGCATACTCACCTCGGTAAACGGCGCATATGCTTCGTCGATCACCACCAGTCCCGGGGCGGCCTCGACAATACTCCGCAAATCGTCCTGATCAAATAGGTTCCCTGTCGGATTGTTTGGATACGCCAAAAAGATAACTGCCGGCTGGTGCTCGCGCACGGCCGTCAACACCGAGTTTAGGTCCATCGAGAAATCGTCCCGACGCAACGGCACCCCGACATAATCGAGGTCGAGGAATGCCGCGATCATCCGGTACATCACAAAGGTCGGTTCTACGGACAGGAGACACCGCCCCGGCCCGCCAACCGACATGGCGATCATCTGAATCAGCTCGTCTGAACCGTTTCCGAGCACCAGGTCTGCTTGCTCGGGAATCGACATGGTGCGGCGCAACGCGGCCTTTACTTCGGGCGCCTGCGGATGTGGATAACGGTTCACATCGGTATTGACCAGCAGCTCCAGCCACTCGCGACGTAGCCCCTCTGGCCAGGTATAGGGATTTTCCATCGCATCGAGCTTAATCAGCCCCTTCGCGTCAGCCACATGATAGGCGGAAAGGGCCCGGATCCCAGGCTTTATCCAACGCTTTACCAGAGTTTCGATCATTTCTTTGCTCATGCCAGTTTCCTCGTCGACCCTCCAGGGCGCCCAGCAGGTCTTACCGTTCGAAACGGTACTCCGCCGAGCGGGCGTGAGCGGTAAGCCCTTCTCCCCTAGCCAAAACAGAGGCAATGCGCCCAAGCCGTTCCGAGCCGGCCTGGGAGACCATGATGAGACTGCTGCGTTTTTGAAAATCGTAAACTCCCAACGGCGACGAAAACCGCGCGGTTCGGGAGGTCGGGAGCACGTGATTCGGGCCGGCGCAATAGTCACCTAACGGTTCCGAGGTATGTCTGCCCATGAACACCGCCCCTGCATGGCGAATCGCCGGCAACAATGCCGCGGGATCGCTAACCGAGAGCTCCAAGTGCTCAGGAGCAATATGGTTCGCGACACGGCAGGCCTCGTCCAGATCGCGACACAGAATCATCGCTCCGCGGGAGGCCAGCGCGGCGGTAATAATTTGGCGGCGCTCCATTGCGGGTAGCAACCGGTCGATACTCTGCCCTACCCGGCTAATGAACCCAGCATCGGGGCACAGCAAGATCGATTGCGCATCTTCGTCGTGCTCCGCCTGGGAGAAAAGATCCATAGCTACCCAGTCCGGGTTGCCCCCGCCATCACTAATGACCAGTATCTCCGAGGGACCGGCGATCATGTCGATTCCCACTTGTCCAAACACTGCCCGTTTAGCGGTGGCGACGTAGATATTTCCCGGTCCCACGATCTTGTCTACCGGCGGAATTGTCTGAGTTCCATACGCCATGGCCGCTACGGCCTGAGCCCCACCGACCGCAAATACCCGGTCCACACCGGCCACGTGGGCCGCTGCTAGCACCAACTCGTTCTGCTCGCCGTATGGCGTCGGAACGGCCATGATTAGCTCCGGTACACCTGCGACCTTCGCCGGAATCGCGTTCATCAAGACCGAGGACGGGTAAGCGGCCTTACCGCCCGGCACATAGAGCCCTACCCGGTCCAGAGGAGTCACCTGCTGGCCGAGCAGGGTTCCGTCGTCCTCGGTGTAGGACCAGGCAGCCATCTTCTGGCGGTCGGCATAGGTACGAATTCGAGCGGCAGCCGCTTCCAATGCCTGACGTTGATCGTCAGAGATACTCTCTCTAGCCTGCTCCAGCCGAGAGTGGGTAATTTCCAGATCAGCGGCAACAGACGGCGTCCAGCCATCGAACTTGGCCGTAAATTCCAGTAACGCCGGGTCCCCGCGCTTCCGGATCGTCGTGATCACATCGCGGACCGTTTGATTGACGGCCTCATCGGAAACCGATTCCCAGGTAAGCAGCCGATCCAGTTGGTCCTGAAATTCGTTATCGGCCGTGCTTAACCGTTTGATCTCTACCATGCCTCATCCCCAACAGTTTCCCGGGGCTGTACCCCGTCCCACGACCGTGCAGCCTCCCGCCCAATCGCTCACTCGAATTTGCTATTTGCCGTCACCGCCTGGCGTATTGCTCCAAGCAACTTAATCACCGTGTCGTGCTTCATCTTCCACGACGCCTTGTTAACCACCAGGCGCGAGCTGATGTGCTGAATATGCTCAAGTGGCACCAATCCGTTGGCCTTCAATGTATTTCCGCTTTCCACGAGATCCACAATCAGGTCCGAGAGTCCGACCAGAGGAGCCAACTCCATAGAACCGTATAGCTTTATGATCTCCACCTGCTGTCCCTTGGAGGCGAAATGGTTACGGGCGGCGTTCACGTACTTGGTGGCAATGCGCAATCTGTCGCCCGAGAGCTTTGCCCCCGCGGCGCCTGCGACCATCATCCGACAACGGGCAATACCTAAATCGAGCGGCTCATAGAGACCCTCACCACCATGCTCTATGAGGACATCTTTTCCTGCCACACCGAGATCCGCCGCACCCCATTGAACGTAGGTAGGGACATCGGTGGCCCGAATAATCAGCAGTTTAACCTGCGAATGGTTGGTATCGAGGATCAGCTTACGGCTACTGTCAGGATCGTCCAGGGGCTCGATGCCGGCATAGGAAAGCAACGGCAACGTCTGCTTGAAGATCCGCCCCTTGGATAGGGCAATGGTTATGGGAATATCGAAATTCATCTGCCGGTCGTCGCTGTCAGCTTGGGACCCGGCGGATCTGCGCGCCAAGCCCTGAAAGTTTTTCTTCGATGTTCTCGTAGCCACGATCAATGTGATAGATGCGGTCGACTACCGTCTCTCCGTTCGCCACAAGCCCGGCCAGCACCAGGCTGGCCGAAGCCCGCAAATCGGTAGCCATGACCGGGGCACCATTGAGACGCGTGACACCTTCGCAGATGGCGGTATTACCTTCTAGCCTAATCCTCGCTCCCATGCGCTGCATTTCCTGCACGTGCATAAACCGGTTCTCGAATACCGTCTCGGTAATGGTGCCAACTCCGTCAGCAACCGCATTCAAGGCGGTAAACTGAGCTTGCATGTCGGTGGGAAACGCGGGGTAAGGGGCAGTATGTACATCTACCGCCTGCGGGCGCCTTCCCTCCATGTCGAGCGAAATCCAATCCTCACCCGTAGCTATGACCGCACCGCAGTTCTTCAGCTTCTGAAGTACTGAATCCAGCAAATTGGGTTGAGTATCCCGGACTCGGATGCTGCCTCGGGTCATGGCCGCCGCCACCAGGTAAGTGCCGGTCTCAATGCGGTCGGGAAGCACCCGGTAATGGGCTCCCGATAAGTGCGACACACCGTCGATGGTAATGGTATCGGTTCCGGCACCCCGCACCTGGCCACCCATAACATTGAGACAGTTAGCAAGATCCACCACTTCCGGCTCCCGGGCCGCATTCTCAATCACGGTAACACCATCGGCCAGGGCCGCCGCCATCATCAGATTCTCGGTACCGGTGACCGTCACCATGTCCATCACTAAACGCGCCCCCCGCAAACGCCGCGCGGTGGCACGGATATAGCCTCCCTCCACTTCTACCTCGGCCCCCATCGCCCGCAATCCCTGGATATGCAAATTGACCGGCCGAGAACCTATGGCGCAACCCCCGGGTAACGAGACATCCGCGCGGCCGAAGCGGGCCAGTAGAGGGCCGAGCACCAAGATCGACGCCCGCATCGTCCGCACCAATTCGTAAGGCGCGTTGAAGTCACAGATGGTGCTCGAATCAACCTCAATATTCATTTTTTCATCAACGGTTAGATGAACACCCATGCGGCCCAGCAATTCCATGGTGGTGGTAATGTCGTGCAAGTGGGGAACATTGCCGATCGTCATCGGGCCTTCGGCCAGCAAAGTGGCCGCCAATACCGGTAGGGCTGCATTTTTTGCCCCGGCCACGCGCACGTCTCCACCCAGGGGAAGGCCGCCGCTGATAATCAGTTTATCCATGAATATCGCCGCTCTTAGGAACCGGTAGCCCATGCTCCGGGCTGGATTAGAGAAACATTAAATATTAACGAAAAATGCAGAGAAACGGAAAAATAAACACACCGCCAGCCCTAAGTGAAGCCCGCTCGCTTTCCGCCACAATAAAATTCATCAGAGGAACCGGTAGCCGTCATAACAATCCGAGCTTAGTGCGGTGCCATCCATCTAGTATGCGAGACGCTGGGTCCGGAAACAGGCCAGCTCAGTGCTGATCAGGGCCAATTGTCGCGCAGATCGTCCAGCAACACGTGTTTTGTTTTGGAGTCTACCGGGTTACTTTGTGACAGATCCGGAGGACCAGGCCAGCCATGATCCGTAAACCAGCAGTCACCGTAGCACTTTGATTCCCGATAGCGGGGTAAAACATGGAAGTGGACGTCGGGATCAACCATCATCAGCATCAGATAGTTGATCTTGTCAAATTGAAAGCGGCGCGCCAGGGTAGCCTCGAGATCGGCCGTAACTAGCTGAAGCTCACAGAAGGCGTCACGGCTTACCTTCGAGAAGCGGGCGGCGGGATCCTTACAAACCAATACCAGGGCACCTAATGTAACCTGTCCGGGACGCAGTAAGACCACCCAGTGGTCATAATCCTTGATCAGGCTTTCGGGAGCACCAAACTTTTTCATGGTCGCGTTCATCGTTTCCTCACCGCTTCATCTCCAAGCTATCCGAATCGGGCTGTCTGAATCGAATCGATAACTTGCACAGGAATCAGCATCCCATCCCTTCGATTACCCCGAAACCAGCAGTGAAAATTTGGTAGCCATATCCCCGATCTGCACGCAGATCCGACACAGGGGGAGGTAGCCCAATTCCACCGGAGCGCCCAACCGCGCTCCCCTGGACGTACTTCACCTTGCCTCAGGCCCCCACTGGTAACAGAGACTCCGCATTACTCAACCGGGCGATTCCCAGCAATGGCGCAGGCAAATTGACGAACACGGGCCGCGCGTGACGCATCGCCCCGATCTCCAGCCACTCGAATAACAGCGCCAAGCCCGCACTGTCACAGCGCTGAACTCCCGAAAGATCGATTACTGGCTGCCGAGTTGCAGCCATGAGCGACCGGCTGGCCGCTAGCAATCCGCCGACTGTCGAGAACACCAGGTCACCGGAAACCAGCAACCGATCCGCGCTCACCGCTTCTATCCGGGCCCCGCTCACCTCAGCCATCTTTGCGATTGAGCTTTTTCATGTTATCGATCAACCCGTCCATTTTGAATCGCTTGATCTGGGTGGCATAGCTGTTGCGGTACTGAGAAACCAGACTAATGTTGTCGATGGCCACATCGTATACCAACCAGCGACCGCTACTCGAAAGATAGAGGCTGTAGTCGATGGGAATAGGAGGCGCCCCACTCGCTTGAACCCGTGTATTCACCTTAACGGTGGTTTCATCGGCATTCATGCGGAGTGGCAAATAAACGATTTCCTGGCCAGAATAATTAAGTAGCGCTGTAGCGTACGTACGTACGAGCAGTTCCCGGAACTCCGTGGTGAACTCCTGTTGCTGTGTGGTGCTGGCGCGTTGCCAATATCTACCCAATACCAACCGTGACATGTAAGTAAAATCAAATCGCGGTAGCACAATCTGATTAACCAGTTCGTAGACCTTCCTCGGAGCGGCCTCAAGTTCAGCCCGCTGGCTAACAACCCTTTCCAACACCTGGTCTGCCGTGGATCTGACCACCTCCAGCGGATCCTCGCGTACCTGCGCCGACATAACAAAGGCCGCTATAAACATCAACAGCGCCCCCAATAGTGCCCTTACCTTACTCACGGGCAGCACCCTCCTCTGCCTTGCTGAACAGAAACTGGCCGATGATCTCTTCTAGGACAAGCGCAGACTGAGTGAGCGAAATCTTATCCCCTTCCTTAAGAAAGTTCTGACTACCGCCGGCGTCCAGTCCGACATATTGCTCACCGAGCAAGCCGGCGGTAAAGATCTTGGCGAAGGTATCGTCCGGAATTGCATCCTCGTAGCCTGATTCAATCCGCAAGATTACTACCGCCTCAAAGGTCTGCGCATCAAAATTGATAGCACTCACGCGACCGATCCTGACCCCGGCCATGGTCACCGGAGCACGCACCTTGAGGCTGCCGATATTGTCAAAACGTGCCTCGATTTCATAACCGCTCCCAGTTCCCGACGCACTCAGATTACTGACCTTCATTGAGAGAAAAAATAGCGCAACGAAGCCCGCGGCCATGAAGGCACCGACCAGTATCTCTATCGTCCTGCCGTGGTTCATCCGCTTATTCTCCAAACATCAGTGCTGTTAAAATGAAGTCGAGCCCCAACACCGCCAGAGATGAGTGCACCACCGTACGGGTGGTCGCGCGGCTCACCCCCACCGATGTAGGATCCGCATCATATCCCTGAAACAGTGCAATCCAAGTGCAGACCAGGCCAAACACTAGGCTCTTTATAACGCCGTTCAGCACATCATCATAGGTATCGATCTTGGCCTGCATCTGGGACCAAAACGCGCCATCATCCACACCCAATAGCCCAACCCCGACAAAATATCCACCCATCACACCCAAAGCACTAAACATGGCCGCCAGCAAGGGCATGGATATTATTCCTGCGGCAAATCTGGGAGTCAGGATTCGCTTGATGGGGTCGACTGCCATCATCTCCAAGCCTGACAACTGCTCGGTGGCTTTCATCAGTCCAATCTCGGCAGTCAGCGCGGAACCCGCGCGCCCAGCGAACAGCAGGGCGGCAACCACCGGACCAAGCTCCCGAACCAGCGAAGCGGCCACCATGACACCCAGGGTCTGTTCGGCGCCGAACTGGGACAAGATATAGTAACCCTGCAACCCAAGCACCATGCCGACAAAGGTACCCGATACCGCCACGATCAAGGCGGAAAGTACCCCGACCGAAAACAACTGGATAAGCAGCAATCGGGGGCGGCGCACCAAATCACCCAATCCTCCCAGGATGGATAGCAGCAATAAGTGCGCGCGGCCCAAGTGCTCCAGCACGCCGACCCCACTCCTCCCCAGCCGGGCAAGCTGATCCATCAGTGCCTTTACCGGCGCGGTCATCCCCGCACCTCAACCCCTAGGGATCGCCACCCGGGATGATAGGCTTCGGAGTTCACTGACCGCCCCCCAGGAGATCTTCAACCAAGGGTGGGGCATCCTGGTGAAAAGGCACCGGTCCATCCGCCAGCCCGCGCATGAACTGCCGGGTCCACGCGTTACTTGATCCCAGAATCTCCTTGGAGCCACCGCATTCAACAACCCTGCCATTGGCGATGACATAAACTAGATCGGCGATACTCGCGGTCTCCTCCACATCATGAGAAACGATAACGCTAGTCAATCCGCTGGCATCATTCAGTGCGCGGATTAACTCGATCAGGACGCCCATGGAGATCGGGTCCTGTCCGGTAAATGGCTCGTCGTACATGATCATCATCGGATCCAGGGCGATCGCCCGCGCCAACGCTACCCGCCTTGCCATCCCCCCCGAAAGCTGATTCGGCATCTGCTTCCACACCCCTCGCAGCCCCACGGCCTCCAACTTGAGCAGCACCAACTTGCGGATCATGGACTCAGGAAGGTTGGTGTGTTCCCGCAACGGATAGGCCACATTGTCGAAAACACTGATATCGGTGAGCAGCGCTCCCGTCTGAAACAGCATCCCCATCTTGATGCGCAGTTTATAAAGCTCACTGCTGCTCAACCGGTGCACATCTTCACCGTCAACATGAATGGTTCCCGCCGCCGGGCGAAGCTGCCCGCCGATGAGCTTCAGCAGCGTCGTCTTACCGGTTCCGCTTGGCCCCATGATAGCGGTGATCCCACCCCTCGGAATCTCGATATCCACGCCATCGAATATCACCTTGTCCCCGCGGGAATAATGAAGTCCCTTGATAGTGACTAGATTTTTTTCGGTTCCCATGGGGAATCGCTGCCCCGCTTGCAGCCAGTATAAAGGGTCTGATTCTCTCCCTGGCGGCCAACAGCGTCAAGTAACCCTAGGTGGCTTGAAACTACAGCATCAGCAAATCCGTCAGCAGACGCACTTCGCGTAAACGCGCGATGTCGGGGGGATACCCGGCCAGAAAGAACCCGGGTGCAAATTCAGCGGCGCCCCCCGTTTCACCCGCCAGCTGTGTCAACCGTTGCCCCAATTTCCGTAAATCCCAAGGCTCGTTGGCATGCATAATATTAGGGCCTGGTGGCACCAGCCCACCAAAGTGGGGATGCAAAGACTGTCTCGTGCGCTCCACGTGCCGGTAATCCTCAGCAGTACCGAATTCTAGGTAGAACAGAAACTCCTCAGCCACCGCTTCCTTCCAAGCGCGCACTGATTTGGCATCTGCCACCCGCCATAGCGATACCGGTACCAAGACGCCACTAAACTCATTGGAATAGTACGTCAACCGCCAATCTTCGGGCAGATCGTCAGGAAAAAACGATCCTGCCCACTGGGGATGGTCCCAGCCTCTGGCACCAATCACCAGCCGCCCCGCCACGGTTACCAAGCCTGCCACAACGTGTAAAGGCCCAACAAAACAACCGATACACCGGCCACCCGCCGCATGGAGGCCGAGCGGGACAGATGGGCCATCGCACCCGTGAGGGCGCCGATCGCCAGTAAGTTCGGTAAGGTACCCAACCCAAATGCCAGCATCACTCCCGCACCCTCCAGCGCACTCCCGGCAGACACCGCCATCACGAGCATACTGTAGACCAAGCCACAAGGGAGCCAGCCCCAGAGCATTCCGACGCTCGCGGCCTGCCAAACCGAGCGTACCGGTAACATCCTGCGGGCAACCGGTTCTATCCTTTGCCAGATGCGGCTACCCAGACGCTCGATAACACTCAAGCCCCGCCACCAATCAGCGAGATAAAATCCGAGCAACACCATGAAGACGCCGGCAATCGCTAGCAACACTCGCTGGGCGTAATACACCGGCATCAATTGCGCGAGCAACATGCCCAGCCCGCCCATCAGCCCACCGGCGAGCACATAGCTGAAGATCCTTCCGGCGTTGTAAGCTAACTGATACGGCATGGAATCTGTCAATTTCATGCGCCGATTATCCGCGAGGCCAAAGGTAAGCGCCCCCACGATCCCGCCACACATACCAACGCAATGCACCCCGCCAAGCAGCCCCGCGGCAAAGGCGGCCATATAAGCCGTTTCAAACAATTTACGCTCTCCTCGGCACAGTCAATTCGGCCCGTCTCGCCCGGCAGCTCCAAGCGGTTGATTCGCCAACAAATAAGCCACCAGAAAGATGGCGGGAAGTCCGGTTAGCGCTGCGTAGACGAAGAAGGAGGGATAACCGTAACCATCCACTATCACGCCGGAAAAGCCTCCCAGCAACTTTGCCGGCAGGGTCATCAATGAACTGAACAGCGCATACTGAGTCGCCGTGTAGGCAGTATTGGTCAGGCTCGATAAATAGGCGATAAAGACCGAAGTGGCAATCCCACCGCTAAGGTTATCAGCACTGACTACCAGTGCTAACCGCCATACCAAGGGTTCGGTAACCGCCAGCAAAGCGAACAACAAGTTGGTCAGCATCACCATGACCGCGCCTAGCAGAAGGGGCCGCATGATTCCGTACCGAACCACCAATACCCCACCCAGCGCCGCCCCGGCAATGGTCATGAAAAACCCGAAGATCTTGGTGACATCGGCTATTTGTGTCTTACTGAAACCCAGGTCCAAATAGAAGGGATTGGCCATCACCCCCATGGTGATATCGCTAACCTTGTAGAGTCCGATCAGCAATAGAATGGTCATTGCCAAGTGACCGTTCCGTGTAAAGAAATCGACAAACGGGCTAACTACCGCATCCGCAAACCAGGCCGCTAATCGGACCATCCGGCCATTTGATCGCCGCCCAATGCCGAGCTTATCCTCCACTCGAGCCTCCAGCCACCTAGCGCTGCCTAATGGAGAGGCTGAGGTTTCCCGGATCAACAGCGTGGTGGCCATACCAACCGTCATCAACAACGCCATTACCAGATAGGCAGCCGGCCAGGAGCTGAATTCCGCCAGGTAGAATACGCCAGCGCCCGCTGTCAGCAGCGCCACCCGATACCCAAAAACATAGGTCGCCGCCATCGCTCCCTGCAGGTTGCTGCTCACCGACTCGATACGATAGGCGTCTATCGTGATGTCTTGCGTGGCGGAAGCAAACGCCACAATCAATGCAAACATGGCAATAGTGGAGGTGTTGGCAATTGGATCTGTGAACGCCATTCCAACCAGGCCCGCGGCAATCCCAACTTGGGCTGCCAGCATCCAGCTGCGTCGCCTTCCTAGCCGCCGGGTCAGCAGGGGTAGCGGTAACCGGTCGATGACCGGTGCCCAGAAGACCTTGATGGAATAAGTGACGCCAACCCAACTGAAATATCCAATCAGAGTCCGCGAGACACCCTCGTCTCGCAACCAGGCCGAAAGTGTCGAGAAAACCAGCAAAAATGGCAGGCCCGCCGAGAAACCGAGGAAGATCATCCCCAGGACTCGCGGGTTTGTGTATACCCGCAGTGACTCACGCCAGCTCTTTGTTTCCTGGTTGATTACCGGCCTCCGGACCTGAGATTGGTTGCTAAATTATACCTGCTTAGCCGACAGGCCGCGCCTACCTGATATTCTGCTCCAGATTCGGTTGGCTGGTTGCCGCCGCCTCTGGGTGAACTTCGAGATCAGGCCGCTTCCGGCCACTAACCTCACCCGGGAGTAGTGGAACCGAAGGCCACAATCTGGGCGTGTGGCAACCGGAAACTATCCTTGCGCAGAGGCTCTCGCCGAATCGCAGATGAGAACCACGGCCCGATTACCAAAGCCGCATCTTGCATACCATCAAAGAGCTGCGGAAAATAGACCTCACTAGCTGAGGGTTTCTCAAACAATGCACGACTATCAATACGAATTCCTTGATTTCGCCCTGCAGACGGGCGTGCTCCGATTTGGGAAATTCACCCTGAAATCAGGACGGGTCAGTCCCTATTTTTTCAATGCCGGACTGTTCAATACCGGCGCCAGCTTAGCCAGGTTAGGAGATTTCTACGCCCGGGCAATCATCGATTCCGGGATCGAATTCGATTTATTGTTCGGTCCCGCTTACAAGGGCATTCCTCTAGCTGCCGTTACCGCTGCGGCACTCTACCGGCAGCACGGTATCGATGTTCCCTACGCATTCAACCGCAAAGAGACGAAGGACCATGGCGAGGGCGGAAGTATCGTGGGGCACTCCCTCACCGGCCGGGTGATGATTGTAGACGATGTCATCACCGCCGGCACCGCGATCCGTGAGTCAATAGATATCATCTCCCGGGAACAGGCTACCCCCGGCGGAGTAGTGATCGCTCTCGACCGACAAGAGCGCGGCACTGAAGCACGGTCTGCGATTCAGGAAGTCGAGCAGGATTTTGGGATTCCGGTGGCTGCCATCGTTAAACTCGAACACATTGTCGACTACCTTCGGGATAAGCCGGAGTCGGCGGAGTCGCTCCGAAGTATCGAAACCTACCAAACGACCTATGGAGTGGAGTGATTAACTGGACTAACCCTAAATAATCCTCGTTTGGTAACGATAGTACTTAAAGCCTCATAGCTGCCGACACTCACGAATGCCTTTAGCTACGAAAAATCTTATTCCAGCCGTGTTATTGACCAGCGCCTTGTCGGGGATCATTTCCGGCGTGCACGCCAAGACCTACCGCTGGGTGGACAGCGACGGCACCGTGCACTACTCGGATCGGGTGCCCGCCGAGCATATAGATCAAGCACGGAGTATTCTGGATAGTCGGGGCCTGGAAACCGAACACACCGAGGCGGCCAAAACCGCCGAAGAGCTTGCCAAGGAGGCGGAGCTGCAGCGCCTCAAGGAACACGAACAGCGGCTTATCGAAGAACAACGGGAGCGAGACCGGGTATTATTGCGCACCTTTCGGTACGAGGACGACATCATCCTCACCCGGGATGGCAAGTTGAACTCCATCGACACGTCGATCCAGATCGTACGCAGCAACATACGCCGATTGAAACAGAACCTGGAAGCACTGCAGCGGCAAGCCGCCGACTCGGAACGCCGGGGTCAGACCATCTCTAAGAACCACCTCAAGGAGATCGAACGCACCCGCAATCAGCTGAAAGACAACTATGCGGAGATTATCCACAAAGAGCAGGCCAAAGAGCTAATCCGGGAAAAACACAACACTGATCTAAAACGGTTTCGGGAGTTGAAGAACCTGAATCCCGATACCGATGAGCAGGAAAACGCGGCTAAGACCTACACCTTGCTCGAGACCGTGGTGGTCTGCGGTAGCGCGGAGCAATGCGACCAGCTATGGGAGAAAGCAGAGCGCTATGTCCGCCAGCACGCCACTACCCGCATGCAGTTACTAGCAGCAAGCATCATCATGACCGCAGCTCCCGCCAAGGACGACGATATCAGTATCACGGTGTCCCGTATCGAGGAAAAGGATGTGGCGGATGTCCGCCTGTTCATGGATCTGCAGTGCAAAGAATCCCCACGGGGAAAAGATTTTTGTAAAACCGAGGCTGTGGACGGGATCCGAACTGGCTTTCGGAATTTCCTGATCGATGATACGGCGGCAGGCAAAGTCAATCCGGAAACAGGGCCGGCTCGATCAACCCCCACTCCCCGTCCCACTTCTCCAGCGGAGAAACCTTGAAGCGGGTTCTGAGGTAGCGGTGCATACGCCCCTCGACCAGCGCCAGCATAAGGGTAGCACCACGTTCTATATCGTTGGGATTGCGATGCTCTCCCTCCCGCATTCGGGACTCCCGCAAGATCTGCTTTAACTGCGTCTCGATTCGAGCGAAAAACTGCTCGACCCGGGCATGTAGGCGCGCCTGTTCCCCTACCAGCGCATCCCCCAGCAGCACCCTGGTAATTCCCGGATTCCGGTCGGCAAAGGCGAGTAACAGATAGAGGACCTTGGCGCAGCGGGCGCGGGTGGATTTCTCTCCCGCAAGGATCTGATTGATCCGCGCGAATACGCTCTCTTCCGCAAATGCTATTAAACCTTCGAACATTTTCGCTTTGCTGGCAAAATGACGGTAGAGCGCCGCCTCGGAGACCCCAGTGGCCCGAGCCAATGCCGCTGTCGTTATCCTGCCGCCGGGGCTCTTCTCCAGTTCGCCCGCCAACGCTTCCAGAATGACTTGCCTGCGCGGTACCTTGCTGCGCCCCACCATTACATCAGCGCCTGCGAATGAGGGTACCCACGCCCTCATCCGTAAACAGCTCTAGCAACACCGCGTGCTCGACGCGTCCGTCGATGATATGGGACGAGTGTACCCCTCCCTTTACCGCATCCAGGGCACAGGTGATTTTTGGCAACATGCCGCCATGGATCGTACCGTCGTCAATCAAAGCATCCACCTGTTCTGCGGTCATCCCGGTTAACAGCCGCCCCGCTTTATCCAGTAATCCCGGGGTGTTGGTCAGCAATATCAGTTTTTCTGCCTGCAGTACCTCCGCCATCCGGCCGGCCACCAGATCGGCGTTGATGTTGTACGAGATACCATCCCGGCCCACGCCAATGGGTGCGATCACGGGGATAAAATTACCCCCCACCAGCATGTCGACCACGGAGGCATCGATACTCTCTACCTCACCTACATGTCCAATATCGATGATTTCAGAGGCTTTCAGGCTGAGATCGGCGCGCTTGACCAGCATCCGGCGAGCGCGGATCAGATCCCCATCCTTGCCCGTTAATCCAACCGCCGAGCCACCTTGGCGGTTGATCAAGTTGACGATCTCCTTGTTAACTAGCCCCCCCAGCACCATCTCAACCACATCCATGGTCTCTCGATCGGTCACCCGCATACCCTGTACGAACTCACTCTCCTTCCCTAATTTCTTGAGCAACGAACCGATCTGAGGTCCCCCGCCATGAACCACGACGGGATTGATTCCCACCAGCTTCATCAATACCACGTCCCGGGCGAAACCGTTCTTCAATACCTCCTCCGTCATCGCATTACCGCCGTACTTGATGACAATGGTTTTGCCCCGGAACCTCTGGATATACGGTAGGGCCATGGTGAGGACGTGGGCCACATTACGGGCCGCTTCAGGTGTCAGGCTCATAGATTACCTTGTCTGCTATTGGCTTGGACGCACTGCTGTTCCGGGGAATCGGACATTCAACCACTGCCGCCGGTATCAAAACGGCAATTCGAGAGTGGTGTCGATCACCGACAACTGGTCTCGAAAGATCCCTTGGATACGGGTCAACGCTACCTTGTCGTCCGCCTCGAAACGGAACACCAGGTTAGGGCCCGTATTGGAGGGCCGTACCAACCCCCAACCGTCCTGGAACTCCGCTCGAATACCGTCGATAGTGACTAACTTCGCATCGGGAAATTGTCCCCGTTCGAGTAACGCCCCAACCAACGAGGGACCCCGACCCTCACCCACCGGAGCGTGCAGCTCCGCTGTTGAAACACTCTCCGGAAGCTGTGCAAATACCTCCGCGGAACTCACACCCTCGCCAGAGAGCACCTCCAACAACCGGGCGGCCGCATATAATCCATCATCAAAACCGTACCATCTTTCCTGAAAATAGATATGGCCCGTGAGTTCTCCCGCCAGTACCGCACCGGTCTCCCGCATCTTTTCCTTGATCAGGGAGTGACCCGATTTCCACATGATGGGACGCCCCCCGTACGTGAGTATTTCGCTGGCCAGATGGCGGCTCGATTTGACATCGTAGATTACGTCCGCCCCAGGCTGCCGTAGCAAAACATCCCTGGCTAACAACATCAACAAGCGATCCGGCCAAATGATATTGCCCTGGGAGTCCACTATCCCTAGCCGGTCTCCGTCGCCATCCAGGGCAATCCCCAAATCCGCCCCCTCGTTTCTCACGCAGTCGATAAGTGCCTGCAAATTACGAGGATCACCGGGATCAGGATGGTGATTAGGGAAGTTTCCATCGACGTGGCAAAAAAGTTCGACAACATCGCACCCCAGAACTCTCAACAACGCCGGCGCCACCACCGATGAAACCCCGTTACCGCAATCAACCACCACCTTCATCGGGGTCAGGAGCTGAACATCCTCGCTAATACGGCTGATATAATCGGGAAGCAGATCCTGCTCCCTCCGCGCCCCTGTTCCACTGACCAGATCACCCTCCTGGATACGGCGGTGAAGATCCTTGATTCGCCCCTCGGCCAGAGCCTCTCCCCCAATAACGATCTTCAAGCCATTATATTCGGGCGGATTATGGCTGCCGGTTACCATAACCCCAGAGTTACTACCAAGGAAATGGGTTGCAAAATAGACTACCGGTGTCGGCACTAGCCCTAGGTCGACAACCTCCCGCCCGCTTTCGACCAGCCCGCGGCTCAAGGCCTCGCTCAGCAACTCGCTGGAATGACGCCCGTCGCGGGCGATAATAACCGTCTGCTCGCCACACGCCTGAGCCTCGCTGCCGATTGCACGGCCAAGCAGGTAAACGATATCGGTATCGAGCGTGTCGCCGACCACACCCCGGATATCGTAGGCACGAAATAGGGTTGCCGAAACAGAACTGGAGCCAGACGGACTATCCTGGTCCGGTAAAGATCCCTGGGTTGGAGTGGTGGGGGCGGCTGTATCCGACTTTGCCTCAGATTCACTTGTCGGGATGTCGAGTGACGCTTTTTTCCCCCGAGCCCTTCCGGAATGGGCCAGAAACTCCATAAACCCCTGGAGTTCCTGAATCGCCGCCTGCGGCGGAGTGATGGGTCCCTCAGCCTGAGCCAACCCCTTCGCGAGGGATGCCAACGCACTCAGATCGCGGCGAAACTTGAGTCTCAGCGAGCGGAAAAGCAGCCAGATCACCAACACGCTGACTAGCGTTCCAAGGGCCAATATGCCCCAAGTATCCCAATAAGCCATGGGATTGAGGCCACCCCGCTTCCCCCAGTACACCACCTGCCACAAGGTGCCTCTAACCGGCAGCTCGCCATCACCGGCACCAAAGGGGCTGGGACCGGAGGCGAACAGTACGACGGACTCGCCCTGCACTACCTGCTGCAACTCGATACGTCCACCGCCTATCCCACTGGCTATCGACCTTTCCAGCAAATGCATAGGCAATGCCAACTGAACCACGCCGACGACATCACCACCGGCACCACTTCGAACGGGAACCGCGAGTGCAACATGGGGGTGAATACGACCAAACTGATGCACTTCGGCGACCGACGGACGGCCGGTACGCTCTACGCCCCGCAACATCTCCAGTGTCGCGAAGCTAACCGGTGGATTTGAACCCGGATCGAGCTTGTCCCACTCCCGGGGAAGAATACGCACCTGTAATGCATCCGGCAGCAACCGCGTCAACCAAGCCTCGTACTTTTTTATTTCCGGCCAGGCCTCCTCGCTCAGTACACTACCGATACGCGGATTGCCAGCGACCTGGCGTTCGATGACCTGTGAGTACATGCGGAGCGTCCCGGCCAGCTTGTCAGCCACAATCTCGGAGACCGCTCGCGCCTGGTCGATCCCCTTCTGGCGCTCCTCCTGAAATTCCAAGGTCACCAGTAATACGCCACTCACGCCCATTATCAGGATCAACCAGAAGATCGCCCTAATGGCAAGCCGGTTAACCGTACTCCCCACGACCAGTTTACGTGCGCCAGCCATTATACTGCCCTCCTCCGTGCCCAGGTCTACCATCCACCATGCCGCGGCGCCCTGGCCGACCCACCCCTAGTGCCTACCCGAATGGCCAAATCCCCCACCCCCCCTAAGCGTTTCCTCGAAATCGGAAACCACCGTGAAAGCCGCGTTGATCACCGGCACCATGACCAACTGAGCAATCCGCTCCCCCACCTCAATGCGGAATGACTCGCCACCACGGTTCCAGCAAGAGACGAACAGCTGTCCCTGATAGTCTGAATCGATCAATCCAACCAGGTTACCCAGCACGATCCCATGTTTATGGCCCAATCCGGAACGCGGCAAGATGATGGCCGCCACGCCAGGATCCCCAATATAGATAGCGACTCCGGTTGGAATCAGGTGCGTTTGCCCGGGTTCGATCTCCAGGGGAGTGTGTAACATCGCACGCAGATCCACCCCCGCCGCGCCTTCGGTGGCATAGCCGGGCAGGGGAAACTCTTCTCCGATACGCTTATCGAGGATCTTCAGTTGGATATCTTTTTCCATATTCATTCACAATGAGTGTCACTAGCTCCCGCGCAAGCTGTCCCTTGTCGGCAAGGGGTAATTCCCGCATCCCACCCTCCCAGAGCACCGTGAGGGCATTTTGGTCGCGCTCGAATCCCCCCTCCTCTCCGGCAACCAGATTGGCGGCAATTATATCCACCCCCTTGGCCCGTCGTTTTTGCTCGGCGTACTCGGCAACACTTTGGGTTTCTGCGGCAAACCCAACCGTAAAGGGCGGAGAAGGCTGCGCGGCCACCCTGGCTAGGATATCCGGATTGCGAACGAGTTCTAGGGTACGGTGCTCTTCCAGTTTCTTGATTTTTTGGCCGGCGGCTACCGCCGGACGATAATCTGCAACCGCCGCGCAACCCACAAAAATGCTACATCCAGCAAGGGCGCCCATAACAGCCTCATCCATCTCCCGTGCGGTCTCCACATCCACCCGCTCCACCCCGTTAGGGGTGGCTAGCGCAACCGGACCAGTCACAAGAACGACGTCCGCCCCGCGATTGGCAAACGCCGCCGCCAGCGCGAACCCCATTTTTCCGGAACTTCGATTAGTTAAGTAACGAACCGGATCGATCGGCTCCCGGGTGGGTCCGGCGGTCAGCACTACCCGTACACCGGCCAAATCGCCCCCAACGAAAAAATCATTTACCAGCTGATGCAGTCGTTCCGGTTCAAGCAGCCTTCCAGGGCCTTGTTCTCCACACGCCTGGAGTCCAGAATCAGGTCCCCACACGAGCACCCCACGAGTCGCGAGCCGCCGTAGATTATCCTCCGTGGCCGGATTACTCCACATGCCCTGATTCATGGCGGGCGCCACGGCGATCGGTACGCTAGTGGCCAAACACAGCGTTGCCAAGAGATCGTCGGCCATACCGGCCGCCATTCTTGCCAAAAAATCCGCTGTTGCCGGAGCCACGAGAATAAGATCCGCCCAACGCGCCAATTCGATATGCCCCATGGCTGCTTCATGGGCAGGATCGAATAGCGACTGGCGAACCAATCTTCCCGACAGTGCCTGCAATGTCGTTGGCGTAATAAACTCGGCCGCCGCCGCTGTCATAACGACCTGGACCTCGGCACCTGACTTAACCAGCAATCGGGTTAACACGGCGGACTTGTAGGCTGCGACCCCGCCAGTGATGCCCAACAATACCTTTTTTCCCCTCACGCCAGCCATCTGCCCCACATCGGTTGTCCATTGCTCCCAAAGTCCACTGCTGAAGGGTAACTCAATGCGCTATGTGCGGAAAGGGAATCTCTCTTGCATACGCCTGAGTTATACCCCACCCTGGAGTTACCAGGAAAACATCGATAAGGAGATCGATATGGCAATCCGAGATTGGCCGGTGGATGAGCGGCCTCGGGAAAAACTGCTGCAACGTGGTGCCAACGCCCTGACGGACGCCGAACTCTTGGCGATTTTTTTGCGCTGTGGAGTCAAGGGTAAAAGTGCCGTGACCCTCGCCAAAGAGTTGTTGCACCGGCACGGAAGTCTTTCTGGCCTACTCATGGCGGAACGCAAGACGTTCTGTGCCATGCCAGGCCTGGGCACCGCCAAGTACGCGTTACTGCAAGCGGTGCTGGAGATGTCCAGGCGCTATCTTCGGACGTCGCTGGAACGCATCGACATCCTTACCAGCCCAGAGCTAACCCGGGATTACCTGCAAAGCCGCTTGTCCGGTTATCCTCATGAGGTCTTTGCCTGCCTATTCCTCGACAACCGGCACCGGGTAATCGATTTTGAAGAGCTGTTTCGCGGTACTATCGACGGCGCCAGCATTCACCCCCGGGAGGTGGTTCGCCGGGCGATCGCTCACAATGCAGCGGCGGTTATCTTTGCCCACAATCACCCCTCGGGCGTGGCTGAGCCCAGCGTGGCGGATACCCGCATCACCCATTACCTGCGGGATGCGCTGGCGATGATCGATGTCCGGGTACTTGACCACATCGTGGTCGGCGCGGGAGAAACCGCTTCCCTGGCAGAATCGGGACTGCTGTAAACAGAGTTGGGTGGCGGTGCGAAGAGCGCTCCAGCCACTGCCCCGGCAAAATGGAACGGATGCAGAAAAATTTGTAATCCGCAAATCTTTTTGCTATAAATCCGCCTCTTCCGCGCACCTATTAGGTGCAGTCACTGTTATGTGGGCTTCTGCAACGAGGGCCCAAGCAAGGAATTTTCGAGGTTCGACGATGTCCAAAGTATGTCAGGTCACAGGCAAACGGCCAGTGACGGGGAATAATGTTTCCCATGCGCACAACAAGACCAAGCGTCGCTTCCTGCCCAATTTGCACTATCACCGGTTTTGGGTAGAAAGCGAAAATCGCTGGGTTCGCCTGCGTGTCTCTACCAGCGGCATGCGTATCATCGACAAGAAGGGTATCGATGCGGTCGTTGCGGATCTGCGCGCCCGGGGTGAAAAGGTCTGAGGAGGACAAGGCCATGCGAGATAAGATTAGATTGGTATCAAGTGCCGGCACCGGCCACTTCTACACCACCACCAAAAACAAAAGGAATATGCCAGGCAAAATGGAGATCAAGAAATTTGATCCCAAGATCAGGAAGTACGTGATTTATAAAGAAGCCAAGATCAAGTAGCCTGTCTCTGCAAATCTGCAGAACACCGCCAAACCCGCATCGTCCATGCGGGTTTTTTTATTGTGGTCGCATTCAGAATCCCCGGTACAGGCCGATCATTGGCAACAGACCAGCAAGAGGCTATCGGGTGCAAAACATATTCGTAGGCAGGCAGGCCATCTATGACCGCGACTTAAGGCTTTACGCTTACGAGTTATTGTACCGGAAAAGCCTCGATAACAGGGCACACCTCAGCGACGGGGATCTCGCCTCTTCACGACTCATTCTTAATGCGTTCATGGAGATCGGCCTGGAAAAAATAGCCGGTGATCATCGGGTATTTCTGAATCTCACCCGAAGACTATTACTTGAACAACCCCCCATCCCTTTCGACAAGGAACGAGTGGTATTGGAAATATTGGAGGATATAGAGCTCGATACAGAGCTAATCCACAGTCTCAAATCCCTGGCGGGAGAAGGTTACGTCTTAGCCCTGGATGATTTCGAATTCGAGCCCAAATGGGAGCCGGTGTTACCCCATGCCCGTATCGTCAAGGTCGAAGTTCCTACCCTGGATTGGGACAACCTGGAAGCGCGTGTCCACAAACTCAAACAGCACCAAGTGCTACTGCTGGCAGAAAAGGTGGAGACGAAATCCGAGTTCACCAAGCTCCGAGAACTGGAATTCGACCTTTTCCAGGGCTACTACTTCTCGCGCCCTCAAATCATCTCCGGCAAGCGGCTGAATGGAAACCAACTGTTTATCCTCAAACTGCTGGCCAACCTAAACGACACCGCGATTACGCCGGTTCAGCTTGAGGCATTGATCAGGCAAGACCCTGGGCTCGTACTCAACATCTTACGCTATCTGAATTCCGCGGCCATCGCCCTTCCACGCAAAGTGGAATCCATTAAACAGGCCATCGTCTACATGGGCCTCAACCGTTTAAAGGCTTGGGCCAGCCTGCTCATCCTGTCACGCATCGACGACAAGCCCGAAGAAATGTTTACTACGGCACTGGTTCGCGCCCATATGTGTGCCGGCTTGATCGGCAAGATCGACAACAGCCTGGTTGACCAGGCTTTAACTACAGGCCTGTTGTCGATTATGGACAGTCTGATGGACTGTACACTGGCCGAGATCATCGCTCAGATACCCCTCGCAGATACGATTCGGGAGGCACTGTTGGAACGGCGGGGAATATTGGGTAAAGCGCTGAGCTGCGCGCTGGCCTTCGAGAATTGTGACTGGGACCAGGCCGCTTTCCAAGATCTTACCGCCAACACTATTCAGGAATTGTATAACCATGCCACCTCGCTGGCCTTTCAAGAGCGTGACAACCTACTGCACTAATCCACCTCACCGCTGATTACTTGGATTGGCGCCGATAGGAAATTCCGCGACAAGCGGGGCAGGGGGGAATATGTCCCGCCTTGTGGAAGCTAATCTCCTTGCCACAGCTGTCGCATACTAGGGTACCGGGGCCCGTGACCTCCCCGGTATGGTAGCGGGAAGCTTCACGAGCCCGCTCCGCCAGCCCCTCAAGTTCTAACTTCGTCTGGTCCGCTACGTTGGCGAACATCTCCATCAGTCGCTGCTCGATAAGTTCCACATCAAAACGCCACCAGTTGCGGAACTCGTCTCCCGTTTCCGACAAATACCGGGCCGCATCCTTCATATCGCGCTCCAAATAGTCAGACAACCTCTCTGCCTCTTCACGGGTTAACTCATTGAGCGCCACCGCCTTTTCACGGGCCTGATCCAGTGCCTTGCGCAAACTGGGTAAGGTGCTTTTCTCCGCTTTCTCCAGCATTTGATTGACGCGTTCGAGCATCTGCTCATAAGCATCGGCCATCCGCTCGATCGGGTCTTTAATCTCATGGTCGGTCATCGATTACTCCTTCATTCCCGTCTACCGCCCACCTGAGGGACTGTACCCCCTACGGTTAGCCGCCCCAGATACCTTTAAGTTTGTACCAATAAACGCAGAACACAAGCTCTCGGGATACAATCACCTCAGACCACGCCTTTCTGTAAGACCCCGGCTGGGTTATCCTTGCGCGATTAAGCCATTCGAGAACCCCGCACCCAATACTAAGACTATGCAAGAGCACTACAACGAGGCCGATATTGAGATCGAGGCCCAGTCCTACTGGCAAGAAAACCAATCCTTTGGGACCTTCGAGGATCCCTCCCGGGAGAAATACTACTGTCTCTCCATGTTTCCCTATCCCAGTGGCAAACTGCACATGGGCCACGTCCGCAACTACACCATCGGTGATGTGATCTCCCGTTACCAGCGGATGCTGGGGCGCAATGTATTGCAACCAATGGGTTGGGACGCCTTCGGGCTTCCGGCCGAGGGCGCAGCAATCAAGAATCGCATGCCCCCGGCGGCCTGGACCTATTCCAATATCACGTACATGAAGAACCAGTTGCGTCGACTCGGTTTCGGGTACGACTGGCAGCGGGAGCTGGCAACCTGTCGCCCCGAATACTACCGTTGGGAACAATGGCTGTTTACCGGATTGTTCAAGAAAGGTCTGGTGTACCGAAAAAACTCGGTAGTGAACTGGGACCCCGTGGATCAAACCGTGCTTGCCAACGAGCAGGTGATAGACGGCCGAGGTTGGCGCTCGGGGGCACTGGTAGAGCGCCGAGAAATACCCCAATGGTTTGTCAAGATAACCGCCTATGCCGATGAGCTGCTGCAGGAGTTGGATCGGTTGGACGCCTGGCCGGAACAGGTGCGTACCATGCAACGCAACTGGATCGGACGCTCGGAAGGGGTGCAAATGGATTTCGGAATCAGGGGATCTGAAGAGAAGCTCACCATCTATACCACCCGACCCGACACCCTGATGGGAGTCACCTACATGGCGGTCGCTGCCGAGCACCCACTGTCCCTGAGCCAAGCCGATCACGACCCCGCCCTTAGCGCCTTTATCGACGAGTGCCGCAGAGGCAGTACCACGGAAGCGGATATCGAAACCATGGAGAAAAAAGGCATGCGGCTTGACGTCGAGGCGCTGCATCCGATCAGCGGGGAACCGGTTCCGGTGTTCGCCGCCAACTTCGTGCTCATGGGCTACGGCACCGGCGCGGTAATGGCGGTCCCGGGGCACGATCAGCGCGACTGGGAATTTGCCCACCGCTACAGTGTGCCGATCGTCCAAGTCATCGCTCCCGCCAACGGCTCGGATTGTGATCTCGGCCAGGGGGCTTACACGAAAAAGGGGGTGTTGATTAATTCCGGCCAATTCGACGGCCTCACCTCCGAACAGGCAGTCGATGCCATCGCCGCATATTTGAGCGAACGAGGCAAGGGCGGCAAACAAGTCAATTTTCGCCTGCGCGATTGGGGAGTGTCGCGCCAACGCTACTGGGGGGCGCCAATTCCGATGATTCACTGTGACCGGTGTGGGATTGTGCCCGTTCCGGAAGATCAGCTACCGGTGGTATTACCCGAGGACATCGAATTTGACGCCAGCGGCGGGTCACCCATCAAAAAAATGCCCGAGTGGTACCGCACCGCCTGTCCGGAATGCGGCGGCGAGGCAGAGCGCGAAACCGACACTTTTGATACCTTCATGGAGTCGTCCTGGTACTACGCTCGCTACTGCTGCCCCGATGCCGATCAGGCCATGCTGGATAAGCGGGCCGATTATTGGCTGCCGGTAGATCACTATATCGGAGGTATCGAACACGCCATACTGCACCTTCTTTACGCTCGCTTCTATCATAAACTGATGCGAGACGCCGGCCTCTTGAACTCGGACGAACCCTTTACCCGGTTGCTGACCCAAGGAATGGTCGTTGCGGAAACCTACTTCAGACGCCAGGCCGATGGTACAACCACCTGGTACAACCCAGCGGATGTAGAAACCGAGCGGGATGAACGGGGCCAGGTAGTCAGCGCCAAACTGGCCAGCGACGGCGGACAAGTCGAGATCGGCGGCATCGAGAAAATGTCGAAGTCCAAGAACAACGGCGTGGATCCCCAGTCCATGGTTGATCGCTTCGGCGCCGATACGGTGCGCCTCTATACCATGTTCACCTCCCCTCCGGACCAATCCCTCGAATGGAACGATGAGGGGGTAGAAGGCGCACACAGATTCATCCGCCGGGTATGGAACCTGGCCTGGAGCCGCCGTGAACAGATTACCCTTGGCGCGTCCATGGCAAAGCCGGTATTCAACGATATCCAGAAAGCGGCTCGCAGGGAGATTCACCAGGATTTGAAACAGGCCTGCTTCGACTACCAGCGCCAACAGTTCAACACCGTGGTGTCCGCCTGCATGAAGATTACCAACACCCTGTATAAGCTCGGCGATCATCAGTCCGACCAAGCGCTGTTACGGGAGGGTTTTGGGCTGCTGCTACAATTGCTGGCACCGATTGCGCCGCACGTAACCCACAAACTCTGGAGGGAACTGGATTACGGAGCGGACATCCTGCGCAGCGACTGGCCCCAAGCGGATGAAGCGGCACTTGCGCAAGAATACCTCCAGTACGTCGTTCAGGTTGACGGGAAGGTGCGGGCAAAGATCCAGGTTGCCGCCGGTGCCGATCGCAAGACTATCGAAGCAATCGCCCTTGATGATGCCAATGCGCAGCGTTTCATCAGCGGCAGGCAGGTGCGCAAGGTCATTGTGGTGCCCGCCAAACTGATCAACATTGTTACCGGATAAACTGCTCCAGTTGAACAGGGAGATAATCGCCATGCAAGCCCGTCTGTGCCTTAGTGGCCTGCTGCTGATCGGTCTGACTTTGACCATCCAAGGTTGTGGTTTTCATCTACGGGGGACACAGTCCACGGCCTTTTCCCTGCCCCAATCCATTAGCCCCCTCTACCTGTCTGGGCTCGGCGCGGGGAGTTATCTCAAGATCCAACTTGAAAATCGCCTCGTGGATGCGGGAATCCAGCTCACCGACGCTCCCCCGGAGGCCGCCGCCACCCTCCATGTCAATGGCCCCAAAAGCAATCGCCGGGTGCTCGCTGTCGACAGCCGGGGCAAGGTAATCGAGTACCTACTGACAGAGAAATTGACTTTTTCGCTCTCCGCCAAGAACGGCGGCAATCAGGTTGCCCCCCAGTCAATCGACCTGTCCCAGTCCTACATTAATCCCGAGGAGAAAGTGCTGGGGGCACAAGAGGAAGAACGCAGTCTGCGGGAGGATATGTGGCGCAGCATGGCCGACCAGATCATTCGCAGGCTGGCCGCCCAACTGCGCTAACGGTTGTTTCTCGGCGATGCGCTTAGCCGAAAATCAGGCGGATTATTGTTTGGTGGACCCGGGATGAAATTGGCATATCACCAACTCAATGCCCAACTATCGCGCGAACTCAAGCCTCTCTACTTGCTTGCTGGCGATGAGCCACTGCAGATGGGCGAGGCCGCCGATCTGATCCGTGGCCAAGCGCGCCGCCAGGGATTCCTGAGCCGGGAACTGCTGGACGTGGATAATCAGTTCGACTGGGGGCGCTTGGCGGAATCGGCCAATAGCCTATCGTTGTTCGCCGAGCAGCGAATCATCGATCTGCGCATCCCGTCAGGTAAGCCTGGCAGTGACGGAAGCAAGGCACTTGTGAATTACGCGAAGCGCCCTGCGGAAGACGCACTTTTGCTCATCACAATGCCAAAGTTGGAACGGGCACAGCTCAGCAGCACCTGGTACAGGTCGCTGGATAACATAGGTATCAGCGTGCAAATCTGGCCGGTGGAAGAGCAGCAGTTACCCGGCTGGATCGAACACCGCATGCGACATGCCGAGCTGAAACCCGCACCGGAAGTAATTCCAATGCTAGTGGAGCGCTGCGAAGGCAACCTGTTGGCTGCCCGTCAGGAAATCGAAAAACTGGTGCTGCTGTTTGGACCAGGCCGCATAACCTCGGAACAGCTGTTGAGCTGTGTCGCCGATAGCGCCCGGTTTGATGTCTTCGCCTTGGTAGACAGCGCCCTGGAAGGCCGTGCTGGCCGCTGCTTGCGCATCCTCGACGGGGTACGAGCAGAGGGGATTCCCGCCCCAGTGGTGTTATGGGCACTGGCTCGCGAGCTGCGGTTGCTAACCACCCTGGCCAGTGAAGTCACTCCCAAGCGCCCAGTCCGGCAAGTAGTTGCGGCAAACCGCGCGGTATGGGAAAAGCGCAAGCCCATCGTGGTAAAGGGCTTGCGGCGGTTAGACACCAGGGCTTGGCGCTCGCTGCTAAAACGCTGTGCGCGTATCGACCGCGCCATCAAGGGCCGGGGACAAGAAGATCCCTGGCACCTCATGGAAGATACGGTGCTGCGCATGGCTGGCGTCGAGCTGACGTTGCCAGGCTGAGTCCGCGCAGCGGGTCTGATTACCAATCCGCTATCGATCCCGCTGGATCTGATATCATTTCACCACTTGAACCGAGCGCACCGGAACAATCCATGTCCGAGAACATCACCGATATCGCCGGCTATATGGCGGCGGTTGGCCAAAAGGCCCGCACCGCCTCCCGGATCCTGGCTGCCGCCAGCAGCCACCAGAAAAATGTCGCGCTGGGCGCCATTGCCGATGACCTGGACGGCAGGCGAGATACCCTGTCTGCCGCCAACGCCAAGGACCTGAATGCCGGGGCTGAGAAGGGTCTGGATAGTGCACTACTCGACCGGTTGGAGCTAACCGGCGCCCGCATTGACAACTTGATCGAGGGACTGCACCAGATCATTTCACTGCCAGATCCGATCGGTGAGATCTTCGATTTGCGTTACCGGCCCAGCGGAATACAGGTCGGCAGGATGAGGGTACCCCTTGGCGTGGTCGGTATCATCTACGAGTCGCGCCCCAACGTCACCGGAGATGCCGCCGCCCTGTGCTTGAAGTCTGGGAATGCGACCTTGCTACGGGGTGGCTCGGAGGCATATCACTCCAATCAGGCCATCGCGGAAAGCATTAGGCGGGGACTTGAAGCGGCTAACCTTCCCGGCGACGCGGTTCAGGTGATCGCCACCACCGACCGCGCCGCCGTGGGCAGCATGCTCTCCATGCCTGAATATGTGGACGTAATCATCCCCAGAGGCGGCAAGGGGCTGATCGAGCGTATCTCCCGTGAAGCCCGGATGCCTGTTATCAAACACCTCGATGGCATCTGCCATGTCTACATCGATGATCAGGCAGATCTGACCAAGGCCTTTGATATCTCCCTGAACGCGAAAACCCAGCGTTTTGGGACCTGCAATACCATGGAGACCCTGCTGGTTCATGACGGCATCGCCGGGGAAATTCTTCCCCGCCTTGCCTCCGCCTACTTGGAAAAGGGCGTGGAATTGCGGGGTTGTCCGCGCACCCTGGCTCTGATCCCCACCTGCAACCCCGCGAACGCGGTGGACTGGGATACCGAGTATTTGGCGCCGATCCTATCAATCCGGGTGGTTGATGGGTTGGACGATGCGATTGACCATATCAACCGGCACAGCTCCCAACATACTGACAGCATCGTGACCGAGAACTACACAAGGGCCCGGCGATTCCTGACCGAAGTGGATTCCAGTTCCGTGATGGTCAATGCCTCCACCCGCTTCGCCGACGGTTTCGAGTATGGACTGGGCGCGGAGATCGGCATCTCCACTGACAAGTTCCACGCCCGCGGTCCGGTGGGTCTGGAAGGGTTGACCTCGGTCAAGTACATCGTTCTCGGCGACGGCCATATCAGGCAGTCATGATCGGCATCCTCGGGGGCACCTTCGACCCGATCCATTATGGGCACCTGCGCACCGCGTTGGACGTACAGCAGGCGCTGTGCCTGAACGAGATTAGATTGGTACCCCTACGTGATCCTCCACACCGGGAATCACCCCTGACCTCTCCCCAGCAACGCCTGGAGATGGTGCGGCTGGCCGTGGCGGACAACCCCCGCTTCCGGGTAGACGACCGGGAGCTCATGCGCACGGGCAAATCCTATACCGTTGATACCTTGAGTTCACTGCGGGAGGAATTGGGGGAGGTCCCCCTGTGTCTCTTGATGGGAGGCGACGCATTCCGGAGCTTCTCCAGCTGGCGGCGGCCACAACGGATACTCGAGCTCGCTCACCTGGTGGTCATGACCCGCCCGGGCTACGCCGGTCTCCGCGGAAGTTACGCCGACCGAATCACCCAGGATCCCGCGTGTCTGAGTAACACGCTAGCCGGACTGATCTTGCTCCAACCAGTCACCGCCCTGGATATCTCGTCCACCTCCATTCGCCGGTTGGTTGTCGAGAAGCGTTCGCCCCGCTACCTGCTCCCCGACCGGGTCTTAGAACACATCCAAGCACGGGGCTACTACCAGTACCCTGCTGGTGCCCAGCGTTGAGTTTCCCCACTAATTGGCAGGTATTCACTGGGGCAACCCCTTCATTTCGACTAGAATCTATCGTGATTCAATGTAAACAGGAAACAGCATGCAGGTAGAACAGCTTTGCGACTTAGTGGTAGGCGTTTTGGAAGACATGAAGGCAAGAGAGATCAAGTTGCTCGATGTAAGGGGGAAGACCAGCATCACCGATGTAATGATCATCGCCAGCGGAACCTCGGACCGCCATGTCAAGGCCATGGCAGAGGCTGTCGCCTTCCGTGCCAAGGAGGCCGGTGTGGTACCGCTGGGCTCCGAGGGTACACAAGAAGGTGAATGGGCGCTTATCGATCTCAACGACGCCGTAGTTCATATCATGCAGTCAAAGATCAGGGATTTCTATCAGCTAGAGCGTCTTTGGGAAATGGATATCCCCGGTACTAGCCAGGCTGCTGGCTCACCCTGACCAGGTGGATCGGTTCGATCGTATCTTTGCGCTTCACCAGCTGCTGAGCGGTAGCCGTCATCCCGTTTCCCGACAAAAGATCGAACAAGCTCTGGAGTGTTCACGGGCAACTGCTAAGCGCCTGATCGAAAATATGCGCGACTACCTCAATGCGCCGATTGAGTACGACCGTAAGCGCAACGGCTACTACTACGATCGGGAAAGTCAATACGGCAGGATGTATGAGCTTCCCGGCGTGTGGTTCAATGCCTCGGAACTCCTTGCCCTGCTCAGCGTTCAACAACTCCTCGCAGAGGTGCAACCGGGCCTGCTGGAACGCCAGTTGTCTCCCCTGAAAGGTCGCATCGATCAGTTGCTGAAGGCCCAACACACCGGTGGCGAAGCACTCAGCCGCCGCATCCGCATCATGCGTGCAGGAGCACGCCCATCAGGTGAGTTTTTCCAAGTTGTGGCCAGTGCCCTATCCCAGCTCCGGTGTTTGCAGATCGACTACTTCAAGCGGGGTGACGCTCAAACTACCCAACGCCGCATTTCACCTCAGCGCCTAACCCACTACCGTGATAATTGGTATCTGGACGCCTGGTGCCATCTGCGCGAAGGGTTGCGGACTTTCGCCCTGGATGCGATCCGTGCTGCGAAGGTCTTAGAAGAATCGGCTACCGAATTATCCGAGCAGCGGCTGGATGATTACTACCACAGTGCCTATGGAATCTTCTCCGGAAACGCCGACAAATCCGCTGTCCTGCGCTTTCTACCGGCCCGTGCCCGCTGGGTTGCCCATGAACAGTGGCATCCCAAACAACAGAGTCACTGGCTGGAAGATGGCCGCTACGAACTTCATATCCCTTACCACCAGCCTCATGAGCTGATCATGGATATTCTCAAGTATGGCCCCGATGTGGAGGTGGTCGCACCTCCCTCCCTAAGAGAGACCGTGGCGGCACGGCTGGAAGCGGCGACATCCATTTACGCAAAAGGATCGGGGCCTTGACCTTGCTCAGCCTACGTTAACCCCGGTTAGGGTCTCAGGATCTGCGTTACCGGGTTACCGCGTGCGAAAATTGGAATGGCAAGCAACGCAAGCCGAGGTGATATCTCCCAATGCCCGGTACGCCGGTAACGGCTCACCCTCCTGGGCCCGCAATGCGAAACGGCTCGCCGCTCTGTGCATGGCCGTTCCCATCTGGCGCATCTCCTCGGGCATGAAACCGGCAAGATGGCTTGCGCCATGAGATTCTAGTGAACTCATGCCAAGACGGAATTCGGCAATCGCCGCCGCCTCTTCCAGCTTTCCGTCGGCCATATTCACCAACACCTCGTTGATTGCCGCCAAGTGGTCACGCATGTTTGACAGCATGTGGCGCTCCATCGGCTCCGGTATCTGAACGTGCTGTCGTGGGTCATCCGCCCCAAACGACTGAACACCGTAACTTGCCAGGAGTACCAACATAATTAGGAACGGCACTCTATTCATAGCATTTTCACCCCCGTTAACACCGGCCATCATAAACAATCACTGCAAATGTTCCACCATCCATGGCGCTTTCCCTGCCCACAACCTAACTCGTTTCGGCACACAGGAGTGCGACTCGGTGGAACTCTCCAGGCTCGAACCTCCCGCCCTTATCCGCCTATTCTCCAGCAGCCCATGACGAGCTAGTCGGAATCATCCCGCTGATCAAGGCGCTCTCCGAAGGCTGTGCTTTTGACTCTAGCATCCGAGCATCATTAAGATTCCGCCATGGATATCCATCTCATTTCCGTTGGCACCCGGATACCTCGTTGGGTGGATGAGGGCTATCGGCACTATGCTAAACGACTCACCGGAGAATGCCAGCTGCGGCTTACCGAGATCCCTCCGGTAAAACGGGGGAAGAACGCCGATATTCCGCGGATATTACGCCAAGAAGGCGCCCTCATGCTGGAGGCGCTCCCCAAGGGGAGCCGAGTGGTTGCATTGGATGTAGGGGGCCGGACATTCAGCACCGAACAGTTAGCCAACCATTTGGAGCGGCTGCTCGCCGGTGGACAGCCTATCGCCCTGTTGGTAGGAGGCCCCGAAGGACTGGCGGCAGAATGCCTGACAAGGGCCGATGAACGTTGGTCTCTGTCCTCCTTTACACTGCCTCACACGCTGGTCAGGGTCGTCGTCGCGGAGCAGCTATACCGGGCTTGGAGCTTGCTGCACAACCATCCTTATCACCGGGGCTAGCCACCCTTCCTGGCCCTCCGTAGTAACGGGGTCAATCGGGATCCAAACACCAGAGACCTCGAAGAAAATTCAACCCGACGCAAACCTGGCTGTCTTTCATCACCACACTGATGTAATTTGATGTCTCCCGGACGAACCAGCCATCGGCCCGATCATATAGGAAACAACGGACATGCCCTCTTCAAAACCCAACCGAAACCCCTCATGGAGCCGGTAAGTCCCCGCGTCCTGCTGGCATCGGGGTCACCTCGCCGGCGAAAATTGTTGGAGCAGATCGGGCTGTTTCACGAGACCCTCGACGTCGCCCTGGACGAAACACCACTGCCCGGGGAGGCTGCCGCCGACTATGTTCTGCGGTTGGCGGTTTCAAAGGCGGAGGCAGGTGCCAGATTCCGCCCTTCGACCGCGACCCAGCCGGTGCTAGCGGCCGATACGACGGTTGCCGTGGACGGGAGGATTCTTGGCAAGCCGCTAACCCGGGAGGTTTTTTTGGAAATGATGGAGCGCCTTTCAGGGCGTACCCACCAGGTGATCACTGGGGTCGCCTTGGTGGGCACCCTGGTATACACGCGCCTGAGCGTGAGTCAGGTAACCTTTCGAGAGATACTGCCCGGGGAAGCCCAAGCCTATTGGGAGACCGGCGAACCCCGTGACAAGGCAGGAGGTTATGGTATACAAGGCATGGGGGCAATCTTTGTCTCGAATCTACAGGGCAGTTTCTCCGGTGTCATGGGGCTCCCCCTGTTTGAAACTGCGGAACTGCTGCAACAAGCGGGTATCGAACTGTTTAAACCGTTAGCGGCATCAAGGCAAGCATAGCTCGATGAGTGAAGAAATCCTGGTCAACGTCAGCCCCCCCGAGACCCGGGTCGCGGTCATCGAGAATGGCACCGCCCAAGAGATCATCGTCGAGCGCATGGACCGGCTAGGCCTGGTGGGTAACATTTATAAAGGCCGTATTTGTCGGGTACTGCCGGGAATGCAGGCTGCCTTCGTGGAGATCGGCCTCGAGCGTGCCGCCTTCTTGCATGCCTCGGATATCGCCTACAGCCATCGCGAGGGAGATGAATCCACCGAAAATATCACCGACTTGGTGCGAGAGGGTGGCGAGGTTGTCGTTCAGGTTGTGAAAGAACCCCTGGGCAGCAAAGGTGCCCGGCTCACCACCAATGTCTCCATTCCCTCCCGCTACCTGGTATTCATGCCCTCTCTCATCAACACCGGAATATCCCAAAAAATCGAAAATCTGGAGGAAAGGGCGCGCCTGCGGGGCATAATCGACCAGCACGTGGAATCGGCCAATGCACCTGGGGGATTTATCGCCAGGACGGCGGCAGAAGGCGTGGGAGAAGAGACCCTCATCGCTGACATGCAGTTTCTGCTGCGCCTTTGGCAGTCGATTCAGGACCGGCGTCAAGCTACCTCCCCAGGGACCCTGTTGCATGAAGACCTGCCGCTGTTTCTCCGGGCATTGCGCGACCTGGTCAATCCTGAGGTGGAACGGGTCCGCATCGATTCTCGGGATGCTTGGCAAAAGGCCAGGCAGTTTGCCGACAAGCTAATCCCGGATCTTGGTATCAAAGTAGAGTACTACCCCGGGGCACGGCCATTGTTCGATCTCTACGGCGTTGAGGACGAGATCCAAAAAGCATTGCAGCGTAAGGTGGATCTCAAGTCCGGAGGACATCTGGTTATCGATCAGACAGAAGCGATGACCACCATCGATGTGAACACCGGAGCATTCGTTGGGCATCGAAATCTCGAAGAAACGATCTTCAAGACCAACATGGAGGCCGCGCAGGCCATCTGCCGGCAACTGCGCCTGCGTAACCTAGGCGGCATCATCATTATCGACTTCATCGATATGATTAATGACGAACACAAGCGGCAGGTAATGCGGGCACTGGAAAAATGTCTGGCAAGGGACCATGCCAAGACTCAGATCACCGAGGTCTCCTCGTTAGGCTTGGTGGAGATGACCCGCAAGCGTACCCGCGAATCGCTGGAGCATGTGCTTTGCGAGCCTTGTCCCTGTTGCAACGGACGTGGCTCCCTCAAAACCGCCGAGACTACCTGCTACGAAATCTTCCGGGAAATCCACCGCGAGGCAAGGCAATTTGATGTGGAATCGCTATTGGTGCTTGCTTCCCAGGAGGTGATCGACCGGCTACTGGACGAAGAATCCACCTACTTGGCGGAACTCGAGGCATTTATCGGAAAACGTATCAGGCTACAGGTAGAGATGCTCTACACCCAGGAGCATTACGATATCGTCTTGATCTAGGCCCCACGCCCGGATGAACCCCTTAGTTAAATACCTCGCGATCAAACTCAGGCAGATCTCGACTATCGCCCTCTCCTTCATTGCCCTGGCGCTGGTCGTCTTCAGCTTGTGGCTGCCAAACTTGTCCCAATACCGCGCCGAAGCCGAAAACTGGTTATCGGAAAATCTCAAGAGGCCGGTCCATTTAGGTGGGCTAACGGCACGCTGGCATGGTGTAGGGCCCGAGTTAATCTTTACCGACATCGCGGTCTCCGCACCAGATCGGCCGAATTATCCCGCGCTGAAACTACCGGAGGTCCGAGTCACTGTCGCCCTGCTGGAAAGTATCCTGGCGAGAGAAATAAAGTTGCGCCAAATCATCCTCTCCCAGGTGCACCTGGGCCTCAAGCTGAAGAAGGATAAAACCCTAAGCGTGACTGGGCTGGAGAAACTGGAGCTTCTCTCGAGGGATGGCGGGTCGACTCCGATCCCATACCGGATTGGTATAGAAGCGAGTGAGATCGTTTGGGAAAACGAACTGACTGGAACCCCGCCCCAGTCCTACACCGGCATCCAGGCAGAACTGCGCAGCGGTGTAAACCGGCATCAGGTGAATGCTCGCTTGCCTATTCCCGGCCAGTCCAAGGGACTGCTGGAGCTGCGTGCCGATCTGCGGGGTAGCATCAGCCCTTCTGGCCAGTGGGATGCCGACCTATATCTGAGGGGGACGGATGTCGCGCTCGCCACACTGCTGAATGCGTACCCGCCGGTGGATGTCCCGAATATCCAGGACGGTACGGCCAACATGGAGAGCTGGTGGCACTGGTCAAAGGGTGAATTATCCCGGGTAACCGGCCGCCTGGATCTTCATGGGGTAAAGGTCGAGACGGCAAATCCCGGAGAAGCCGCCACCGACAACCGATTTGTTTACCTGGATCAAACGGGGGGGGACTTCGACTGGCGGAGCCAACCTGAGGGTTGGCAACTCACCCTCGAAGACCTGACCCTCACACGGGACGGAAAACGCTGGCCGCCTACTCGTTGGGCCCTCCGGGTAAACCACGACAACCGGCGCCAACTTAACCTCTCCGCCGGTATCCAATTTGCGCGGGTAGAAGATGCCATGGCAGTCGCCAGTACCCTGCCCCTTCCCTGGGGAGAGTTCAAAGATAGGGTGGCATCGCTTGCCCCGCACACCGATCTGCGGGATTTTAGGTTAAACTTCCGGCAGCAAAACGGCCAAAACCTGTGGTCCATGCAGGGTAAATTCACAACCCTGTCCACCCAGCCATGGAAGCGTCTTCCAGGAGTCTCGCACCTGGATGGCAGCTTCTGGATAGATCAAGACAAGGGCGCACTGCAACTTGACGGCACGGATACCAATCTGAGTTTTCCCCACCTCTTTCGCAATCCTTTACAGCTGCAACGGTTACGCGGAAACCTGACATGGACCCGGGAAACCGAGGGTGGCTGGCGACTCGACTCACGGAACATCATGGCAGTCACCCGGGATATCCACACCCGCACCCGTCTGACTATGGAGATTCCGGAACAATCCGGAAAGCCTGTGTTAATGGACCTGCATACCGACTTTTCGGATGGGTTGGCGGTCAATGCACACCATTACTACCCCGTGGGAATCATGCCCGAGGCCGTGGTGAAATGGCTGGACCGGAGCATCGTCGATGGCCAGGTGGTTTCGGGGAGCGCGGTAGTGCGTGGTCCGCTGGACGATTTTCCCTACCACAAGACTCACAACGGTGTGTTCGAGGTATTCTTTCGCTGCCGAGCAATGACCATTGACTACTGGCCCCAATGGCCTCCCCTCACCAATGTCTCCGCGCAGGTACGCTTCCTAAACAACAGCTTCCACACCTGGATTGACCAGGGAACAATCTTCGACAGCCAACTAGTCGAGGCGGAGGGCAGTATCGCGGACCTTGCGGGCTCATCGCCCGTGGTGTTCACAGGCAATGTCCGAGGGCCGCTTCAGGATACCCTCCGGTTACTGCGCGAGTCCCCCCTGGCGAGCAACTTTTCTTCCCTTACCGAAGGCTTACGAAGCGAAGGGAGCGCCGACACCCGAATAGACATGGAGGTTCCAATCACGTCCTCGGATGCGTTTCGCCTGGACGGGGCCGTCAAGCTCGCTGGTGCAGTCCTGCACCTGGAAGATTGGCATTTACCTCTCACCGGTATTACCGGAGAGCTGGCATTTGGCCATGATCATGTCAAGGCCCAGGGGCTCGAAGCCTCGCTGCTCGGCAGTCGTATTTCCGTTGACGTGGCCACATTGGACCAAGCTACGCGTATCACTGCCCGTGGTCCCATCTCCCGGGAGACGCTGACTCAATACGCGCCGGAGACCGCCAACCTCCCATTTTCGGGATCCAGCATCTGGAACCTGCGGCTTGATGTCCCGCATGCCGCCGCCAGCCGCAAAGACGTCGAAATTCTGGCCACCTCCGCCCTCACCGGAACCGCTATCGATTTGCCCCTTCCCCTGGGTAAGAGCCCGAAGGATTCGGGCGACATAAGGGTCTCCACCACACTCGGCAAAGCCACAGCGCAGCCGGTGAGAGTCCGGTACGGAACAGATTTCGAACTGCTGCTGCTGCCGGAAGACCAAGGTGGCATCGAACGAGCCACCGTTCAGTTGGGTGGCGGCCCGGCCGAGTTGGCGGATGCGCCTGGCATCGAAATTCGAGGAACATTGCCGACGTTGGATCTGGCTGCCTGGTGGAAACTCGCAGATCAACCAACAGGATCCGCCAATAGCCCTCCCCTGCAGCATGTCCAGCTGCACTTGGAGCGCGCACAATTTGGTGACATTACCCTAAACCAGTTCGATGTGGATCTACGCCGGGAAGGAGCGCGGCTGGCCGGTACCGTTCGCAGTCAGCGCTTGGAGGGGATTGTCGAGATCCCCCTCGATCAGTCCACACAGCCACTGAAGGCAACCATGGAACGCCTCGATTTGGAATTCGATCCGTCTTGGCTCGCTACGGAAGCCACAAACCCACCGGAAGCGAACCCAGCCCCGCTGGAACCTTCTCGAATCCCGGCCACGGATCTAACGATCAAGAAGGTGAATATCAATGGTCACGCATTTGGGGAGTTACGGATGGTTACTAGCCAATTACCGGAGGGGCTGAAACTGCAAGATTTCTCCCTCAACTCCGAGCTGGCACAGATTGCCGCTCATGGGCAATGGATCCACCCCGTGTCGAGCCCTCAGCTCACTCAGCTGGAATTTTCCCTGGCCACCCGTTCACTGGGGGAATTTCTGGAAAAATGTGGATTCTCCCGGAACATCGATGGCGCCCCGGGAGAGTTCGGTGCCGAGTTGAATTGGCCGAGTGATCCCCTAGGATATCGAACGGAACTGCTCGCCGGAAACATCGATCTGCAGCTCGGAAACGGCCGGTTTCTCGAGGTCGAGCCGGGTGTCGGGCGCATCTTTGGATTGCTCAACCTCACTGCGTTGCAGCGGCGCCTCAGGCTAGACTTCAGCGATCTGACCCAAAAGGGTCTCGCCTTTGACCACATCGAGGGTAGCTTTCGCCTGAAAGACGGCAGCGCCTATACCACCAATCTGAGTATTACAGGTCCTTCCGCGCAAATTGATATCTTGGGACGGACCGATCTGGTCACCGAGGAGCTCGACCAGTTAATCACCATAACGCCGAGAGTATCCGGCGCCCTTCCGGTGGCGGGATTCCTGGCCGGAGGGCCTATTGGCGGGGCGGCGATGCTGGTGGCCCAAGGCCTCTTTGGAGACGAATTCGACAAGGCTTCTCAACGTCAGTATGAGGTCAAGGGCCCCTGGTCTGAACCTGTCTTCACCCTTTCCCAACCCCCGGGGTCATCGGCAGAGCCCAATACTCCGGAACCGATAGCGGCCTCCCAGCACAATAGGAAACCGCCTGCCGACCCGGATACTGATTCATCGCGTAACAGCGGCGAAGTCCTCTCCCCGGCCGATCAGCCGGAACCCAAAGAGGGATTGTTTCAAAGGCTGAAGAATAGCCTAAAGCCCAGATCTCCGTCCTTTGAGGAAACCCGAGACGGAACACTAGGCGTAGACTAACCCAGCGTTGCAGCCGCTCCCAGAATTCATAGCACTGGTGGCGCTGCCTGCAGGCGAGTTTCTGTGCTAGTCTCTCCAGCACAAGCCTCTATGCGTTGATTGACAACCACTTCCGGAGCGACGTCCTATCCATGACACTGAGCCATCGACTAGCCGCGGCCATCCAGATGGCCAGCGGACCTAACGTCAGCGCCAATCTCCTGAAGGCGGAACAGCTGGTGGAAAAGGCTGTGAAGAAGGGTGCCGGCCTGGTCGTCCTGCCGGAAAATTTTGCCTTCATGGGAAAAAAAGAACGCGACGTCTGCGCACTGGCGGAACCAGACCAAAACGGTCCCCTCCAGACCTTTCTGAGCCAGTTGGCAAAGCGTCTGGGAATTTGGCTGGTGGGTGGAACCATCCCACTGGAGGCCGATGACAATACCCGGGTGCGCTCGGTGTGCCTGGTTTTCGACGACCAGGGTAAGCGGGTTGCCCGTTACGACAAGATGCATCTATTCGATGTCAATCTCGTGGATGCCAACGAACGCTACAAAGAATCCAACAGCATCGAACCGGGCCACCACGTTGTCGTGGTCGACTCCCCATTCGGCAAGCTTGGAATCGCGATCTGTTACGATCTTCGCTTTCCAGAGCTGTTTCGTGCCATGCTGGATCAAGGCATGGAGGTCATTTGCCTGCCTGCGGCCTTTACGGCCATCACCGGCAAGGCACACTGGGAAACCCTGCTCAGGGCCCGAGCCATCGAAAATCTTAGCTACGTTATCGCCGCGGCTCAGGGAGGCTTTCATATCAGCGGGCGGGAAACCCACGGCCATAGTATGGTCGTTGATCCGTGGGGAACGATTCTCAACCAGATAACAACCAATGCCGGCTCAGTGAGTGGTGTAATCGACCTCGATTTCCTGACGAATACCCGGCGGAATTTTCCAACTATCCAACACCGCCGGCTGCACTGTTCTTGAACATAGCCAGCTAAATTCACCGCTAATTCCGCGGGGTTGAATTGGAGGATTCCAGCCTTATCTTTCCCTGCATACCTGATAGACCAGCGAGACAACCTTAGACCGTCATGACATCACCCTGCGAAATCGCTCGTGCCACCTTGCTGACCCCTGCCAACCTCCAAGAGTCTGACCTGAACCGGGTAATGGATCATCTGTTATCAACCCAAGTCGATGCGGCGGATCTCTATTTCCAGAGTAGCCGCCTGGAATCCTGGGTACTGGAAGACAGTATTGTCAAGGAGGGCTCTTACAATATCGAACAAGGCGTGGGGGTAAGAGCCATCAGCGGAGAAAAGACCGGGTTTGCTTACAGCGATGAAATAGAACTGAACCGGCTCTTAGAGGCCGGACGAACCGCACGGGCCATTGCCGTAGGGGGTGGAAATAGCCGCATCAAAGTTTCTGGCGGCGCCTCCGTTCCTGCTTACTACCCGTCCATGAATCCGCTCCAGAGTCTCAACGAAGTGGAGAAAATTGAACTGCTGCGGAGCATTGATGCCGAAGCCAGGTCTCAGGACCCACGCGTAACACAGGTAATTGCGAGCCTGGTTGCCGTCCACGATATCATTCTCGTAGTAGGTAGCGACGGCAGCATGCACGGCGATGTACGACCTCTGGTGCGCTGTAACGTTCACGTTATCGTTGAGCAGAACGGCAAACGTGAGCAAGGATCGAGCGGTGGTGGTGGCAGATCTGGGCTGCAGTTCTTTCTCGATCATCAGCGGGCACTCGCCTATGCCCGCACGGCTACCCGCCAAGCGCTGGTCAATCTGGAAGCCAGGGATGCGCCTGCCGGCACCATGCCGGTAGTACTGGGTCCAGGCTGGCCCGGAGTACTTCTCCATGAGGCCATCGGCCATGGGCTGGAGGGCGATTTCAACCGTAAGGGAACCTCCGCATTTTCCGGTAGGCTTGGCGAACGAGTTGCCGCCAAGGGCTGCACTGTGGTGGATGACGGGACCTTACCTAACCGACGTGGCTCATTGACCTTAGATGACGAGGGAGTCCCCGGTCAGAGGACAGTCCTCATCGAGAACGGCATCCTCAAAGGTTACATGCAGGATCGACTTAACGCCCGGTTAATGGGTACCCAATCAACTGGAAACGGGCGGCGCGAATCATATGCCCACCTGCCTATGCCGCGCATGACCAACACTTATATGCTGCCGGGAGACCATGAGCCCGAAGCAATCATCGCCTCGGTCGCTAAGGGCCTCTATGCGGTAAATTTCGGGGGGGGGCAGGTGGATATCACGTCCGGGAAGTTTGTCTTTTCCGCCAGCGAGGCCTATCTCATCGAGAACGGCAAGGTAACGCATCCGGTCAAGGGAGCCACTTTGATCGGCAATGGGCCGGATGTTCTAACCAAAGTCAGCATGGTCGGCAATGACCTGCAACTGGACGAGGGGGTGGGAACTTGTGGCAAGGAGGGCCAGAGTGTCCCCGTGGGGGTAGGCCAACCCACCCTCAGGGTGGACGAACTAACCGTGGGTGGAACCAACTATTAGCCGAATCACACGATGAATGACACCATAGAACGCCAGGAGTATCTGCAACAGTTAGTTCATGACCTGCTTGGAGAGGCCAAGAAGCTAGGAGCCAGTGCAGCGGAAGCAGGGGTCAGTAGCGATTCGGGGCTGTCTGTCACCGCCCGCCTGGGCGAGGTCGAAACCATTGAACATACCCGCGACCAAGGTATCGGCATCACTGTTTATTTCGGTCACCGCAAAGGCACCGCGAGCACCTCCGATTTCTCACCTGAAGCCCTGCGTGACACGGTACGGGCGGCCTGCAATATTGCCAAATTTACCACCGACGACCCCTGCTCCGGGTTAGCGGATCCGGAGCTGATGGCGACCGAAATTCCCGACCTGGACCTCTTCCATCCTTGGGATATCGAGGTGGATGAAGCAGTCGCCCTATGCGTGGAATGCGAGCATTCGGCCCGTGAACTGGACCCACGCATCACCAATTCCGAGGGCGCCTCCCTGAATACCCAGCGAGGACTCCAAGTATACGGTAATAGCCACGGATTCATTGGCGGGTATCCTAGCAGCCATCACAGTCTCAGCTGTGCGGTAGTCGGCCAGCAGGGAGGCAGCATGCAGCGGGATTACTGGTATACATCGGCACGCACTCCGGGTGAGCTGGAGGCTCCAGCCGCCGTGGGCCGCCGAGCAGGAGAGCGCACGTTGGCCAGACTAGGCGCCCGGCGCATTGGCACGAGAGTAGCCCCCGTCATCTTTCAGGCAGAAGTAGCGGTAAGCCTATTGCGTAGTCTTGTCGGTGCGATCAGCGGCTCGGCCCTGTATCGTCATTCATCCTTTCTGCTGGATCAGCTGGGGCAGCCAGTATTCCCCGAGTTTGTTCGGATTCAGGAGAATCCACGACTACCCAGAGGCCAGGCAAGTGCCCCTTTCGACAATGAAGGCGTAGCTACCTACGCCAAAGATCTGGTCACCGGGGGGATCCTGCAGAGCTACCTATTGGGTAGCTATTCTGCTCGCAAGCTCGGCATGCAAACCACGGCCAATGCCGGGGGGGTGCGCAATTTGATTATCGAATCCGGAAACTTGGATCTTAGCGGCCTGCTTGACGCTATGGGAGAAGGTTTGCTGGTTACCGAGATGATGGGAAGCGGAACGAACCTGGTTACCGGAGACTACTCAAGGGGTGCAGCCGGATTTTGGATCAAGGGCGGGGAAATACAACACCCGGTAGAAGAAATCACCATTGCCGGCAATCTCAAGGCGATGTTTACCGGACTTCAGTCCGTTGGCCGTGACGAGGAGCGTCGCGGCAGCATCCGAACCGGATCCTGGTTAATGGCACCGATGACCATTGCCGGAGAATAATGGGCCTGTATTGGTCCAACGCAAGGTGTCACGCGCGCCCACTTTGATACAAATCAACGCCAAGGAGCACAGCCAGCCGGCTTTGGTGCTAAGGTAATGACCAACAGCCGCCGTAAGCAGCGGGGCTAGCCACTCATAACCGATAGCAAAGGCACCAGGGGGCAATCATGTCGGAAGAAAGAAAATTCACTATCGAGTTGGATCAGCAGGACGGCTATGAATTTAAGGTGAATTTTAATCTCCAAGGCGTAGAAGATTTGATGGTCGATGAAACGCCGCCGGTTGGTCAAGGAAAGGGGCCGAATCCTTCGCGCATGCTTGCCGTGGCCGCGGCCAATTGCCTGAGTGCCAGCCTGCTCTTCTGTGTAACAAAAAATGCCCCGCCTGGGGGCAGTCTGCATACCCGTGCTACCTGCACTCTTACTCGCAATGCCGGAGGGCGCCTACGGATAGGCAACATCCACGTAACCCTGAAGGTCAATGGAGAACTGGAAGAAGCTGCCCGCATGAAACGCTGCCTTGACCTATTTGAGGATTTTTGTGTCGTTACCGCAAGTCTCAGGGAGGGCTTTCCCATCGATGTGGAAGTGGTGGGCGAAGCCGGCCAGAGACTTTATTCCAGCTCGGGCGCCTAAGTGAAACTCGCCCAACTGTGTATTTACCGATCGGCGCACGCAATCAACTGCCGAACTGCCATCCCAGGCAACGGCCATGACTAGCATTCGAGATCTGCGTCAGGTGCGTAATATTGGGATTGCCGCCCACATCGATGCCGGCAAGACCACGTTAACGGAACGAATCCTGTTTTATACGGGCGCCCTTTACAAGATTGGCGAGGTACACGACGGGGCCGCCCACATGGACTATATGGCGGAAGAACAGAGCCATGGCATTACCATTACCTCCGCTATCACCAAGGCACTTTGGCACGACCATTTGATACAAATAGTCGATACGCCGGGGCACGTAGATTTCACCATCGAAGTAGAGCGCAGTATGCGGGTATTGGATGGCTGCGTCCTGGTGCTGGACGGGGTACGGGGTGTCGAACCGCAAACAGAGACGGTCTGGCGTCAGCGAGCGAAGTTTGCCCTCCCCTGCCTATTTTTCATCAACAAAATGGATCGACCGGGCGCAGATTTCGATAAAGTTTTGGCCAGTATCGGTAAGCGGCTAGGGGGGCGGCCAGTCGCAATTACCCTGCCTCTCCCTGGTCAAAACGCAGTGCTACACCTACTGAATGGAACCCTGATACGTTTCGAGGGGGTACATGGGGAGCAGGCCATCGAAGAGCCTTGCGAACCCCAGCTTTGGAGGCAGTTTGCGGATCGACGGGAGGCGCTATTGCTGGACATCGCCGATACTGACGACATCCTTGCCGATCAGGTGTTGTCCGGGCGCCAACCCGATGGGGAAACTCTCTGGGCGGCACTTCGCCAGGCTACGCTTTCCGGAAAGCTCTATCCTTGTTTTGGCGGCTCAGCATTGCACAACCTGGGAGTCCAGCCCGTGATCGATGGCGTGATAAAGTTGCTACCCTGTCCCCTCGACCGTCCGCCCGCCACTGCCTTCTTGGCGAATGGAGACCAGCAACGCATTGAAATGACGGATAAAGGGCCGCTAACCGCACTGGCGTTCAAGGTGCAGATGTGGGAAGGCAGGCGGCACGTATTTGCGCGCCTGTACCGGGGAACGCTCAAACCCGGAGATAGGGTGAGCTTTCAGCAACCCGATGGGCGCACCCTGACCGAGAATGTGGCGCGGATATTCGACGTGGACGCGGCCAAAAAGACACGAATAGACCAGGCCCATGCTGGCGAGATAGTACTGTTGGCCGGGCTCCGCCATGCCGCCACCGGGGATACGCTCTGCGACCCACAACAGCTGGTATCTCTGGAGCGGATCGAAACCCGTAAACCGGTGCTCAGCCGATCGATAGAACCCGCCTCATCCGATCAGGAAGACAAGTTTCTAGAGGTTATGGAAAAATTGCAGGAAGAGGACCCTACTCTTAAATTTTCCGAAGATCCAGATACCGGCCAGCGATTGCTTAGCGGCATGGGCGAACTACATCTGCAGATTGTCGTCGAGCGGCTGGAGCGGGAATTCAACCTGCCAGTAAAGACTGGGAAGCCCGCGGTGGCACTGCGTGAAACGGTAACCAGCATGGGTCTTGGCGACCACTTGTTTCAACCCCCCCTGGAACCCACCGGAAGAGGTGAGCCGCTGCGCGTGCGGGTAGTCGCCAGGGTAACGCCTGCCGAGCGCGGCACGGGTGTCCACACCACCATCTCCCCCAAGATCCTACCGGAGAATACTCATTTCACGGTAGTACAGCAGCAGGCACTGGAAAGAGGTGTTCGGTTTGCCTTGGGCGGCGGACCCATTGAGGGTGCGCCGTTGGAAGATGTTGATATTCAAATAGCGGAAGTGGAATTCTTTGGCTCGTCTATACCGCCTATCGAGATATTGGAAGCCGCCGTGTCACGCGCTGTAGGAATGGCTCTGGCAGCAGGAGCACCGGTTCTATTGCAGCCCATCATGGTCGCGGAAATCGTCGTTCCAGAACAAAACCTGGGAACCGTGCTTGGTGATCTGCAAGCGCGCCATGCGGTCATTCGGGATACCCGTAACGACGTGGGCATGACTGCCATCTCCTGCGAAATGGCACTCGCTCAACTCCTAGGCTACACAACGGTACTACGCAGTATGACGCAAGGACGCGGCCAATTCAGCACCGAGTTCGACCGTTTCGATCACCTGTGATACCAAGCGAACGGAGTGATATGCTCTCAGGCCAATAGTCAGATTCTCAGACCGAATAAGGAACCGCCATGCGTGCTAGATTTACCGTCCTGCTCTTACTGCTGCTGTCCTGCCATCCCGCACTATCCGACCAACCGCTCACTTACGACCGCATCCATCTCTCCGTCAGCAGTGGCGAGGAGGTGGAAAACGATACGCTCATCGCAATTCTCTACGCTCAAGAGGAGGGCAGCAATCCGTCTTCGTTGTCGAGGAACGTTAACCTAGCCATCTCAAAGGCGGTGGAACGGGCTAAACAACATCCGACCATCGCCGTTCAGACGCTGGAGTACCACACCAGTCCGGTGTACAACAAACAGCACCTGAGTGGCTGGCGGGTCCGACAGTCGATTCAGCTCAAGAGTTTGGATGCGCCCTTGCTCAGCGAGCTGATTGGAGAACTCCAAGGCTGGCTCATGCTGTCGGCGATCTCTTACGAAGTATCTCCGAAACTCAGAAATGATACCGAGCAGCGGCTTACTGCCGATGCTGTTTCCGCCTTTCGGGAGCGCGCTACCTTGCTCGCCAAGGAATGGGGCCGAAAGGACTACCGGTTGGTGGAGCTGCACGTCACTAGCTCAGGGGCCTCACCGCACCTTTACCGATCCAAGGGAGTCGCCATGTCGATGCAGGCCGAAGCCGTGCCGCCAACCCTGGAAGCCGGCAAACAACGTATTGAGGTTGGAATCAACGGCACCGTAGAGTTGAAGCCTTAATGTGGCCGATTGCCGGCCCCACAAACGTAGCTGCCCAAACATTCGTCGCCAAGTAATTGTAGATCGAAATGCATGTCTTGCCCGCCGCCTGGCGCGCATCCCTACCGGTGATGTTCGGCTACGTACCCCTTGGAATGGCCTTCGGTATCCTGTTTCAAGACCTGGGATATCCTTGGTACCTGGCCACACTCATGGGGTTGCTGGTTTATGCCGGCGCCGCCCAGTTCATGGCGGTGGGACTGCTAGCCGCCCACGCCGGACTCATAGAGATAGCGGTTTCGACCTTCGCGCTGAACTTGCGCCATGTCTTTTTCGGACTCTCGATGCTAGACCGTTATCGTTGCAGTGGCCTAAAAAAGCTGTATTTGATCTTTGGGCTGACCGACGAAACCTATTCATTGGCTACCAGCGCCACTCCTCCGGTAGCGGGTGATCCCAGCGATTATTACTTTGCCATCACTGCCTTAAATCAGAGTTACTGGGTCGTGGGATGCACCCTGGGAGCGATTACCGGCTCAGCAGTCGAGTTTGACAGTACGGGCATGGAATTCGCCCTAACAGCTCTATTTCTTGTGTTGCTGTTAGAACAATGGAAAGCAGTGCGTACCGTCTTTCCTTTTCTGGTGGCGGCTAGTTGCGGCTTGATAGCCTTGATTTACTTCAAGACCCAGATGCTACTGGTGTCAATTAGCCTATCGCTCATCCTGTTAGTGCTAAGGTACCGCTATTCGGGTAACTCATGATGGCCAATCTCCAAGAACTGCTGCCGGTAATCCTGATCATGGCAGGAGTTACCTTTCTTACCAGATCAGCCCCTTTCATCCTGCTGAGCGGAAAAGCAGACCATCCCATGCTTCAGTTCCTGGCTCGCTACATCCCCCCCGCCATCATGACCCTGCTGGTCCTCTACAGTTTCGGCAGTGTCGAATTCGCCACCTCTCCCTTCGGCCTGCCGGAACTGACTGCCGCTATGCTTACCGTTGGCACTCATCTGCTCTGGCGTCATGCATTACTCAGTATCTGCGTGGGCACTGCCTTCTATATGGTGGCCGTACAACAACTGATTTGAAACGAACCGGGACATCTTCCAAGCCCACTATCCAAGTTTAATCGGTTTGTGGTAGAACGGCTTGCCAAACTACGCCGGATAGCGGTGCATCACATTGAAGAATTTAGGCTCACTCCGATTTAAATCCTGATCGTGGTCGAAGTAGAACCAGAGCCCGTCAGGACGGCGGTGAGGAGAGTTCGAGCTTGGGTACTCAAAGGGCGCTGATCTACAAGCTGCCGCCTGTTACCACAGCGCCAATCGATACCAATTAACCTCTCGAAACCTTTGCGTTTATCGATGTGCTAAGCGACGTCCCTAAATCTTCCGCACCTGCCGCGCCCCCTGAGTCTCCAGCCACGGTAAGCGGAAGCCACCCATCGAGAGCACAAGGGCTCGGAGGTACCACGCTAGCAAGAAACCTGTGCCGGTGGTCTCAAGGGTGGGGGCTGCACGACTAACTGATCAATCCTTAAAGACTTGTTGTTAGCGTAGCGTGCGTGCGGCCACTCGGCATACACGGACGGTGCCCTGATCAAACGTCCAGCCGACCTCTCCAAAACGTACCGATTAACAGTAATCCGGTAAATAGAAGCAAAATCGACTCAGGTGCTGGCAGCACATTGGCTCTGCCGAGTTCCAAAGGAGTAAATGTTTCATCCGACCCCGGCTCCCGCTCCAGCGCCCGAATCTCCATGTAGCCAATCTTCATCACGTCATCAAACATCAACTGGCCAGGTATATTGGGATTTTGGATGCCATCGTAAAGGGTGATCTCATCTACCACCCCATCCCCGAGATCCAGTGTGTTATAAACCTCAAGATTTCTAGGTGCATGCAACGTATAGGGATCTTCGAACAGGCCGTAGTAAAAATTGACGTTATCCAGATTCACCAGAATCTGCTCGGCGAGAATTAAGTCGAACATGTCGCTCCCGAGCGGACGGTACCCGTTGATGAATGCAAACACCACGTTTCCGGAATTGAGTTCCGCGATACCCTCGACGATCAGCTGATCATATTCGTCACCTACCAGAGGACCCATTATTTCGAACAGCAAGGTACCTCCATCGAGCGAAAAATCACCGTCGACCCGCGCGATACCCGGGGAATTGCCGGGAGAAAACCACTCATCATCCGGAACCGTCACCTGGCTGATTTCAGGCCCTGTCAACTGCGGGAGGGGATCACTCGACTCGCCGCCTCCGCCACCGTTGTTTTCCGGGGTTGGGTTACCTGCCACGGCAGGCGATTTCGGAGCCGAAGGAGACTCCCCAATCACCTCATCGGCCGGATGCCCTGTCCCACTAACTGGAGCATGGTTCGGGGAAGAATCGGCCACCGGATTCCCGGTCGGGTGGCCGTCTTCCGGAATCGGAGGTATAACCGGGGTCGTGGTGATGACCGGGTCCTCAGGTGGTACGGAAACGGACTGGGGCAGAGGATCACTCCCCGGAACCGCGGAGTTCTGCACCGGATACAACGGATCTCCCGCGACATCTTTAACAGGCGACGACGCTGGCCCATCGGCCTGCTTGCCCGGAGTGCGGCTTGCAAGTACGGGAAGACCGCCGCTAGCCGGTCGTCCCGCTACTATTCGCTTCCCAGGACCAAAGCCGCGTCCCGTTTCCACTGCTATCGCTTGCTTTTTTAATTGATAATTCGGCTGGGTTACCGGAGCCCCCTGGGGAGCATTGCCGGCAATAAAGTCCGCCGGAGCGAAATAACCGATTCCCGCAAACAGCTCCTCCTCTTCGGCCTCACCCGTTACCGGGTCGTCCGCCAACGCCTCACCCCAAACGGGTGCGCCGGAATAGGGTTCGAGCTCCTCCAGGGCGCTGTTAGATGGGTTAGTCGTCTCAGTGGCAGCTGAAATTGAAACAGCTTTGCCCAGTGGTATGGCAGGCCGGTATGATGGCGCCTGATGATTTCCCAGCAGACTTGATGCGACGACCACCAGCGAAACCGATCCAAGCACGGCAATACCGGAAAGCAGCCATTTGTGCCCCGGGGAAAGACCAGGCGAATTTGGTTCCAAACAAAAGTACTTCATTTACGATAGCCCCTATCAAACCTGCCATAACGCAAAATTGCCAAACAAGTTACAAATTTAAGCTCAGCAATATCCGGGCCATTTCGCGTTTTTGACAAATTATCAATCAGTTGAGCTAATTTATTAATTCCTATAAGGTATTTCTGTAAAAACTACTGACACTAAAAGGAAAATACTTCGCGCCTGGAGGGCTGGGAACACACTTTTCATCAGCAAATCGCAGGTAATGGACGCACTGGAAACCCCGTTTCCGCGACCTTCAGATGTCTTCGGGTGAGAAATGCCGTTCTTGCTACCCCGCTGGATTCCAGGCTCTGTGGTGGACCGGTAGCATGTAAAAAGCTGCTTGGTTGTGATCGCTCTGCCCCACGCCCCCATTTTGAGCGGAAAAGTAGGTGCAAGCGGTCGTACAACCAACTAGTAACGGCCTACCCCACCGTACACCTCGCGGTTTATCGCCTTGCGGCGAGCTTTAGGTGACGCTTTCGGACACCCGGCCGGTTCCAGGGCAGGCAACCCCGGTACCTCCCAGGCCACAGTATCCCCCGGGATTCTTGGCCAGGTACTGCTGATGATAGGCCTCGGCGTAATAGAAAACCGGCGCATCTAGGATCTCGGTAGTGATCTCACCCAGTCCCCGCTCAGATAGCGCAACCTGGTAACGGGCCTTGGATTGTTCCGCCAGCTGCCGTTGTACCGCGCTGCCAACATAGATTCCCGAGCGGTACTGGGTGCCCCGATCGTTTCCCTGGCGCATTCCCTGAGTAGGATCGTGTGACTCCCAGAACACCTTGAGTAGCTTCTCGTAGCTGACCTGAGAGGGATCAAATACCACCCGCACCACCTCATTGTGACCTGTGAGGCCGCTGCAAACCTCTTCATAGGTCGGGTTGGGTGTGTATCCCCCGGCATAACCCACAGCGGTGCTGAACACTCCGTCAGTTTCCCAGTAACGCCGCTCAGCTCCCCAAAAACAACCCAACCCAAATAGGGCGGTTTCCATTCCCTCGGGAAAGGGGGGGCGTAATACCTGGCCCATGACATAGTGTTTTTCGGGCACCACCATTTCTTCCTTCCGGCCCGGCAATGCCTCTTCTGGCGACGGCATGCGCTGTATCTTTCCCGAGAGCCACATAGTCGTTCCTCTTCTTGGTTATTCAAGATCGTTTCAATAGGCTTTAGCTGTGACCGCCCGTCCCTTCAATAAGTTCAAAGACCCTTCTTTTACGTGGTGTTGCAAATACCGTGGATTCGGCGAGACCTTGCTCCGAGGAGAACGATCAGCACACACTTCGATCTGGTCGGTCAGTTGCGAGACCTGGAGCAGCGGCAGGATGCGCAGAACTACCCGCTCACAAGTGAGGCCGCCGTGAGTGAAACCTTACTGAGTCTGCCCTTCGAGAAACAAGGCGCTGGGTATACTATCGGCCATCCATCGGAAGCGGCTGCAGGCAAAGGGCGCCTATACTCGGTGCCAACTCCATGGGCCATGGCAACCGGTCGACGCAACTCAGTAATCAGCCCAGGGTAGGGCCCAGTACAAATTCCTGTGTTTGGTATCCATGCGCGTCGAGTGCATCCTCTATATCTTCCCAGCGATAATCGGGATGTACTTCCTCAACCTCTGAGATAACTCCGGTGACATGACGAAACGCTTCCTGGGCCTCCACATCGGCGGGAATGCTGACAACTCGAATCGCCGTAGCCTCGCGGGACGGCAACACCATTAATCTCACGCTCATGCCTACTCCTTATTACTTAATTAACCATCCCATGAGAACAGAAAGGGAATCCGTTTGCCACTTAATGCGGCATTTGGGTTTCCGTTCTAGTTTCGGCATCAGTTTACGGTAGTACCTTGAGACGTCGCTTTGACGAGGCTCAACCTCCGGGCATCGAGCAACGGTCGGTTCCTTCGCTTGTCGTTGCCTTATGAAATGTCTATGCTCGCGGCTGCCCTCCAACAATTCGTGAGTTATGACATGTCCGAAACACAACAGCGCGCTATCTTCATCTTCCCCGGCCAAGGTTCCCAGTACCCTGGGATCGGCAGCGATCTTTATCGAGAGTTCGAGTCGGTTCGTCGGCTTTATCAGCAGGCCAGCGACGTACTCGGATACGACATGGCAAAACTCTCTTTTGAAGACCCCGATGGCCAGATCAACCTGACGCGCTATACCCAGCCGGTGTTGGTTACCCATCATATCGCCTGCCTTACCGTGTACCAGGAACTGGCTGGGCATCCGTTGCAACCCGTAGCCGCCGGGGGCCACAGTCTCGGGGAATACAGCGCGCTGGTAGTGGCCGGCGCACTGAGCTTCGAGGATGCCCTCATGCTCGTGGCCCGCCGTGGAGAGTTGATGGGGGAGCATGGGGAAGGAGAGATGGCAGCCCTCACCCTTGATCTTGATGCAGCCCGCCCCCTTGCCGACAAGCATTTTTGCGGGATCGCGGGACTCAACCTACCAGACCAGACGGTAGTCGGTGGCGCCGGAACGGATTTGGACAAGCTGGAGTTAGCGTTAACGGAACTCCACCCCAAGAAGCGGGCGATTCGGCTTAAAACCGAAGGCGCCTTCCATACCTATTATATGGTTACGGCGGCCCGATTATTTCGTGACGCCCTGAATAAAGTCAGCTTCAATCCGCTCTCCATTCAGGTGCTTTCAAACTACACAGGAGGGTTTCACGCCGACGATGGGGAAACAATAAAATCCCGACTCTTCTTTCAACTTTTTCACCCGGTGAATTGGGTAGGCTGCATGGAAACTGCCTTGAATCACGGTACAGACCTGTTTGTTGAATTTGGGGGAGGCATCGGCCGGGGAGAAAGTCCAGCGGAAAAACATCCAAACCTCGAGGGAATCATCAAGAAATTCATCCGGCGGGCCAAGCCCCGTCCAGGATACCTCCCGGCTATCAACACCCAGTCCATCAAGGAGGCCGCAAATCACCAACCCGAGTAACCGGCACGAAAAAAGCATTCGAAGTAGCTTGCCATGATCACTTGGCGGCGGTTGCCCATGTTAGGGTTGGCGGTCTTGAGCGCCTGCACCTGTGTCCGCTTGGCCGAGCTGGAGTCAAACCAACCAGATACCGCGCCTTCGGAAGCGCCCGTGCAAACCTTTGCCTACAACTGCCCGGACAACTACCGCTTTGTCGCCAGATTGGAGTCAGGGAACGAGCTCCGGCTGTTCCTGCCTGAGCAAACGGCGAGGCTTATCAGGGTCCCTTCCGCTTCCGGCACCCGATACCGCGACGCAGCTGGCCTCGTGTTCTGGAGCAAGGGAGAAGAGGCATTGTTGGTAACCGACACCGTGCACCACCGACAATGTCGAAACGATCCCGCATTGGCTGTCTGGGAACACGCCAGGCTAAATGGTGTGGACTTTCGCGCGGTGGGAAACGAACCGGGCTGGCACATGGAAATTAGGGAAGGAGTATCGATTCATCTGGTTACCGATTATGGGCAAACCAGCCAGCTATTTCCCCATCCGTCACGAACCGACCGCCATGATACCTCTCCCTCCACCCGCTATGTTGCCCGAACAGACGGGCAAACCTTATCCGTATTGCTAAGTCCCGGGAGTTGTACGGATAGCATGTCCGGCCAGAGCTACCCCGTAAAGGTGGAGGTTCAGTTCCATGACGCGACCCTTATGGGTTGCGGCCGACCACTCCGTTGACCAATGTAAATCTACTACGCACCGTTCTCAACTCATGGTCCGGTCGGCGAGTTGTAGGATGCGAGGCAAGTTGTAGAGCAACAGGGCGATAACCACGATGATCGCCGCCAGACTGAGTCCAGCAACCAAGTTGACCATTGTGTTGTTGCGCTTTCTGTTTCGAGCCAATGCCGCCGCCACGTCGGTCAAGTTGACGAGACCAATAAAATGGTCGCCCCGATATACCACCAAGCGGCGGCATCTATTCTTTTCCATCCTACCTATGGCATCATGGCAGGAGCTCCCGCTGGAAATGGAGACCAGCTTCCGGGTGCAGACCTCTCCCAATGTCACTTCCGTCACTGCCCTACCCACTCCTACCACCCGGGTAATGAGGTCGCGTTCGGTAAACAGGCCAACAACCTGCTCCCGGTTGGTGACGATCAGCGAACCGATATTCCTCTTCGCCATCAGTGCCACCCCCTGCTGCACCGTCGCGGACTGATCCATGGTATCGAGGGCCTCGGATATCAGGCTCTCGATGCTGCATCTCACCACTGACATGTTTCATTCCCCCGGCATGTCCGGCTAACTGGGCCGCAACATCCCCTGCTCGATCAGGAATTCCACCACCTGATCCACACCATCGCCAGTCTTGAGGTTGGTAAACACAAAGGGCCTATCACCTCGCATGCGGCGACTATCCTGCTCCATGACCTGTAGGGAAGCACCGACATATTCGGCCAAGTCAATCTTATTGATCACCAGTAGGTCCGAGCGGGTAATACCCGGGCCACCCTTGCGCGGAATCTTTTCGCCTTCCGCGACATCTATCACATAGAGGGTAATATCGGCGAGTTCTGGACTGAAGGTCGCAGCAAGATTATCGCCGCCGCTTTCCACGAAAACGATATCCAGTTCTGGAAAACGCTGTGATAGGTCTGCTACGGCAGCAAGATTCATGGACGCATCCTCACGAATCGCTGTATGGGGACAACCACCGGTTTCTACACCAACAATACGCCGCTCCTCTAGCGCCCGGCTGTTAATCAAAAAACGGGCGTCTTCCTGGGTATAGATATCATTGGTAACAACAGCAATCTCGAACCGGTCCCGCATAGCCTTGCAGAGGCGGTCCAACAACGCCGTCTTGCCGGAGCCTACCGGCCCTCCTACTCCTACTCTCAACGGTGATCTTTGATCATTCATGACACGCACTCTCAGGATCTGAATAATCGTGTGTACTGGGTTTCGTGTAGGCAACTCGCGATAGCCATGGACGGAGAGGCGGCACCAATTTCATGATCCTTCAGTATCATCCCCTGCTCCACGCCTGCAGCTAATCTGTCCACTAAGCCATGGAGAACCCTCTGCCCCTCGGTCTGCCCCAATGGAACGAGCTTTATCGCGGCGATAACCTGGTTTTCCAACCAGCTCCAAAGGTACCCCCGCGCCGCATCGCTGGAAGGAATGCCCCAACACTGTGCAGCCAAAGCAAATCCCGCGGGCTGGCACAGTGCCAGTGTGGACTGCCAACGATTAGCCCCTTCAACCCCGAGGCTGATCAACAGGTTGGCCAATGCCCGCCCTCGACTGGATTCCTCAAACCGTAGCTCGCGGGTCTCCCGCCAGGCCAGAAGTTGCCGGCTCCAGTATTTGGCCTCCACCTCGTCCGCTACCGCCCACGCGCGGTATAAACGGATCAGGATCGGAATATCAACCCGCACTTGGGTGGTCTCAAGCAAACCTTCTAACCAATTGGACAGATCCTCCGCGCCTCTAATCCAACCCGCTTCTACCGCCCACTCCAATCCCTGGGAATAGGTGAACCCTCCGATCGGCAGCGATGGACTTACCAAGTGCATCAGCCGGATCTGTGCAGAATTACCGGTGACGTCAGCCATGCTCATGTCTGCCGTACGCACCCGCCTCTGGTTGAAAAGGCGCCTGCTCCCGCGTTGGCTCTAGCCCCAGACTCCGCACCATTTGCTCAAGCACATGGTCCTGCAGAAACCGGACCCTGTCCGCCTCTATCTGTAGGGGCACATGGCGATTGCCCAGATGATAACAGACCCGCGCCAACTGCAATGGCTGATCACAGCGCACCGTGCAAACCGGCTCGGGGGCCGCTACCACCCGCACCACCACACCGTCGTCACCGGCTAAAAGATCACCGTCCTTCAGACAATGACCATGGGGCAGAAACAATCCCGCCGGAATCCCGCTATCCAGGGTAACACGCAGCCTGCCACGAGTGCGTTGCTCAAAGCGCATCGTCAAAGTATGAGACACCTCTGCCTCATGCTCCAGCACTTGGGTCAACTTGAGCACGGCGATTAAAACAAAAAGTAACGCTGTGCCAGAGGCAGCTCAACCGCGGGGTCGCATACCAACAACTCTCCATCGGCCCGCACCTCGTAGGTTTGTGGATCTACCTCGATATGGGGCAGATAGGCATTGTGCACCATGTCGGCTTTGGTAATTCCCCGGCAACCACCGACCACTCCGATTAGGGATCCCAGCCCCAGTCTGTCAGGAATCCCCGCGCTCATGGCCGCCGCTGAGAGAAAGGTCATTCTGGTCGCTGACAGGGCCCCGCCCAAACTCGCGAACATCGGCCGATAGTGGACTGGTTGCGGTGTTGGAATCGAGGCGTTGGGATCTCCCATGGGCGCCATGGAGATCATGCCGCCCTTGAGAATCAAGCTGGGTTTAGTCGCAAAGAAAGCTGGGCGCCAGAGCACCAAATCTGCCAGTTTCCCCACCTCCACCGAGCCCACCTCATGGGCGATGCCGTGGCTGATGGCAGGGTTGATGGTGTACTTGGCGATATACCGCTTAGCCCTGTAGTTGTCATGAACATTCGGATCCCCTTCCAACGACCCCCTTTGCATCTTCATTTTGTGTGCCGTCTGCCAGGTCCGGCAAATCACCTCTCCCACTCTCCCCATCGCCTGGGAGTCGGAGGCAATCATGGAGAATGCGCCCAGATCATGGAGAATATCCTCGGCAGCGATTGTCTCACGCCGAATCCGCGACTCCGCAAATGCAACGTCTTCAGCAATTCCGGGGTCTAAATGATGGCACACCATAAGCATGTCGAGGTGTTCGTCCACAGTATTCACGGTGTAGGGCCGGGTAGGGTTAGTGGATGAGGGCAAAACATTGGCGCGGCCACAGGCCTTAATGATGTCCGGGGCATGCCCGCCGCCCGCACCTTCCGTGTGATACGTATGAATAGTGCGCTCACCAATTGCCGCCAGCGTGTTTTCGACAAAGCCCGATTCATTCAGCGTGTCGGTATGTATGGCTACCTGAACATCGAACCGATCAGCTACCGCGAGACAGTTATCTATCGTGGCGGGTGTGGTACCCCAGTCTTCGTGGAGCTTCAAACCCATCGCCCCTGACTGAATCTGCTGATCCAGTGGCTCGGGCAGACTGGCGTTGCCTTTACCGAGAAGGCCCAGGTTCATGGGTAGAGCCTCCGCCGCCTGCAACATGCGATTGATGTTCCAAGATCCGGGAGTACAGGTGGTGGCATTGGTACCGGCAGCCGGTCCGGTTCCTCCGCCCAGCATAGTGGTAATTCCAGAAGCTGCAGCCTCCTCTACCTGCTGAGGACAGATGAAGTGTATGTGAGCGTCAATGCCTCCCGCGGTAAGAATCATTCCTTCTCCCGCGATAACTTCGGTACCCGGTCCGATCACGATGTCGACCCCGGGCTGCACATCCGGATTTCCCGCCTTGCCGATTCCGCTGATACGCCCGCCGCGGATCCCAAGATCCGCCTTGACGATACCCCAGTGGTCCAGTATCAGCGCATTAGTAATCACCACATCCACCACCTCGGGCCCGAAACACTGCGATTGTCCCATTCCGTCCCGAATGACCTTTCCGCCACCAAACTTGACCTCCTCTCCGTAGATGGTGCGGTCATCTTCGACCTGAATCCAGAGATCGGTATCACCCAGCCTTACTCGGTCGCCGGTGGAAGGTCCAAACATCTCCGCATAGGCCGTTCTCGAAATCCTTACCATCCTCAATCCTCCAGCACGCCCATTACCTTGCCATTGAAGCCAAAGATACGTCTTTCCCCAGCAAAGGCTACCAGTTCCACTTCCCTCGACTGGCCTGGCTCAAATCGTACCGCGGTCCCCGCCGGTATATTCAACCTAAACCCCAATGTTACTTCCCGTTGAAATCTCAACGCCGGGTTGGTCTCAAAAAAATGGTAGTGGGAACCGACCTGAATCGGGCGATCCCCAACATTGGCCACCTCCACCCGGACCGTCTCGCGGCCGTGGTTTAGCTCGATATCTCCTGGAACGGTTAGCACTTCTCCCGGTTTCATCTTGACCTCCTCAGAGTATGGGGTCATGCACGGTGATCAGCTTGGTTCCATCAGGGAAGGTAGCTTCCACCTGCACCTCGTGAACCATCTCGGCAACACCTTCCATGACCTCATCACGGGCAAGCACGGTACGGCCAAACTCCATGAGTTCGGCCACGCTGCGTCCGTCACGTGCACCCTCCAAAATGGCTGCGCTGATGTATGCCACAGCTTCGGGGTAGTTGAGTTTGAGTCCACGCGCCTTGCGGCGTTCTGCCAGCAAGCCCGCCGTGAACAGCATCAGCTTGTCTTTCTCCCTTGGTGTCAACTCCATTATTCAATCCTCTCAAGTTGCCCAGATACGGGGCGCACAAGGCTGCCATCCGAGTAGCAATTGTCGCAGAATCAACCAGACGCGAAAAAACAGATGGCGTACCCGCGAGGTCGATTCACCAAGATAACGGACCACTAATAACCCATCAACCAGCGTTGCCCCACAACAATCGGGCAGGGCGGTAACGAGGACTCCCCGCGCCATCTCGCAAGCCCTATCGGTTGCCGGTCCAACGACCATCGTTCCAATCACCGGCATTCCCCGCATGCCGCTCAGACTATCCAACACCTGCGTGGTCAAAGACAACCGCTCCAACAATAGCGGACTATCGTCCTTCCAGATCTCCAGGTTGAACCCAATGTCACCGTTATCGAATCGCTGCCCCAAGGCGGGCAGCCCCAGGCATTGGATCTCCCAGGCGGCAACACGCGCCGTTCCCTCCAGCTGAATCTTAGTGGATACATCTCCAGCGGCACCGGGAAACAGGATGCATTCTTGTGGCAACCACTCGAGGCTAGCACCGTCAGCGACCCGCATACGGTGTTCCAATGAGGCCCGTAATCCGTTGCAGCGGTAGAGTTTTGTCGCCCCCGGTGTGGTAATCAGTGCCGCACAGCCCGGTGCCAAGTCCAGGTCTACACTAAGCCGATCACCACCCACGACCCCGCCCGGCGGATGTAACAGATAAAGATGACAGACCCCGTCTCCAGGATAAAAAGGACGCTGCACCACCAAGGGTCCCCGGTGGCTGCGGCGGGTTAACACCGTGCGCTCCCGGCGTAACTCGAACCCCAGCGACAAACTCGCCTGCCACCCGTTCGCTTTCTCACCCTTAGGTATATTGGAGGGAGGGGAGGCGAATTCTCTCATACCGTCAAATAGCGTTGTATCAACGAGTCACTCAGCTCGGCCATGATGCCCGTCGCTACCGTCCGACCTCGGTCCAAGAGACAATACCGGTCGGCCACCCGGTGCGCGAAAGGCAACTTCTGCTCCACCAATAACACTGTCAACCCAATCTCCCGGTTCAGTCGCCGAATGATGCCCCCGATCTCTTGTACGATATTGGGCTGAATACCTTCGGTTGGTTCATCCAGAATAAGCAATTGGGGATCTAGCGCCAAAGCCCTGGCGATGGCCAACTGCTGCTGCTGGCCACCGGACAGATCCCCTCCCCGTCGGGATAACATTTCCCGTAATACCGGAAAGAGTTCGAAGACGAATGAGGGAATTTGACGATTACGATCACGGCGAGCCGGTAAGCCGATCATTAGATTCTCTTCAACGCTTAGCGATGAAAAAATCTGCCGACCTTGCGGTACATAACCAATCCCCAACGGCGCTCTACGCTCAGCCGCTAGCCTGCTGAGATCCCGGTCACGAAATAGAATTTGGCCTGACCTCACCGGTAACAGCCCCATGATACATTGCAGAAGCGTGGTCTTTCCGACGCCGTTCCGACCCATTAAGCAGGTGCACTCACCTTCAGTAACCTGAAGATCTAGATCCCAAAGCGTATGGCTCTCCCCATAGTACTGATTCAGTTGCTCGATCCGTAACATGCTATCCCCCCAGGTATACTTCAACCACGCGCCGATCGTTTTGCACTTCCTCCATGGAACCCTCGGCCAGCACGCTGCCCTGATGTAAGACCGTTACCTTGCGGGCAATAGAACGCACGAAATCCATATCGTGTTCCACAACCACTACCGTGTGCCGGCCCGCCAACGAGGTCAGCAGGTCCGCGGTGCGTTCCATCTCTTGATGGGTCATTCCCGCAACCGGCTCATCCACCAGCAATAAGTGTGGGTCCTGCATCAATAACATGCCAATTTCGAGCCACTGTTTTTGACCATGGGATAGAGAACCCGCCGTATCAGCCCGCTGGTCGACTAGGCCGATCGTCTCCAGCATCTTGTCGATCTGGTCTTTCTGTTCGCCGTTCAGCCTAGCCCGAAAGGTGGGCCACACACGCTTATCCCCACTCATGGCCATTTCGAGATTTTCGAACACCGTGTGACTTTCAAATACCGTTGGCTTTTGAAATTTGCGGCCGATCCCTACCTGAGCAATTTCCGGCTCGCTAAGACGTAACAAGTCGATGTTTTGCCCGAAATGAACACTGCCTCGTTGTGGACGGGTTTTACCGGTAATGATGTCCATCATGGTTGTCTTACCCGCACCGTTGGGCCCGATGATACAACGCAACTCACCAGCCTCAAGGTATAGATTGAGATTATCGATGGCCTTAAAGCCGTCGAAACTAACCGTGACACCCTCCAGATAAAGCAATATGCCGTGGCTAACATCCACCTCGAGACCGGTGGTAGGCATCATGAAATCAAATACCCGGTCGCGCGACATACCGGTGCGCAGCCTATCCAGGGTTTTCACTTGGCTGCCCTCTTGCCACCCAGCACGCCGACAATCCCCTTGGGGAGGAATAAGGTAACCAGCACAAACAGCGTCCCAAGCGCAAACAGCCAAACCTCCGGTAATGCCGCGGTAAAGTAACTCTTGCCATAGTTCACCAAAATGGCACCCGCCGCCGCACCGTACAGAGTTGCACGTCCACCTATTGCCACCCAAATTACGATTTCAATCGAATTTATGGGAGAAAACTCTCCCGGGTTGATGATACCTACCTGAGGCACATAGAGTGCTCCGGCGATACCTGCAAGCACCGCGGAAAACGTAAAGATGGCCAGTTTAACGTGCTCGACCCGGTAACCTATAAACCGCACACGGTCCTCTGCATCGCGGATCGCCACCGCAACCTTACCAAGCCGTGACATAACGATTAACCGGCAGGCAAGGTAGCCCAGCCCCAGTAATAAAGCAGTAGCAATAAACAACGCGACGCGAGTGTTGTCAGACTGCAGACTGAAACCGATGATGTCCTTGAAGTCGGTAAGCCCGTTGTTGCCACCGAATCCCATTTCGTTACGAAAAAACGCCAACATCAGCGCATAGGTCAGCGCTTGGGTAATAATCGAGAGATAGACGCCAGTAACCCGGGATCGAAACGCTAACCATCCGAATAGAAGTGCCAGCAATCCCGGTATCAATGCGACCATCAGCATGGCAAACCAGAACATATCAAACCCAAGCCAAAACCACGGTAAGGAATCCCAATTGAGGAACACCATAAAATCGGGGAGTTGGGGATTGCCATAAACGCCGCGATCACCGATCTGACGCATCAGATACATGCCCATCGCATATCCACCCAAGGCAAAAAAGGCACCATGTCCAAGACTGAGTATGCCGAGATACCCCCAGGCCAGGTCGACGGCGATCGCCAGCAGCGCAAACGCCAGGTATTTGCCCAACAAGGTGACACTGTAGATAGAGAAATGAAAGGGGCTGTCAGGGGAGGTGGCCAGGCTGAAGTATGGCACCGCCAACACCGCGACAAGCAAGATCGCGAGAAAAAGTTGTCCCCCCCGGTCACCCTTGAGTATGTTGAAAATCCCCATACCTCAGCCCTCCGCCGCACGGCCACGGTGGGGAAAAAGACCACGGGGGCGTTTTTGAATAAAGAGAACAATGAACACCAGTACCAGGATTTTAGCTAGTACTGCGCCTGCCCAAGGTTCCATGAACTTGTTTGCAACCCCAAGCGTCATGCCACTTACCAAGGTGCCCCAAAGATTACCTACACCACCAAACACGACGACCATAAATGAATCAATGATGTAGGATTGACCCAAATTGGGGCCTACGTTAGTGAGCTGACTCAAGGCTACGCCAGCCATACCCGCAACCCCCGAACCCAAACCGAAGGTCATGGCATCCACCCAGGCAGATCTCACCCCCATGGCGCGCGCCATAGCGCGGTTTTGGGAAACCGCCCTAATCTGCAGGCCCAGCGCTGTTTTCTTCAACACCAGAATCAGGCCGGCAAAGATCAATAAGCAAAACGCAATAATGTAAAGACGGTTATAGGTTAGAGAAAGCGCGCTGTTGATGTGCAATGCACCACTCATCCACTCAGGTGTTTCAACGGATCGGTTGAGAGGTGAAAAAAGAGTACGCACCCCCTGCTGGAGGATTAGACTAATTCCGAAGGTAGCCAGTAATGTCTCAAGAGGGCGCCCATACAGAAACCGGATAATCCCTCTCTCAATGGCAATGCCAACTACCGCCGATACACAAAACGCAGCGGGCACCGCAACTAACAGTGAAATACCAATATGATCAGGCATCATGCGCTGAATCACGTAAGCCGTGTAAGCACCGAGCATAATCAATTCGCCGTGAGCCATGTTGATGACTCCCATGACTCCGAAGGTAATGGCCAACCCTATGGCCGCTAGCACCAGTACCGATCCCAGACTGAGACCAAAAAACAGGGTTTCCAACGCCGCGAACACTTTAAGCCTGGCATCAATAATCTCTAGCGATTTATCGATCATCCTTGCCAGCTCAGGATTCCCGGCTCGTGCCTTCAATCTCACCAGCCCATTTCTAACAGCAGGGTGGACACTTTCCTGCAGCACAGCCACCGCCTGAACCTGCTGTGAAAAAGAACCGGTTTCCAGATCAGCCAAGGCGATAGCAACCTCCATTGCGTCCCTGACTTGCTCGTCACGTTCGACTGCATGCAGCGGCCTAATCGCCGCCACAGCATCCACATCATAGTGGTCAAGAATTCGGTTGACGGCGTCTAATCGAGTCGACGGGCTGTCGCTGGCAAGATCAATGGCTGCCACTAGTGCATTGATCCGGCTGCGCATGGCGTTGTTCAAGTTTATCTTGCGGAGCTTACGGGCCTTCTCAACTCCGAGGGGCTCGCCGGTCAGCGCATCACGAATCCGGTAATCACCATCCTGCTCTTCGGCGATCACCAAGCGCCGCCCCTTCTTGATATAGAAAAGACGACCTTCCAACAATTCGCTTAATAGCCCGAGGACCCCTGAATGACCACTTGTTGCCAACTGCTCTACGCCTCGCAGACGGTCAGAAAATTTTGTGCTTTTCAGCAATTCCAGGGCACTATCGACACCATCCCCTTCAGTTTGAGACAACCCCGCCCCGGCCGACTGAACAACCACAGCCAGCATCACCAAGAGCAGTCCTGAAATCATGAATATCCGCATCATTGAAGCCGTATACCGTTGTGTTCCATGATTCACGCCTAGGGCGAAGCGAACACCCGCCCGCTCGGACAAAGACCAGCCATGTTTGTTTAATGCAGAAGGGGCGCCTCAACACGAGCTGGCGCCCTCCCCTGATCAAGTACTAGAAATTCTGGCCGGAACACTTACCCGTTTTGACGTTGTAGTTACCGCAAGCCAGCGGCATCCGCCAATCCGAGATCAAGTCCTTCGAACCAGGCAAATAATCCGACCACGCGTCTCCCGCAACCAACCCAGACGTCTGCCAGACTGTCACGAATTGTCCGTCGTCTTGGATCTCTCCGATCAGCACCGGCTTGGTGATGTGGTGGTTGGGCATCATTGCCGAATAACCGCCGGACAGATTGGGAACCGAGACACCGATGATAGCTTCTTGCACCGCCGAAGCATCGGTGGTACCTGCCTTTTCCACTGCCTTAACCCACATGTTGAAGCCAATGTAGTGCGCTTCCATCGGATCGTTGGTTACCCGATTTTCGTCTTTGATATAGGCATGCCAAGCATCAATGAACGAGTCGTTAGCCTCATTATCTACACTCATGAAGTAGTTCCAGGCGGCGAGATGTCCCACCAAAGGTTTGGTATCGATACCCGACAACTCTTCTTCACCCACCGAAAATGCAACCACTGGGATCGTCTCAGCTGAAACCCCTTGATTACCCAACTCTTTATAGAAAGGCACATTCGCATCGCCATTGATAGTGGAGACTACAGCGGTTTTCTTTCCGGCGGATCCAAACTTCTTGATGTCCGATACAATCGACTGCCAATCAGAGTGGCCGAACGGTGTGTAGTTGATCATGATATCGCCTTCGCTAACGCCCTTATCCTTGAGATAGGCTTCAAGAATTTTGTTGGTCGTGCGGGGATAAACGTAGTCTGTGCCGGCTAACACCCAGCGCTTGACCCCGATATCGTTCATGAGGTAATCGACAGCAGGAATCGCTTGTTGATTGGGTGCCGCACCGGTGTAAAACACGTTCTTTGAAGACTCCTCGCCCTCATATTGAACCGGGTAGAAGAGTAAGCCGTTCAGCTCCTCGAATACGGGCAGTACGGATTTACGTGACACCGACGTCCAGTTCCCGAAAACCGCCGCCACTTGGTGTTGGCTCAGTAACTCCCGGGCCTTTTCTGCGAATAGCGGCCAGTTGGACGCCGGGTCAACAACCACCGGCTCTAGTTTCTTGCCCAATAGTCCTCCCTTCTTGTTTTGCTCTTCAATAAGCATCAGCATGGTGTCCTTGAGCGTGGTTTCGCTGATTGCCATCGTCCCGGACAGGGAATGCAGAACACCAACTTTGATGGTGTCCTCCGCCTGTACCAGCGACGATACGAAGAGCCCGGAGGCCAGACCGATAGAAAGGGATATCTTGGTGAGCCCGATTTTAGACGACATGATTTCTTTCTTCTCCTCGTATTAGCCAGCCATTCTGGCGTCCGAAAAGACAGAGCAAACCATGTGCCAAGGACAAATAAATTTAAATAATCAATCTGTTAAACAAAAGCTGCTCGAAATTGTTTGATTCTGAGCGAAGCGTCCGCACCAAAAAAAGGCGGCTGCACCCAAGAGAGCCCATTGAGAGTGCATCACAAAACCAGGCACACCAACCCGTAGACGATCTGGTTCCCAACAGAACGTTGCCAGCGACAACCTGTCTCCCGGGGTGGCCGCCGGCCGGAATTAGCCGGGTGTATGCTGGGCCGCGTATTCCCCTCGAAATTCCACTGCCGGCTCATCCTGGCGGCCGACGGTCGCGCGTAGCTGGATGGACGCCTTACCTCCCCGTTGTAAGCGGTGCAAGAAGACATCGAAAGACCCATCCTCGGGCATCCGGCAACTGACCCTCAGATCTTCCCGAACTGGCCGCAGATAACGGATAGACGCCTCTCCCAGTACGGTGTGTGCCTCCAATCCTTCCTGCTCGAAGCTCAAATGAAGCAAGCCCCAACAGGCAACCGCGCAAACACTGAATAGGCTCCCGCCGAAGGCTGTGCCGTGAATGTTGAGATTGGCGGCGAGATCCGCCCGGATTACCAGCTCCTTATCCCGGTACTCGTCAAGCCGAATGCCCATGTGTCGAGTCAGCGGAACCTCCCGATGCAGGCGCAGCTCCAGGGCAGCCAATCCCGAACACATCATTTGCCTGGCTGGGCTACAGGCAGATTACGGTATACCTCGGGCACTTGTTCGGGAGCATCGTAGTTGACTCCGAGATCCCGCAAGATCCCGTCCCGAATGCTGTAAATCCAGCCATGTATCGAGAGAGGCTGCTGGCGCTGCCAGGCATCTTGAACCACGGTAGTGTGACAGACATTGGCAACCTGTTGGATCACGTTGAACTCGCACAGCATATCGACCCGCTCCTCGTCATCGATACAGCTATCGAAGGCGGTGCGATAATGGTAATAGACATCCTTGATATGGCGCAGCCAATTGTCGATCAGCCCCAAGGGTTTATTCTTGATCGCGGCCGCTACGCCGCCACATCCATAATGCCCACATACGATGATGTACTTAACCTGGAGCACCTCTACCGCGAATTGAATCACCGATAGACAATTGAGGTCGGTGTGAATCACCATATTGGCCACGTTGCGGTGTACGAAAATCTCACCCGGCAACATTCCGACGATGGTATTGGCGGGAACTCGGCTGTCCGAACACCCGATCCACAGGTACTCCGGTGCCTGTTGCTCCGACAGCATATTGAAGAATCGAGGATTCTCGGCCTTAATCCGTTTGGCCCACTCTAAATTGCTATTCAACAGGGTCAGCAATTCTGCCATGGTGTCTCATCTCGACGATGTCGTTCGGTAATTAGATAAGCCCTTTTTGCGAGACTATGTTAGGCCTGCTCCAGCTCGACCAAGGTGCCGCAGAAATCCTTTGGGTGCAGAAACAATACCGGTTTATTGTGAGCTCCAATTTTTATGCCTCCCAGCGCCCTGGCCCCCTGCGCTTCCATTCTACTTGCCGCCACTTCAATATCCTCAACCTCGTAGCATACATGATGGATTCCCCCGCTCGGGTTGTTTTCCAGAAACTTGGCTATTGGAGAGCCACTGCCCAGGGGATGCAGTAATTCGATCTTGGTATTCGGCAGCTCCACAAATACCGTGGTCACGCCATGCTCCGGGACGTCCTGAGGCGCTGATACCTTGGCGCCGAGGGTATCGCGATAGACCGCGGTGCCGGCTTCAAGATCCGGGACGACGATGGCAACGTGGTTCAGTTTACCGATCATAGTAATCATGCTCCCTTGGTTGGTTGATGGGGTTCCGATTGACTGGTTTACCGGGAGCGAAGCGGGCTTGCGTTTTCACCTTCTCGTCGCTCCAAAAACAGTGAGAGCAACTCCGTGGCAGCCACTGTCGGTGGCTGACGGCCGCACAAGACATCGCGCTCGGTTGCCTTCAACTTATGTTTTATCGCATCGTCATGTGCAAATGATGACAACAACCCCTCACTGATTTCACTCCACATCCAGCTCCTGGCCTGGGATGCCCGGCGACGGGAATACTCGCTGGTCGTGACAATCAAATCACGGTACTTTTCTATTTGCTCCCAAGCTTCGCCTATCCCTTGGTTGGACAGAGCGGAACAAGTCATGACAGGGACCCGCCAACCCTCCGTCCGAGGGTGGATCAAAGTCAGCGCCATTCGGTAATCCGCCGCAGAATGACGGGCGGCTGTCGCCAGATCGCCGTCCGCTTTGTTAACGAGGATGATATCCGCCAGTTCCATGATTCCGCGCTTGATTCCCTGTAGGTCGTCACCCCCTCCAGGCAGTAGCAAAAGGAGGAACAGGTCGGTCATATCCGCGACCGCTGTCTCCGATTGCCCTACGCCCACGGTCTCAACGAAGATCACGCTGAACCCGCCGGCTTCACAAAGCAGCATGGTCTCCCGGGTACGCCGCGCGACACCGCCCAGGGTTCGTCCGGCAGGGGACGGCCTGATAAAAGCGTCTTGGCGGCGGGCGAGGGACTCCATGCGGGTCTTATCGCCCATGATCGATCCGCCACTCACCGACGATGACGGGTCCACCGCCAGCACAGCCAGGCGGTTGCCTTGGTCGAGGACCCGGTTGCCTAAGGCTTCAACAAACGTGGATTTTCCAACTCCCGGTACGCCCGAGATGCCAATTCTGATCGAGCGGCCCGCCTGCGAACTCAAGGTTTTCAGTAACGCTGTGGCTGCTCGCCGGTGATCCATCCGGGTGGACTCTACCAGGGTGATGCCCCGGGAAAGTGCCCGCCGGTTTCCGGCGAGGATCTGCTCTGCGAGGCGCTGATGGTCCAAAACGCCGCTCACTCGAACTCGATGATTACCTGATCCACAGTCAGGCTGGCACCCACCTTGGTGGGGATGTGATGCACTACCGCATCTTGTTCCGCGCGAAGCACATTCTCCATCTTCATCGCCTCGATAACAGCCAACTCCTGACCGGCCTTCACCTCCTGCCCCTCGGAAACCGACAGCTTGACCAGCAGTCCGGGCATTGGTGAGATGAGGAATCTGGAGAGATCCGGTGGCACCTTCTCGGGCATTTTTGCATGGAGTTCAGCGGCCTTTGGTGTCATCACTACGGCATTTATCTGGGTGCCGTGATGATACAATTGGTACCAGATACCGGTGCGCTCAACTTGATAGCACACATACTCGCCATTGATGGTGCCTTTTAGCAGGGGTTGCCCCATGCCCCAGTCGGTAATCACCTCATAGGATCTACCCTGGTAGTCCACCCGGTAACCGTTTTCGCTCGGATAGACATCCACTTGATGTGGCGTGCCACCCTCCAGCACTACCACCCAAGCTTCGCTGTGCTTGCGTTCATAGCCGGGCATCTGGCCGCTGAGTTTCGCGGCACGGTCGGTATACCCCCGGTGCACGCAAGCGGTAATCACAATGGACTTGGCAGGATCTTCCTCCGGCACATCGGCAGAATCGAAGCCGTTAGGGTATTCCTCGGCGATGAAGTTGGTGCTCAACCTGCCCTCGATAAATCTGGGGTGGACCATCAGAGCATTGAGGAAACTGATGTTGTGCTGAACCCCCCGGATATAGTACTCATCCAGCGCTCGCTGCATCCGCTTGATGGCCTGGAGCCGGTCGTCACCATAGGTGATTAGCTTGGCAATCATCGGATCGTAGAACATGGAAACTTCACCGCCTTCGTAAACGCCGGTATCCACCCGGACGTTGTAGCCATCGGGTGGCTGATAGTAAACCAGCCGTCCCGTGGAGGGCAGGAAATTACGAAATGGATCCTCCGCATAAACCCGGGCTTCCATTGCCCATCCGGTCAGCGTTACATCGTCCTGCCCAAGCGGCAGATGCTCACCGTTGGCGACTCGAATCATTAACTCTACCAGATCTTGTCCGGTAACCAGTTCGGTAACCGGATGCTCCACCTGGAGACGCGTGTTCATCTCCAGAAAGTAGAAGTTCCGCTTGGCGTCGACAATAAACTCCACCGTCCCGGCGCTGCGGTACTTGACCGCTCGCGCCAAGGCTACCGCTTGCTCACCCATCGCCCTGCGAGTCGCCTCGTCCAGGAAGGGAGAGGGTGCCTCTTCGATCACCTTTTGATGGCGTCGCTGGATGGAGCATTCCCGCTCACCCAGGTAGATCACATTACCGTGGGTATCGGCCATCACCTGAATTTCGATATGGCGAGGCTCCTCAATGAACTTCTCAATAAATACCCTGGCATCACCGAAGCTCGATCGTGCCTCGTTGGTAGCCCGCTCAAAGCCGTCGGCACATTCATCGCGGTTCCAAGCAACCCGCATGCCCTTACCGCCGCCACCTGCAGACGCCTTCAACATTACCGGGTAACCGATCCCCTCGGCGATCTCCAGCGCGTGCTCGGCATCCCTCACCACATCCGTATAACCGGGGATGACATTTACCCCGGCCTTCTCCGCCAAACGCTTTGAAGTAATCTTATCCCCCATGCTGTTGATGGCAAGGGTACCGGGGCCAATAAAGGTGATGCCCGCTTTTTCCAGTGCCTCGCAGAAAGCGGCATTCTCCGAGAGAAATCCATACCCCGGGTGGACTGCCTCAGCTCCGGTATCCCGACAAGCTTGGATGATCCGCTCCATCACCAGGTAGCTCTCGGAGGAAGGAGAAGGTCCGATATGCACCTTCTCGTCCGCCATTTGCACGTGCAACGCGTCTTTGTCCGCATCGGAATAAACAGCCACAGTCTGGATACCCATCTTGCGGGCGGTTTTCATGACCCGGCAGGCGATTTCGCCGCGGTTCGCAATCAATATCTTTTTAAACATCTCTCAACCCTGCATAAGCTGGTCGCCAACAGCCTCGGTTTACCTGTAACCCGCAGGCTGCATTGAAGGTTCACAATGGGATGTTCCCGTGCTTGCGCCAAGGATTCTCCAACTTTTTAGCCCGCAGCATGGCCAATGAGCGGCAAATCCGCTTGCGGGTGCTGTGAGGAAGAATCACATCGTCGACGAAACCCCTGGATCCCGCCACGAAGGGATTGGCAAACCGCTCCTTGTACTCCTGGGTACGCAAGTCGATTTTCTGCTGATCCTTCATATCCTGACGGAAAATGATCTCGACCGCCCCCTTGGGACCCATGACCGCGATCTCCGCCGAGGGCCAGGCCAAATTCACATCACCCCGCAAATGTTTCGACGACATCACATCGTACGCGCCGCCGTAAGCCTTGCGGGTAATAATGGTGATCTTGGGAATTGTGGCCTCGGCATAGGCGTAGAGAAGCTTGGCGCCATGCTTGATGATGCCACCGTATTCTTGACTGGTGCCGGGGAGAAACCCCGGAACATCCACAAAGGTGACGACTGGAATATTGAAGGCATCGCAAAAACGGACGAAACGAGCCGCCTTTTTGGACGAATCGATATCCAAGCAACCGGCCAGAACCATCGGTTGATTGGCCACAAACCCCACTGTGGAACCCTGCATACGGCCGAAACCGGTGATGATGTTGGCCGCATAATCTTTCTGCAACTCAAAGAAGTTGCGGTCGTCCACCACCTTGCAAATCAGCTCCTTCATATCGTAGGGTTTGTTGGGGTCATCCGGAATCAGGGTGTCGAGCGACGGAATCACTCGCTCCGCGGGATCATCGGTCGGCCAGACCGGCGGTTTTTCGCGATTGTTGGCGGGGAGAAAATTGACAAATCGGCGCAGCATGAACAGCGCTTCCACATCGTTTTCGAAAGCCAAGTCGGCAACCCCCGACTTGTGAGTATGTGTTTTGGCGCCGCCGAGTTCCTCCGCGCTTACCTCCTCGTGGGTCACCGTCTTAACCACCTCAGGTCCCGTGACGAACATGTAGGAGGTATCTTTGACCATGAATATGAAATCGGTCATCGAAGGTGAGTACACCGCTCCGCCGGCACAGGGCCCCATAATCATGGAGATTTGCGGCACTACCCCCGATGCCATCACGTTGCGCTGGAACACATCTGCGTAACCCGCCAGGGAATCGACTCCCTCCTGGATGCGCGCGCCACCCGAGTCATTGAGACCAACCACCGGCGCACCAACCTTGATGGCATGATCCATGACCTTGCAGATCTTCGCTGCGTGGGCCCGGGAAAGCGAGCCTCCAAAAACCGTAAAATCCTGACTGAAAACAAAGATGAGGCGTCCTCCCACCGTACCATAGCCGGTCACCACACCGTCCCCAGGAATCTTCTGTTTGTCCATTCCAAACTCGGAACAGTCGTGCTCCACGAACATATCCCACTCTTCGAAGGTACCGGGATCAAGAAAAAGCTCGATACGCTCCCGGGCAGACAGCTTGCCGTTGGCATGCTGTCTGTCGATGCGTTGTTGACCACCCCCCAGGCGTGCCGCAGCGCGCTTTTCATCGAGTCGTTTGATTATTTCATGCATCGATATCTCCTGATCCTACCCCAAAGCCGTCCAATCTCCGGGTACCTTGGGGCGGATTTGAAAACCATGAACCGTCGTCTCCCCGGTGGGCTACGCCGGGCCCGCCGTGGTAGCAGATCGCCATCCCTCGGGTTATCGAAGCGGATCACAATAAACCGGCTACTGTCATCCGGCCACGCGAGCTACCGCCCGATGACCCCTGGGCACCAAGGTAATCACCCCGCCAGTTTCCCACTACTCCCCTTACCTTGCCGCAGTAACTATATTACTGCAGTACAGCATAGGTTTCACAGGCTCCACACGGATATCCGAAAAAAAACTTCCGGACTCGATTCCATCCTCAACGTGTGGGCGGGTTTCAACCTCCGCTACGGATTAACGACATCATCTCGGCGGCCGCGACCGGAATATTGGTTCCAGGTCCGTAGATGGCCGCGACACCCGCGTCACGCAATACAGCATAGTCTTGCGGAGGGATGACCCCTCCGCAGATCACGAGGATTTCCTCTGCCCCTTCGTCTTTGAGGGCCTGTATCAGCTGCGGGACCAAGGTCTTGTGGCCAGCCGCCTGGGACGATACCCCAACCACATGTACGTCGTTTTCCGCCGCCTGCCGGGCAGCCTCTTCGGGGGTCTGAAACAAGGGTCCGATATCCACATCGAATCCCAGATCGGCGAAAGCCGTGGCGATTACCTTTGCCCCCCGGTCGTGACCATCCTGGCCCATCTTCACCACCAGCATACGTGGCCGTCGGCCCTGTTCTTCCGCAAACGACTCGACATCCTTCCGTATCTTGTTGAACCCTTCGTCACCCACATAAGCCGACCCGTATACCCCGGAAATGGAGCGGGTTACGGCCCGATGGCGACTGTACACCGTCTCCAGCGCGTCGGAGATTTCTCCAACCGTGGCCCTAAGGCGAGCCGCATCTACTGCCAGAGCAAGCAGATTTCCACTGCCGTCCGAGGCGGCGGCGGTTAGGGCTGCGAGTGCCCCGCGGCAAGCGGCGTCATCACGATTTGAGCGCACCCGCTGGAGACGTTCGATCTGCGATTCACGCACCGCGCTGTTATCAATATTGAGGACATCAATCTCCGGTTCCTCTGCAAGCTGATATTTGTTGACACCCACGATCACCTCCTCGCCCCGGTCGATCCGGGCCTGGCGCAAGGTGGCCGCCTCCTCGATCCGTAGCTTGGGCATCCCCGACACCACCGCCTTAGTCATCCCACCCAACTCCTCGACTTCTTCAATAAGAGCCCGAGCCGCTTCGACCATCTCGTGAGTCAGGCGCTCGATGTAGTAAGAACCAGCAAGTGGATCCACCACCTTGGTGATACCGGTCTCCTCTTGGATCACTAGCTGGGTATTACGGGCGATTCGCGCGGAACGGTCGGTGGGAAGCGCCAAGGCCTCGTCAAAGGCATTGGTATGCAGCGATTGGGTACCCCCCAGCACAGCCGCCATGGCCTCTATCGTCGTGCGGATCACGTTATTGTACGGATCCCTCGCGGTCAGACTGACTCCTGAGGTCTGGCAATGGGTGCGCAACATTTTAGAGCGGGGATCTCGCGGCTGAAAATGCTGCTCCATCAATTCCGCCCAGAGCTGACGGGCCGCCCGCAGCTTTGCCACCTCCATGAAGAAATTCATACCGATGGCAAAGAAAAATGACAGCCGAGGGGCAAATTTGTCGACCTCCAACCCCTTGTTTAGCGCGGCGCGAACATACTCCAACCCATCGGCAATCGTAAAAGCCAGTTCTTGAACACAGGTAGCACCCGCCTCCTGCATGTGATAGCCGGAGAT
>JAGRGP010000106.1 GCA_020445415.1 Gammaproteobacteria bacterium | reverse complement strand
GCGCCTCCCATACCCCGGTGATGCAGCAATACCTGGGGATCAAGCGGGACTATCCGGACATGCTCTTGTTCTACCGGATGGGAGACTTTTACGAGCTGTTCTATGAGGACGCGGAAACGGCGGCCCGGCTGCTCGATATCACGCTCACCAAGCGGGGCCAATCCGCGGGTAAACCCATCCCCATGGCCGGGGTACCCTATCACGCGGCCGAGAACTATCTCGCCAAACTGGTGCGCCAGGGGGTATCTGTCGCCATCTGCGAGCAGGTTGGCGATCCCGCGCTGAGCAAAGGGCCGGTAGAACGGCAGGTGGCTCGCATCGTTACTCCGGGCACGGTAACCGACGAAGCCCTGCTGGAGGAGCGCCGAGACAACCTGGTGGGGGCATTATTAGAAAACGGGGGTCAGTTTGGTCTGGCGACACTGGACCTCGGTAGCGGCCGGTTCATTCTGCAACAACTGGATTCGGCCGAAGCCTTGTCGGGCGAACTGGAGCGGTTACAACCCGCAGAACTCCTGCTTCCGGAGGACAGTTCCAGGCCGCCGGGACTGAGGGCGGCATCGGGCATCGCTCACCGACCACATTGGCATTTTGACCTGGATACCAGCGTACGGCTGCTGACCAAGCAATTTCGGACCCGCGACTTGACTGGTTTTGGGTGCGAGGATGTGCCTCTCGCCATCGCGGCCGCGGGCTGCCTGCTGCAGTACGTATCCGACACCCAGCGCGGTGCCCTTCCCCATGTTCGTGGGCTGACGGTGGAGCGCAGCGGGGAAGCGGTGATAATCGATGCGGCCACCCGGCGCAACCTGGAGCTGGATAGAAGCCTGGGAGGCCGGGACAGTCATACCCTGGCGGGGGTCATGGACCGTACCCTCACGGCCATGGGCGGCCGTATGCTGAGGCGCTGGATCAATCGTCCGCTGCGTCGTATACAGCCGATCCGGGAGCGACATGAAGCCATCGCCCAATTGTTGGCGACCCGTACCTTCGATGGCATCCGGGAGACACTCCACGGGATCGGCGACATTGAACGCATCCTCGCCAGAGTTGCCCTGAAGAGCGCCCGGCCCCGGGATCTCGCGGTATTGCGGGAAGCACTGTCCAGGCTCCCCGGGCTGCAACAGCGACTTGCTGTTCTGGATACCCCGCTCCTGGTAGCACTCGGGGAAGGCGCCGGGACGCATCCCGAATGCCTAGCGCTGTTGCAACGCGCGGTAATTGACAGCCCGCCCATGCTGATCCGGGACGGTGGAGTAATTGCAGCGGGATTCGACGGGGAGTTGGACGAACTGCGCAGTCTCTCCCAGAACGCGGATGGCTTCCTGCTGGATCTCGAGGCGCGGGAACGGGAACGCACCGGAAACACCAGTCTGAAGGTGGGATACAACCGGGTTCATGGTTACTACATCGAGATCGGCCGCAGCCGTTCCGAACAGGTGCCTGACGACTACGTGCGCCGCCAGACCCTCAAGGGAACAGAACGCTTCATCACCCCCGAACTCAAGAAATTCGAGAATCAGGTCTTATCCGCCAGAGAGCGCGCGCTGGCCAGGGAAAAATGGCTTTATGACGATCTCTTGGAACAATTACAAGAGATGCTGCCGCGACTGCAGCAGAGCGCGGAATCGCTGGCCACGCTAGATGTGATTTGCACCTTCTCCCAACGTGCCGAGAAACTGAACCTCAGCGCGCCGGAACTCATCGAAGCACCGGGACTGGAGATTACCGGCGGGCGACACTTGGTGGTCGAGCAGGTCAGTGATACCCCTTTCGTACCCAATGATGTCAGATTCGACGAGCAAAGCCGCATCTTAATCATCACCGGGCCTAATATGGGGGGTAAATCCACCTTCATGCGTCAGACAGCGCTGATCGTGTTACTCGCCTGCGCCGGAAGTTTTGTCCCTGCCGTCACCGCCCGGATTGGGCCGATCGACCGCATATTTTCTCGTATCGGCGCCTCCGATGATTTGGCGGGAGGGCGGTCGACATTCATGGTGGAGATGCAAGAGACTGCGAATATCTTGCACAATGCCACGGCGGACAGCCTGGTGCTGATGGATGAAATTGGCCGGGGAACCAGCACCTTCGACGGCCTTTCGCTGGCCTGGTCTTGCGCCATCGAGCTGGCCACCCGGATCCGCGCCTATACCCTGTTCGCCACCCACTACTTCGAGCTGACCGCCCTTCCAGACGAACATCCGGGCATTGCCAACCTGCACCTGGAAGCCATCGAGCATGGAGATGGCATCGTTTTCCTTCACTCGGTACGGGAGGGTCCGGCCAACCAGAGTTATGGGCTCCAGGTGGCGGCGCTGGCGGGAGTTCCCAGAAATATTATCGAGCGGGCGCGCGCCCGGTTGGATGAGCTGGAACAGACAGCCCGTCGGCACCGGGAAACCGATGCCGGCCAGCTATCCCTATTCAATCCACCCTCGGCGCCCCCGGCCAGCACACCCGACGTGATCCGGCCGGCGCTGATAGAAGCCCTAACATCTCTGGACCCCGACGGGCTGTCTCCCCGCCAGGCGCTTCAAGAGCTATACCGATTAAAGGCATTGGCCGACGAAAAATGACCGATTGCCCGGACGATGCGAGCCGATCGCCCATCTCGGATGTTAGCCGTCCTGTTGCTGAAGGATGGCCAGCAGGCGGTCAGCGGGTACATAGCCTGGGATCGTATGGCCATTGTTCAGCACGATCGTGGGGGTACCACTCACTCCCATCTGTGCGCCAAGGCCCATATCCACCTTGACTGGGTTGGGGCAATCTCGGGATTCAATATCCCTGCCTTGCTTAGCCAGCGTCATTGCTTGGCGACGGTCATCGGCACACCAAACCGATACCGCCTTCCGGTAAGAGTCGCTATCGACACCAGCCCGCGGAAAAAACAGATAGCGAACACGGATACCCTTATCCAGGTAGCTGGCAATCTCGCTGTGAAATTGACGACAATAGCCACAATCTATATCGGTAAATACCGAGACCGTATAGGGGGCGTCTGGGGAACCAAAGATCACCATCTGGGTTTCGTCCAACCCCTGAATCACGCCCGCTTTGATGGCGCTGACCCGTTTCTGAGTAATGTTTTCCTGCTGCTCCAGATCAATGAGGTTCCCCTGCAGGAGATACTTGCCGTCATCCGTTGCGTATACCAGCTTCTGTCCGATCACCACCTCATAGAGACCAGGTACCGGAGAGGGGGTAAGTTCATCGATCTTTATATCGGGCAGGATCTGGGCCAAACTCTGCCGGATCCGTTCCTCTCCCCTGTCCTGATCAGCCACCCCTACGGAGACCAGTGACATCGTACAGACCAACGCCAGTACCAACCGAAACACGAGTTTTCTTTTGTAGCGCATATCAATCAATCCCGAAAATTGGTGAATTGCAATGGGAGACCGTAGCCGCCTGCCTTCAACATCGTAATAACTTGCTGTAGATCGTCCCGTTTTTTTCCAATAACCCGAAGCTGATCACCCTGAATCTGGGCTTGCACTTTCAGCTTGCCGGCTTTGATATCCTTGACCATCCGTTTGGCCAACAGTGAGTCTATACCTTGCCTAACCACAACCGTCTGGCTTGCCGTATTGAGATTGGCGCGAGGATCGCCGATCTCCATGCAGGCGATATCCACTCCCCGTTTGACAAGTTTCTGGCGCAAAATATCCATCATCTGCCCCAGTTGAAATTCTTGCTCTGCCTGCAACTCGATCTCACCACCCTGCAGTGCAAAGTTAGCCTTCACCCCCTTGAAATCGAATCTCGTCCCGATCTCACGGTTGGCCTGATCAACCGCGTTTCTTACCTCCTGGAGTTCCACTTCCGAAACCACATCAAACGACGGCATATACAGTCCCTCTCTGGTTGGCGAGCGGCTAAGGCTATCACACCTGGGCGGATTTCCGGGATCTTCCGTTCTCCCTTTAACCACGGGGATGGTGACGGGCATGCAGCACCTTCAACCGTTCCCGAGCCACATGGGTATAGATTTGGGTGGTAGAAAGATCGCTATGACCCAGTAACATCTGCACGACCCGCAGGTCCGCACCATGATCGAGCAAGTGCGTGGCAAACGCGTGGCGCAGCGTATGTGGCGAGATCGGTCTCACCACTCCGGCGGCCTCTGCATATTTCTTGACACGGTACCAAAAGGCCTGACGCGTCATGCCGGCACCGCGTCGGGTCGGAAAGACCGTGGCACACAACCGCTGCCCCAGCAATGCCTGTCGGCCACCGCCAAGTAACCGCGAGAGCCACTCCAGCGCCTCCTCCCCCAGGGGCACCAAGCGTTCCTTGCCCCCTTTCCCGGTCACCCGCACCATGCCCTGGTTTAGGTTGATCTGTTCTAGTCGCAGTCCCACCAACTCCGATACCCGTAGCCCGGTCGCATACAACACCTCGAGCATCACCCGGTCCCGCAAACCCTCCGGAGTGGAGATATCCGGGGCTGCCAGCAGCGCCTCCACTTCGTGCTCACTCAGGGAACCGGGGAGCGGTCTTCCCAGCCGGGGGGCGTCGATCCGTATTGTCGGATCCTGACTGCACCAGCCCTCCCGGACCGCGTGGCGATAGAACTGGCGCAGACAGGATAGCAACCGCGCGGTAGAACGCGGCTTCCGGCCCTGTTCGGACTGCCAAACCAGATAGTCCAGCAGATCCTGCCGGGCGGCTTCCAACAAGCCGCGCTGGCGATTCCTTGCCAGCCAATTCGATAACTGCCGTAAATCCGATTCATAGGCATCGAGGCTGTTGCGGCTCAACCCCCGCTCCATCCATAGGCTATCGATAAAACGCTCAATCAGTCCCTGGCAAGCCTCCTCGATCGCGGCGAAAGTCTTCATGTCCCGGCGTCTTTCCGGCAGAATATCCCAGCTGATGGGTGGCAATCATGATACCGGAAGGGGCCGGTCATCGGATAGCATCAAGGCCATCCGGAGTAGGCCGGAATTTTTCCACAGTCGCTGTGGATAACACTGTGGAAAAACCGCTGAAACTTGCTCCAAAGCCCCGTCGTATCAGCGTTGTAATTAGATTGTATAAAAATTACACGATCTTAAAGATATTTTAAATTTCAATGAGTTATGATTGTTTGCACTGCTAAGTTATTGAAGAAGTTAGTTTCTTGACGGACAGCAGAAGAGCAAATATCCCAGTTGTGCAGACAAATACGTGACCAAATCAGGGTTTTATGGGTAAATCCGCCGATCAATTCTGGAATTCGGTGCCTTTCGAGCAGCTCAATCTGCAGCAGTGGGAAGCCCTCTGTGACCACTGTGGCAAATGCTGTGTGCACCGATTGGAGGACGAAAGAACCCGGAAGATCCACTACACCAATGTGGCTTGCCGTTTTCTCGACCCAACCGATTGCCGGTGCAACACCTACCGGAACAGACTCTCGGCGGTCCCTGAGTGCATCTCGGTTACCCGGGAGCTACTGCGGGACAACCCCGGCTGGCTGCCTGGCAGTTGTGCATACCGGCGAGTGGCCGAGGGGAAACAGCTTCCTCGGTGGCACCCCTTGGTCTCTGGCAACCCCCTGACGGTGATCGAATCCGGCAACTCCATGGTGGGCAGGGTAGTTAGCGAGCTAGATATAATGGATCTCCGGCATCACATTGTCGACTGGGCCGATTGAACCGGAGCCAGCACCAACCTTGAAGACATTGGTTCAACTTCTCACCGGGATTTGTCCGCGGCTGCGCCTATTCGACATGGGTAGACGACTGGTGGAGATTTCCACCGGCCAATTCCTGGATATCGAGAACGGTACCTCCCGCTATCCCTGGCCGCTGCAACAACACGCCTGGATCGGAGTGCTCCTGCCCTGGCCACAGACCGGGGAAGACACCAACATCTGGTTTCTGAAACTGCCTTTGGATGAGCAAGGTATCCTCAACCCGTTCGCCCGGGACGATCTGCTGCGACGCTTGCTGGAACGCCTTGGCGGAACCATTGGCGAGCAACACCACGGCGAGCAACTGGGAGACGCGCTGGAAGACAACCCTTACCACTTCAAACCGCGGGAAGCGCTGCTGGCGGCGTTCCATGCACGAGCTTCAAGATTACTCGATGCCTCCCCGTCCAGGCATTACACCCATGCGCTGGCTTATTTCAAGGGAGAGCTCGGGTGGGAACAATGGCCCTTTGTTGGCTATCAGGGAATAGCAGACGTGGCCGCGCGCCATGACAAAGATGGCAATATCGATATCTTGACTCAGGCGCTACCACGGCTTCCCGAACGGCCACTGGAGGCATTGTGCCATTGCTTGGAAAACGAACGGGTACCAGCACCGATCGCCGTTGCACTGGCGCGGAGAGGGGCAAGAGAACTCCGCGATCTGTCACCGGACGGAATCGTCATCCTCGCCTCGATTATCCGGGGGTTATCTTACAGTTCGGCCACTCAGACACGGGATGCATTCGTCGATCGGGTACTGCGCCATCCGGTTGCCAACGACCCAGCGATCCTAGCCGCCATTAGCGGGCGTGCCTGGGAGATGCTGGTCAAGCAACGATTCGCCCAAGCGTTTCTCGAGCGTTTGGCGGTCAACACCGGTGGACAAGCGCAATTCAATGCCTGTCTTACGGATCTATTGTATCTCCCGGGCATGCGGGAACCCTTGTTGCAAGTGCTGCGTGCGCCGGATCGTTCCCAGCCGCTGTCACTGGCGGTTGGGCGATTCTTTCATCGCATCACGGGTTGACCGACGCTCCAGGGTTGATGAGGCAAAAGGATCATAGGACGCGGGCTATCAGCCCCATTCCCGGATCCCCTATGGGAGAGGGAATCTTCACACGGTAACCTCCCCCGGGGGCCTCTCCCATCGGCTCACCGTCCAGGTCCTCCATGTGTTCCAGGCGAAACCCAAGGTTACCGGCCGGGGTGAACAGCTCCAAGCGATCACCGACACGAAGCTTATTCTTAACCTCCAACACCGCATAGCCCGAACCGGATTCGTAGCCGGTGACCTCGGCAACAAACTGCCGACGGCCGCTACGGGAGGCACTCTCACGGTAGTTCTGCAATTCTTGGGTCTGATGGCGCTGAAAAAAACCATCGGTATAACCCCGATGGGCAAGCCCCTCCAGTTCGGTCATCAACCCAGGATCAAACGGGTTGCCGGAGAGCGCATCCGCGATCGCCTGGCGATACACCTGGGTGGTGCGGGCCGTGTAGTAGTGGGATTTGGTGCGACCCTCGATCTTGAGGCAGTCTACCCCTATCTCCACCAAACGCTGCACATGCTCCACGGCGCGGAAATCCTTTGAATTCATGATGTAGGTAT
>JAGRGP010000105.1:3036-3365 GCA_020445415.1 Gammaproteobacteria bacterium | reverse complement strand
TCTACCGACTGAGCTATATGAGCGACTCAAAAACCGACAACAGCGCTGCACATCATTTGAAACTGGAGCGGGTAGCGGGAATCGAACCCGCGCCATCAGCTTGGAAGGCTGAGGTTCTACCATTGAACTACACCCGCAATCTTCCGAGGCAGCCTGTCAGCTGCGCATGTGATCTGTTTGAAGAGAGAGTCACACTTGCGTCACTGATGCTATGCACGCCGTCCGCCGGCGCTAGCGCGCCTCCATCGAACCTCTCGGTTCTCTTCCTCCCGGGTAACCCACGGAGGGTAGTTCACTTGGTGGAGGGGGGAGGATTCGAACCTCCGAAG
>JAGRGP010000105.1:0-3010 GCA_020445415.1 Gammaproteobacteria bacterium | reverse complement strand
CCCTTTGGCCACTCGGGAACCCCTCCACGAAGCGCGCTATTGTGCGTCAGTGAAAAATGAGTGTCAACAGCTTTTCGCCAACGATGTCAGGCCGCTTGCACCTATGCCTGCGGCCTCTTCGGACCCCCAGAAATCCGCTACAGACTTGTCACGTTGGGCAGAATCAGAAACTTGTGGACCAACCGATCTCCAGCTCCCATTGATCCATGAACACGTTCCCCGTCTGTGGCCCGGTATTTGGATTGGTACCATACACCCGCTCCGTTGGCATGTAGGCGGCTGCCAGGTTGATCTCGCTGCCCCCGGGCAGCGTCTTGCCGATACCGAAGGTGTAATGACGCTTGACCACCGCTGGAGCGAGAATATTGAACAACGCCTGACTCCCTTCGAACGCATCACTGGCATAGCTGTAGCCTGCCCGGAACGCGAGGTCCGGCCGGTATTGCCACTGCACGCCAAACTTGAAGACATTGACATCGTCCCAGCCAAAACCGAGACATTCGTCACAGCCAAGCGTCCCCGGCGCCAATATCAGGTCCGCACGGTTGCCGATTGCAGCCACCTCTTCAAAGTTGATACGCTGATAGTCGAATGCAAAAGTGAGCTCTGGCGTCAGTTTATAGGCGAACCCTAGATCGAAATTCGACGGAATGTCAAAATCCCCCTGCTCGGCGAACAACCCTTTATAGTCATCAAACTTGGTCATGTAGATTCGGCTCTGGTAAGAGGCACCGATGTTCAGCCGATCATTGACCTGCCATAGCCAGCCCAGCTTGACTCCTCCACCATAAGAGATATCGGTGCCGTTGTTGGTCACCTTGCCGGGCGCCGTGGACACGCCCATAAAGGGCTCAAGCCCTTCAGCCTTGAAGCTCTGCACCGCCAGGATTGGCGTGATACCGATAGAGTGCTGATCGTCGAGCCTGCGCGAATAGGTGATACCGATGAACGCCTGCTTCATATCGATTCCGGTGGGAGACGAAGTCACTCCAGGAGCTGCGAAATTTCTGAAAACTGCGGCATCATATTCAGTATTCATTCCTCCGTTGCCGCCAATGGCGATGCCGATGGAACTCTTGTCATCCAGCATCCGGTTGTAGGCAAAGTGAGGAATCAGGAAAAAGTCATTATCGCTTTCGTACGTTCCTTGGGGAATCGGCTCGCTACCAGCGGGCACACCGGTTATGGGATCCGCAACGAATCCCCGGTCAGGCGCGAACAGCGCAACACCAAACTCCAATCGATTACCGACAATGGCCAGAGAGCCGGGATTGGTCGCCGCACACATTCCCCCGAAAGCCATGGCCACGCAAGCGCCGGCTATGGATTTCGACTTGGGTCCGAAACCGTGTGACCAATAGCCATTGGTGGCCGCCACGGGTAGAGAAAACAATAAAGCCGCCAGAACGACAACCGTTCGAAAACCTCTGTTCATGCCATCCTCCAAATACATTCTGTTTATTGTTCGGTGCTACTCGATACGCACCGAACTGAAGAAGTTAACCAAGACGCTACCGATCTCTAGTAAGCCCCAATTGCGACCGACCAGCCAGAACGGGTCGATATAACATCTCTGCCTGGCGCGAAATCTTAAGACTGTTACGCCGAGCCTATAATCAACTTTTCCCTGCCCTGTTCACAGGGCCTGTGCACACTTTACCAGTTGGACGACCCTGAGGCTAACCAGTAGTGTGTAGCTGGTGCATCGCGTATTGGAAATCGCCCAACAGCAGTTTTCCTATGATTTCCGTGGTTTTCACCAATGCCGCTTCGATCTCCGCTGTATCGCACCGAGCAGGACGACCAAGCACATAACTCACCACCTCGCGGCTATCTCCGGGATGGCCGATACCGAAGCGCAGGCGCCAGAAGTCACGCCCGCCGATCGCACTGACGATGTCCCGCAAACCGTTGTGTCCGGCGTGTCCGCCCCCCTGCTTCAGGCGCACCACTCCTGGTGCGAGATCCAATTCGTCATGCACCACCAGCATCTCTTCCGGTGGAAGACGATAATAGCTCACCATGGCGGAGACCGACTGACCACTTCGGTTCATGAAAGTGGCAGGCTTCAATAACCAGCATGCTACCCCCCCAATCCGGATCCGGCAGGTGTGGCCATGGAATTTGGTTTCACGCGTGAAACTCCCGCCGTAAAGCCGCGACAAGTGGTCAACGAACCGGAAACCGGCATTATGGCGACTCTCCGCATACTCTGCACCGGGATTACCAAGACCAACGATCAGGCGAATGGGAGAGGGCATTTGAACTTGGCTTATTGGCTACTTGCGAGCCCGCTCCCTGCCGGAAACGGACCAAAGCACGGAAATGAGATACCTCCCGGGCGCCGGTGAGGTTACCGGACCCAGGAGTGTGGACAAAGCTAGTCTTCCTCAGATCCCGGTTTTTCCTTTTCTCCACGCTCAGCTGCAGACTCCACAGCACTTTCGATTTCGCCCTCTGCCAGCCCTTCCTCAGCCATATGGGCGATCTCTACTGATACCACAGGTACATCCTCTTCGCCCGCGATTACCGCTGTGAGTTCTACACCTTCCGGTACGACCAGTTCGGAGAGCATAATAGCATCGCCGACATCCAGTTTTTCTACGTCGACCCCGATATACTCAGGAAGATCTGCGGGCAGACAGCTCACTTCGACAACCGTAATAGCGTTGAAAAGCGTACCACCAGCCTTGACACCAACGCAGCGTGCCTCATTGAGAAAGTGCAGCGGTATATTGGTGCGCAGTTTCTCGGTTGCTCTGACCCGCTGAAAATCCACATGCTGGATGAACGGCTTGGCCGGATGGCGCTGCAAATCCTTCAAGATCACATCCTGCTTCTGATCACCGATTATCAGTGTCAGAATGTGCGAGTAAAAAGCCTCAGTCTCCAGATGATGCGCCAGTTCGTGATGAACCAGGCTTATCATGCGTGGCGGCCGATCGGCAGCTCCATAAAGTATCCCAGGCACCAGACCCTGACGACGCAGGCGGCGGCTCGCACCTTTACC
>JAGRGP010000104.1 GCA_020445415.1 Gammaproteobacteria bacterium | reverse complement strand
TGTACGTTGAACAGATCATGTCCCGTGAATTGGATACCATCACGGCGGAGAGAAAAGTCAGTCATGCCGGTCAATTAATGAGAGAGAAAAACCGGCGCTACCTGCCGGTGATAGACAACGATCATCAATTGGTCGGACTGTTTGGACTCAAACATCTGGCGCAGGCCGAGCCATCTGCGATCACCACCTTGTCGGTAGGGGAGGTCAACTATCTCACGTCGAAGCTGACAGTGGGAAAACTGATGCAAAAGGATCCCATAACCTGCGCCCCACGCACCCTAATCGAGAAGGCGGGCCAGATAATCAGGGAAAACAAGATCGGATGCTTGCCGGTACTTGACGGTGGTCGGCTCGTGGGAGTGGTTAGTGAAACCGATATCCTCGATTTTTTCTTGGATATCAGCGGCAGTCTGCTGAACAGTACTACCCGGATCGCGGTCAGGGTTCCCAACCGGGCCCGGGAGCTGGCCAATTTTCTCAACCGGATTAGCGACGGAGGGGGTTATATCGCCACGGTCATATCCCCGACTCAGGAAGAGAGCGATCATACCCGCACGGTTATCGTCCGTTTTACCGCAGACAATCCCGACCAAGTGGACGCCAGTCTTCGGGAAGCGGGCTATAACCTGGTCACCGAAGATCTGCCCTGAGGCAACTTAGCCCAGGCCATTGCGGTCTGGAAAATATCAGGCCCGCACTCATGCAGTGCCACGTCCTGCGCCGACGGCAGCGACGAATTGAGCACCGATTCCAGCCTGCGCCTTAGGTGATCGGCATAAGATGCTACCCCTCGCCACAGGATTAAAACGCCGGGATTCCAGTCTGTGAGCGGCCGAGAATCAAGGCATGAATGTCGTGAGTTCCCTCATAGGTATTGACCGCCTCCAGATTCATAGCATGGCGGATTACGTGAAACTCGTCAGATATCCCGTTGCCACCATGGATATCCCGGGCTGCCCGGGCGATCTCGAGTGCCTTGCCCGCATTATTGCGCTTCATCAGGGAGATGGCCTCCGGTGCCGCTAGTCCCCGGTCCATCAGCCGCCCCAATTGCAGGCATCCCTGTAGTCCAAGCGTTACCTCGGTCTGCATATCGGCAAGTTTTTTTTGAACCAGCTGGTTGGCTGCCAGCGGCCGTCCGAACTGAGCCCTTTCCAAGGCATAGTTCCGTGCCCGGTACCAACAGTCCTCCGCGGCTCCCATGACACCCCAGGCGATCCCGTAACGAGCCCGATTAAGGCAGCTAAACGGCCCCTTCAATCCGGTTATCGCAGGCAATAGATTCTCCTCCGGGACCATCACTTGTTGCATGACAATCTCGCCGGTTACCGATGTGCGCAGGGAAAACTTCCCCCCAATCCGGGGGGTACTCAGGCCTGGCATCCCCCTCTCAAGGATAAACCCACGTATTCTGCCAGCCTCGTCTTTCGCCCAAACAAGAAACAGATCGGCGATGGGTGAATGGGTGATCCATGTCTTGGTGCCCGTTAGCAGGTACCCCCCCTCCACCCGTCTGGCCCGGCTTTTCATTCCTCCGGGATCAGATCCGGCGTCCGGCTCGGTGAGCCCAAAGCATCCGATCAGATTCCCACTCGCCAGACCCGGCAGAAACCGCTGACGCTGCTGATCGGTGCCATAGGCGTCGATCGGGTACATCACTAAGCTGGACTGAACACTCAATGCGGAACGGTAGCCTGAATCGATTCGCTCCACTTCCCGTGCGATCAGCCCGTAACACACATAGTTCAATCCCGCGCAACCATACCCGTCCAAGGTGCAACCCAACAGACCAAGCTCACCCATCTCGGTCATGATTTCCAGATCAAACCGCTCCATGCGGTTGCCCGTCAATACCCTGGGTAGCAGTCGCTCCTGGCAATAGCGCCGAGCGGAATCCCGCGCCATGCGCTCTTCGTCACCGAGTTGCATCTCCAATAGCAGGGGGTCGTCCCATCGAAAACCGGAATCATCCACATTGCTCTCCCTCATGCAGCCCTCCCCAATTACCAATGACGGTGCCGGGATACCCGGGCAGATCCTCCGGGTTGTACCACCGCCTGACCGATTGTAGCCCATCATCCCGCCGCTTGAACCAGGCATCCGAGTTTGGTCTAGGCTACACTTGATCCCATGCTGAAATGGATACGCTTTCCGCTCCTCGCGAGTTGTCTCTGCGGCGCTCCCCCACTGGCGGCCGACGCGCTGACCCTGTCGACATTGCCAATCACCCTCACCCTGAGTCAAGCACGCTACCAGTCAGCGGTAACAGGAGCCATCGCCGGCCAGGTCAGTTCCGGACAAGCCAGCGGAAAGCTTTATGATGGTGCGGTTGAGTACCAGGTCAAGTGGGATGCCGATCTCAAGAAAGCCTTACCTGGATGGCGCTCCTCGGGTAAGGGGGTTGTATTGAATCTATCCATCCCGGTCAAGCTGATACCCAAATTCGTACTCCGCAAGGGAGCCGAGCACACCTACTACGCGGAGGGCTGCAATCCGGTCCAGATCAGTCTCATATTCTCGGTGTCGGTAGTCCCAGGCAATAGCGCACTGAGCATAGGCGATCAACCAGCCACCGTGAGCTTTCCGCGCAACTACCGTTGTGCCTACCACCGGAACCTGTTGGGAACGATCGTCTCGATCGTAAAACCCGAGTTGAAGGCAACCGTGGACGTGGTACCGTTGATGGTCACCGGCATCCAGCAGCGGGTGGGCCATCTGCAAACTCGCTTCTCCAGCGCGCTATCGGCCCAAGTCGGTAATGAATCTTTACGCCAGCGGCTGGGTGACCAACTGGCTAAGCCCTGGCAGGTCTCCCCAAATGTCTGGCTATCGGGAGATCTTCAGACGATTCGTATCCACCAGCTGTCGATCGCCGACCGACAACTGCTGTTGAGCGGAACGATGATGGGCAAGCCGGCTATTGGTTTTGGGCGCTTGCGGCCGGACCCCGCTGAACGTGCCGCAGCGGCAGGTCCAGAAGACGTTGGGTTTCGGTTACCCTTTGACCTGATTATTCCCAGAGAAGCAGTGGGCGGCAGCCCCGGGAAACCCCATGCCGGCCAATACACATACCGTTTCCGCGACATCGGCCGTCCCGGAGTGGCCGCAATCACCCGCCGCGGAAACGGGATTGCGGAAGATGTGGTGCTGGTATCCGGGGGAACCGCGCAACCGATCCACAACCTGCCCATGTCGGGCGCCATCGACGGGGTGCTCGAGGAGATCATCGGCTGGCTGGATTCCAATCCCGGTGTCCGTAACGCCGCACCCACCCGGGTTGACCCATTGCTGGACGAAGTGCGCCGCGTGGCGTCCCTGGTTGCCTACTTTCAACGCCCGAGAACGCTGGAACTCGGTTCCACGGTGCAGCTGACCTTAAGCAACCTACGGGCGGATCTGCACTGGATCGCACTGGATCCACTGGCGGTGCGGGCCGGGGTAGTATTGAATGGCGAGGCCAAATTGGCAATCACACTTTGACGACAGACTCTAGCCCGGATCCGAACAATTGAACTCTGACGGTCGCGGCAATTTCGCCAGATCCTCGGCGACTCCGGCAATTAGCTTGCCAAACTGGGTGGTGCGGAAACTGTCGATAAGGGTCCATCCCCGGTCAAGCTGCGTGATGATGGTTTGGCAGGTATTCTCGATACGGGTTGCCCGCTCTTCCGCCACCACGTAGAGCCCGGCCGACGCCAGGAACAGTATGGCAAACAATCCGGCGCCAAATGCGGCAACCCGCAATCGCAACGTCTCCTGTCGCGTGGCTATGAAACTCTTCGCCAACGCTTGTAGAGTGCTCTGCTCCGGGGTCCCATCGGGATCATCCTTGTGCTCCGAAATATAGATACGATCAGCAAGCAATCGTTTCAAAGGGAGCGACGAATCGGCCTCCGCCAAGGCAGCATTAACATCGATTGCGATAGGAGACTTGGAAGCCGCCAGGGATACCTCCACCTCCCGGGCAACCCACTCCGAAGACAACGCGGCGGGCCGCGCCACGACCACCAATTTACGGCTCATTCCGATACGTCTGCGGGTTGCCTGGTGAAGCGCCTCGCCTGCGGTATATTCGTGCCGGTCCAGAAATACCTTATACCCCATCGACTGTAAACCGCTGGCAAGTTCAGTCGCATAGTTCACGCCGTCGGCATGAGCATAGGAGACAAAGAAGTCGTAGCCGAAAAACAAATCGACCAAGGCACCGGCACGACTAATCGGCCTCATCTCCGTTGCCGGCGCCGACGAGACAATCGCATCGGTCATGCCTGATCTCCATAGCCCGCTGCGTGGGATGGCCAAGCGGTGGCGTCAATGGTCTCCTGGTAGGCGTGCCAAGTGGCATGCCCAAGCAACGGAAGCGTAACGCCAAGCCCAATGAACGCGGTAACCAACCCCGCCGCGACAGCCGCTACAATCAGCAGTGCCCAGACCACCATTACTCCCTTGTTGCGCAGAACCGCATTGAAACTGGTCACTACCGCGGTCACCATATCGGTCTTGCGGTCAACGATCATGGGCAGCGAAAAGGCGCTCACACAGAAGACAAAGGCGGCAAACAGTGAGCCCACTAAAGTGCCGATCCCGAGGAACGTCGCCATCTCCGCGAAATCGGGTCGGGCGCGCATCGGAAAAAATACATGGGTCATGGAAACTGCTCGCGCCCATACCAGGAAGATAACCATCAGCATCACCGCAAAAACCATGGCATTGCCGATATGGCGCCAGCTTTCTTTGAGGGACTGACCCAGCGTCGGAGTCCGGCCTTGTTGTAGCTGAAAACTGATAGCGTAGAAAGCCATGGCTAATACCGGGCCCACGAAAATAAAACCCGATACCAGAGCCAGAAGCACCACCAGGTTACCGTAGGTGATGGCCAGCACGGCCAGCAGGTAACTGCAAAACACCAGTAAGGCACCGTAACTCAAGCTCTGAACCGGTGCCTGGCGCAGATCCCGCCAACCCAGCCGCAACCATCGCATGGGCGCATCGGCCGCTAGCTTCCTGCAGGGTGCGGCAAACGGCAGCCCCCGCTCCTCGCCATTACCCGGTACCGCTGCCGGATCAATACCATCCCCTGCTTCTCCATCCGGTGACGATTTCGCGGAGTCCAATCCCATCGGTCAACACCTCCTCTTTCTGGATTTACAATGGCAACAACGACAGTGTAGCGTATTGAGCTTAGCAATTGATGACCCGGCTATTAACACCATGAACGGCGGAAATATCTTTCAAGGTGCTCCGGAAGACCCCGATCAGGAGCAATTTTCCACGCTGCTGGAAGACGATCGACTGCGCATCGTGCGAATTGTCTCCCGTGGCCAAAGTTCTCCCGCCACAGGTTGGTACGATCAGTCAGAAAACGAATGGGTGATGGTACTCAAGGGAGGTGCCATCCTGAGCTTTGATGATGGCCGGTCCGTAACGATGGCGGCAGGCGATTTCTTGCACATCCCCCGTCACTCCAGGCACCGAGTAGACTGGACCGATCCAGACAAAGAGACTATCTGGCTAGCCGTCCACTATCGATAGAGGACGCTATCGGCTGGCCTTAGGATGGCGAATGCCGGGGAACTTTTCGCTATTAGTCTTGCTGGCGCAACCCACCGACTGAAAGGCAATGATCTGCTCGGCAAGCTGCAGGTATTTAGACGGCCCAAGGTGTATTTACGGCCGAAACACAGATATCCATCCTGGCGGGTGGACAGAGTATCGAGCGGTATTTTCTCGCCGAGGACAGGCACACTTTATTAAGGTAGCATGACATGAAACAGCTATTGATTTACGCAGACTCCCTGTCGTGGGGCATTATTCCGGGAACCCGGGAACGGCTACCCTTCGACGATCGCTGGCCCGGCGTCCTGGAGAATACAATTATCGCATCCGGAGTCCGGGCACGAGTGATCGAAGACTGCCTAAACGGCCGCCGGACCGCCTGGAATGACCCGTTCAAACCCGGGCGAAACGGCCTAGCGGGTATCGGACAGGTGATCGAAAAGCACTCCCCCCTGGCGTTGGTGATCCTGATGCTGGGAACCAATGATTTCCAATCGATGCATCCCCACACCGCCTGGCATGCCGCCCAGGGAATTCGAGCGCTTGTGGAGGCAATACGACAGGCACCGATTGAACCCGGCATGGCGGTGCCTCCCTTGATGCTGGTGGCACCGCCGCCGATTCTTATTCCCGCCGGTCCCATTGCCCCCAAATTCGTGGGGGGTGACCAAAAGTGTGGCGGAATCGCCGAACACTACGAGACAGTCGCCCGGGAACTATCCTGCAGTTTCCTTAATGCCGCCGACATTATATCCTCCAGCAAGGTGGACGGCGTGCACCTGGACCGGGATCAACACCATTTACTGGGCAAAGCGCTGGCATTGAGGGTGTTGCCGCTAATTACAGGCTAGACGGCGAAACGCTGGATAGCGCCCGCTGCTGCATTTTTCACTACCGGGTTGCCCGCGCAGTTGCTAGCCTGTCCCGCGGGGCAAAGATAGGATTAGAGAAACGCGGGGGTAATTGATATCACAGTATTCGGCAGGGACCCATGAGACGACGCACACCCCAGGGGGTACACTGGCAATGTATGCCGTAATATTCAAAGCGGAGATCGATAAACTAGACGACAGCTATTTCGCAATGGCGGCCGCGCTCCAAGAGCGGGCTACAACCGTGTACGGTTGTCAGCGGCTCATCTCCGTCTCTGAGGGAAATCACGAAATCACCATCTCCTACTGGACCTCCCTGGAGCAGATTCAGGCCTGGCGCAACGATGTGCAGCATCGTTTAGCCCAAGACCGGGGACGCTCCCATTGGTATCGACGGTATCAGGTCGAGGTGGCCGATATCTTGACCGAGTATGGCTATGATCGCTGAAGCCGATCCGTGGAATGGCAGGCTCCCGGTAGTTCCATGCTCGGTGGATAGCCCGTCGCAAACAGGATGAGGGACGAACGTGGAGCCATTGCTAACGGATAGACTTGATCTCGTTGAGGTAACCGAACCGGATATCCCGGCCGTTCGCGATCTTTTTAGGGAGTATCAAAGATGGCTCGGCGTGGATCTCTGCTTCCAGGGTTTCGAGCAAGAGCTTGCCGCGCTTCCCGGCTGTTATGCACCTCCCTGGGGAGCCATTTTTTTAGCGGTGGCAAAGCCCGAACCCGTGGGATGCGTGGCAATCCGGCCCAGAACATCCGACGAAGCGGAGCTGAAGCGGCTCTACCTCAGACCCGCGTACTGGGGGGGCGGAATGGGAAAGCGCCTATTCCGGGCGGCCATGTCGAGAGCCGAATGCATCGGCTATCGGTCGATGGTATTAGATACCCTGCCGTCCATGTCAGCGGCTAAGGCACTCTATATGAGCCACGGGTTTCAGGAGATTCCACCTTACTATCACAACCCTGAACCCGGGGCTGAATTTTACCGGTATCATTTTAAATGATACTCGCTATCCCGTCCTTTGCCCCGGGGCAAACGGACAATAGCGATGACCTGCTGTACTTCTCTTACGGCTCTAACATGTCTACTCTCCGGCTACAGGCCCGTATCCCATCGGCAGTGCCGCTGTATACTGCAGTCCTTAAACGGCATCGGCTGAAATGGCACAAACAGGGTAGTGACGGCTCGGCCAAATGCGACTGCTGTTATACCGGTATCCCAAACCACAGGGTGATTGGTGTGGTGTATGTTATCGCTAGCTCACAAAAGCCGATATTAGACCAATACGAAGGCTTAGGAGAGGGCTATGAAGGCCGCCAGGTGTGGGTCGAAAAAGCTGATCGGACAAAGAGTTACGTAGCAACGTACCACGCCATTCGCATCAACCCATCCCTGAGGCCTTTTCACTGGTATAAGGAGCATGTGCTGCAGGGAGCGAGGGAGCATCAGCTTCCCACCGACTATCGGCGGGAGATCGAAGCCGTGCCTTCGATCCCAGACCCGGTACCCGGAAGACATGCCAGGGAACTCGCTATCTACTCACCGATAACCGGGGAGGACTATTCACCATGAAGGTGTTTTTCTCTCACGGCCAAGAGAGTGGCCCTCAAGGCAGCAAGATACGACATTTAGCCGCCTTGGCCGTAGCACTAGGCAACCGCACTGAGAGTCTGGACTATACCGGCATTGGGGACCCCGATGCTCGCGCCGACCTTTTGGTCAGCCGGCTGCGTGAAGAACGGGAAGACTTCGTCTTAGTCGGATCGAGCATGGGGGGTTACGTCTCTTTGGCGGCGGCGGAATCACAAGTGCCCAGAGGATTGTTTCTACTGGCGCCCGCCTTGTATCTGGAGGGGTACCGCCGCCAGAGCTTCCAACCCCGTTGCCCCGCTATCGAAATTGTACACGGCTGGTCGGACCGCAGCATTCCACCGGATAATTCCATAAAATTCGCAAAACAGGCCGACTGTACATTGCACTTGATTAGTGGCGACCACCGACTGCTCGACTCACTACCTGCGGTCTCGGCGCTCTTTAAGGCATTTATCCTCGCACTGATGGGTGATACAACGATCCCTAGGTCTAAACCTAAACCAGGAGGTGGGTGATGATCACCCAATTGCGTATCTACACGATCAACCGGGGCGCTCTGAATCAGTGGGTAGAAGAATGGGAAGCGCAGATCAAACCGCTACGAATACAGCTCGGATTTCAAATCCTCGGGGCCTGGACAATCGAAGAAACCAATCAGTTTGTTTGGATCCTCGGTTACGCAGGGCCCGCATCCTGGGACGCCCTCGACCAAGCGTTTCATGAATCACCCGAACGCCAGGCCATGAGCCCAAACCCAGCCCGTCATATTGCCAGAATAGAACACCACTTTCTCACCCCGGTGAGTTCGGAGAGAGGAACCCGCTCGTGACAACAATGGAACCCAGGGAGAGAATTCAGAAGGCCGGAGACATAATGGTAGACACCTTCCATTACCTGGCCTTGTTCGCCATTGGCGCCACCATTGTCTGGTCGGCGGTTTACGAGTACATCAATATCATGGCGGAGGGGCATGCCAAGCTGAAAGATATTCTGCTGCTCTTCATCTATTTAGAACTCGGGGCGATGGTCGGGATTTACTTTAAAACCCATCGATTACCGGTCCAGTATCTTGTCTACATCGCCATCACGGCACTGTCCCGGCACCTGGTGATCGATGTGCAGCAGGTGTCCGATAACTTTCATTTGTTGTTGTTGATGGTGATTTCCAGTGCGATCGTGTTGCTCAGCACGTCGATTCTTATTCTTACCTATACCGGACGAAAATTTGGTAGGCCGGAAGATGATGTTTCAAGCCTGCCCGGGGATTCCCCTCCCCCACCATAACCCCTCCTACCCTGGGAAGCACACTGTGCGCCGGGCTAGCATGGCGTGCCGGTTAAGTGGCAAATCTAATATCCGGCAACACCGATCAAACGCAATGCGATATCAGGCACTCGCTGATAGCGCAACGGAACTCGTGCTGGAAATTTCGGAGAAGCGCCGATAGAAGGGCGTATCACCCTCCAACATCCTGGCAATTAACGGAGATCTTGATGTGGCAACGTCACAGCCCTGTTCGGGATCAGTGACATAAGGTATCCGAAAACCGCGATGTTCAATGCCTGGGCCTAGTTGAACCAGCGGCACTCCAATGCGCTTGATCATCCTGGCCAGCGCTGGAGTCACCAGAAAGTACCATTGCTTTACCCCTTGTTCCCGGCTATAGGCCAAGCCTGCACGGAACAAACCCAGCATGATCTCGGGCTCCGGCTTATGGGTAATTCCGCTGCTCCACTTGCTTGGCGGGGTCAGCTCTCTAACCTTTGTCGATGCCCGCGACAAATCCTGATGGCCACGGTATCGCTTGATCATGCACAGACGGGATATTTCACAACTGGCGTGACGCCAGTAAGTTAAGTCTTTTCTAACAGAGAGCTTGCATAGCGACTCAATTGGAAATGGCTTTGCCTGGGGCTGAATCATCCGCATGGTTGCCACCCATTGCTTCGTCGATTTTTCCCGGACCAGAAAATGCAGTGACTGTTCGTCCCAGTGGTCTCGCTCTTCGTCACCGTTTACCTTCGTCGGATCCTCGAATCTCCGGTCAAGACAGAAAACCCGGTACCTAATCTGATAGTGGAGACGGCGTGCCATATCCGTATCGGCGAGAAAAGTTTCAAACCTGGAATCAAACATGCTTCCTCTCCCTTATTGCTGAGACATGCGAGCGCATCCCGCCTCCCCCAAATCTTTGGTTAACTCTATGAACCCACACATCTACTATCGTCACTGCGGCGATATCTTTATACTTTGACCAATACTTTACCTTTAAGCCGATCACAAAAAAGGAATCTAATGGATCTAGTAAGCCCCTATCGGGACTTTTTTAAGCTGATTCCCGCCAACACCGAAGAACTCAAGCACGAGGTTTTTCGGATCCGTTACAGCGTCTATTGCGCTGATCTGGGTTGGGAGGACAGTGCTCAGTTTCCGGATCGCATGGAAATCGACACGTTTGATCAGCAGTCTAAGCACTGCCTATTACTGCATCGCAGCACAAACAGTTATGCCGGCTGCGTGCGACTGGTCCTGGCCGACCCGGATGATACCCGTCCGGCGATCCCACTTCAAATGCACTGCGCCGAGTCGCTGGATACCCGCATCCTCGATATACAGAGCCTGCCCCGAGATTCTTTCGGTGAGATTTCAAGGCTGGCGATTCGCAAGGAGTTTAGACGCCGCGCGGGTGAAGAGAAGACACCGGATGGAATGGGAGAGACCCTGTTTAGCTTGCAACAGACCGAACGGAGGCGCTTTCCGCACATCGCATTGGGACTCTATTTAGGAGCCGCCTCGATTGGCCTCGACCAAGGACTGGACAGTGTCTTCGCGATGATGGAACCCAGACTGGCGCGGCATCTGCGGTTGACCGGCATCCAGTTCAGGCAAGTTGGAGAGGTACTCGACTACCACGGCCCCAGAGCACCCTTCCATATCACGCGCGACGGGCTGTTCCAAAGCCTGCGTCCCGAGCTGGTCGAACTGCTAGATGCCATTAAGGAAGACCTAAATACCGCAACCGGAGCGGTGTAAAAAAAACTGTCAAATTTGACTCCAGCCGGTCACGCCTACTATCGAGCACCCATTCACTTAACCCTTCACAGGCAACAGGCATATATAAAGGTTTGTGGAGAAAGACATTTTCATGCCATCAACCTAGCTTTCAGCAGACTACCCGACCGTATTCATCCATAACAGAATCCTCTCAACCATGGCTGTTACCACAGACAGCCTTTGGAGCATCCTGAATCTATGACTGAAAATGAGCCCATTAACGACACGCTGGCTCGGGCGGGGTCAGTATCTCAGGCCGGTTCAGACCGCTAAGTATATTATAACTGTTTGTTATTTATTTACTTTCCCAAAATACCACGGGCTTAATTCGGTAGATTGAGAGCGGATAACGCCCCTAAAACCCTGATGTCATATGTCAGTATTTTTTACACTCTCTAACGGCTATTTTCTCGACTGGATTTAAATTTTTATGAAAATCAATTGGATATATTTTTTGGC
>JAGRGP010000103.1 GCA_020445415.1 Gammaproteobacteria bacterium | reverse complement strand
GAAATCACCACCGGCATGTCGGCGCCACCAATCGCCATCACCATGTGCACGCCGAACACCAGGGCGAGCAGGGTCATGATCACCAGAGGCCACATGCCCGCTCCCAAGGGTTCAGCGCCGACAAAATAGTAACCCATCCAAATGCTAACCAGCAGCAGACCAAGGTTGAGCCAGTGCCGAGCGGGAAGCATCACCGGCTTGCTGGTTATACTCCCCCGAAGCTTTCCGAAGGCGATCACTGACCCGGTAAAAGTCACGGCCCCAATGAGCACGCCGAGAAAGATCTCAATCTCATGGATGGTGCGTTCCACCCCTTCGAAGTGAGCGCTAGGATCCAGATAGCTGGCGAACCCCACGAGTACGGCGGCTAGGCCGACAAAACTGTGAAGTATGGCCACCAGCTCTGGCATGGCGGTCATCTCCACCCGCTTGGCCAGGAAAAAACCCACTGTGCCACCGATCGCCATACAGATAGCGATGGTCAGATATCCGGTGACCTGGCTGCCTAGCACGGTGGCAACAATGGCAATGAACATGCCCACCATGCCGTAGACGTTACCCCGCCTCGAACTCTCCTGGTTGCTGAGGCCGCCCAGGGCGAGTATGAACAGCACACTGGATGCGATATATGCGACCGTTATCATTCCTTCTGTCATTTTCCCGGTCTCCTATTTCTGAAACATCTTCAGCATGCGCTGGGTGACCAGAAAGCCGCCCGCGATATTGATGGTAGCAATCAGGATGGCGATTGCCGCCAGAACGGTAACCAGTACCGAACTGCCGGACACCTGCAGCAACGCACCAATGACGATGATGCCTGAGATGGCATTGGTGACGCTCATCAACGGAGTATGCAAGGCGGGTGTGACATTCCAGATCACCATGTAGCCGATAAAACAAGCCAGCACAAAGACCGTGAAGTGCGCCAAGAAGGCCGGTGGCGAGACCGAACCGACGGCTAGCAACAGTGCTCCCGCAATGGCCATGGCGATCGCGGTGGAAAGCCCGGTCGATTGTTTCTGCGCCTTCTCTTTCACCGGCGGAGCGGCGGCAGTGGCGGGGGCTTGTTTGGGGGCGGCGGACAGCTTGGGAGGTGGCGGTGGCCAGGTGATTTCGCCCTCCTTGATCACCGTTACGCCGCGGATTACCTCATCCTCCATATTGACGTTAATCTGACCATCCTTGTCTGGTGTCAAATCACTCAACAGGTGGCGTAGATTGGTGCCGTAGAGCTGACTGGACTGCGTGGGCAGGCGGCTTGGCAGATCGGTTAAACCAATAATCGTGACACCGTGCCTGACCACAATCTCTCCCGGCTCCGTGAGGGCACAGTTGCCACCCTGCTCAGCCGCGAGATCCACGATCACGCTGCCATCCCGCATCGACTCCACCATGCCGGAGGTAATCAGCTTAGGCGCGGGCTTGCCCGGGATCAGCGCGGTGGTGATGATCACATCCACTTCCATCGCCTGCTCGGCAAACAACTTCATCTCCGCGTCGATGAAGGCTTTGCTCATCACCTTGGCATACCCACCCTCGCCGGAGCCATCTTCCTCTTCGTAATCGAGTTCCAAAAACTCGGCACCCATGCTTTCGACTTGCTCCTTGACCTCGGGACGGGTGTCGAAAGCGCGCACGATCGCGCCCATGGAACCAGCGGTACCAATAGCCGAAAGGCCTGCCACGCCAGCGCCGATGATCATGATCTTGGCTGGGGGAATCTTGCCCGCGGCAGTAATCTGTCCGGTAAAAAACCGGCCGAAGTGGTTGGCGGCCTCCACCACGGCCCGATAGCCCGCGATATTAGCCATGGAGCTAAGGGCATCGAGCTTCTGGGCCCGGGAGATCCGGGGTACGCTATCCATCGCCATCACGGTCGCTTTGCGCGCCTTCAACCGCTCCATCAGAGGTTCATTCTGGGCTGGCCAAATAAAGCTGATCAGCGTTTTACCCTCGGGTAACAGCTCGCACTCGTCGACCCCAAGAGTAGGATGAACTTCCGGCGCCCGCACCTTCATGACAATATCCGCGGCCGTCCAAAGTGTCCGGGCGTCATCGACCACTTCGACACCCGCCTCGCGGTAGGCCTCGTCGCTGAAGTGGGCCCGTTCGCCCGCTCCGGTTTCGATAGCGACCTTGAATCCCAGTTTTTGCAAGTGCTCGGCGGTCTCCGGTGTAACCGCGACACGGCACTCCTCTCCGTGTACCTCTTTGGGTACCCCTATCTTCATTGACATATTGTTCGCTCCAATGAATCAGTTTGTGTAACGGTTATGCGTCACCCGAGGATTGCACGATAAGATCCGCTGCGGAGTGGATCTCCCGACCATTCACGCGGGGTCTCCGGATAACCGGGACTGACAGGTGCAGGCCAAGCCACTCAAGGGATATCCCGTGTGAAGATCACTGGGCCGAGCCATCTACGTTGTTTGCTAGGTACCCAGCCATTGGATCTTGCTCGGATCTGTTTCTTGATAACCGTCCCCTACAAGTTATCGCTGCAGCACGGGCCTATTATCTTGCTCGAGTTAGTTGCTTTTTTCCGACCGGCCCGAGCAGCTAGAGTGGACGTTCTGATTTGAAAAATCAATAGAAGGCCACGCGGTATAAACCGGTAGAAGTGGCGCCCTCCGCGGATGACTATCCCGATTGGCACCAGAGTTTACCGGAGTACGCGAGTTGTGGATGCTAGGAAGTGAGGGCCTCTAGGATCGTTTTGGCGTCGCTAACTTCAAACTTCTTAGGCTGCTCCACATTGAGCAGTGTTACTACACCGTTCTCGACAATCATTGCATAGCGGCGTGAACGGACGCCCCCAAACTCGGGAATGTCAACCCCTAGCCCCAATGCTTGGGTCAATGCCGCGCCGGGATCCGCCAGCATAGTGATCTGTTCCGCGTTTTGCTGTAGACCCCAGGCACGCATCACAAACACGTCATTGACGGACACGCAGGCAATCATGTCGACACCCCGCGCCTTGATATCATCCGCGAGCACCACATATCCGGGAAGATGACTTGCGGAACAGGTCGGCGTAAAGGCGCCGGGAAGCCCGAACAGGACCACGCGTTTCCCGGCAAACAGTCGGTCGGCGGGAACCGTCTCCAGATTATCAGGGCCCACCACCGTGACATCGACCGGGGGAATTCTAGCGCCGACTTCAATCATGTTCCGATCTCCCTGGCTGGGTGCTCCCCCAACAGGGGGCAGCTGTTACCAAAAAAGCCAGGCCGGTCAACACCCTGTGACCGGCCTTCCGTAAAATCGTCTCGGCGAACCGCCCACAAGACTCTCCACCTCTCCGGCGAGATCCGTCGCGGTAATACCCTGCTAGCCCACCGAGCAGGTCATATCCTGTCCACAGCATTGTGGGGATTTGATTTTGCCGTGACCGTTAGGGCACTCGGATATCTGCACCTCGGCACCATTTTCCAATTTCAGCATACCGTTCTGCAGAGGTGCATCGCACTTCCCGCAGGTAGCATTGACACTCATTCCACAGACCTTGCATTCGTATGTCGCCATAGTAAATCCCTACCCGTTTAGATGCATTAAATTCTTCACAGCCTAGAATATAGCAACCGGGTGGATGACTGTCCATCATGGCCCGATTGCCTGCCAGAGGGACTATAATCCCTGCACGGAACCGAGAAAGCGTTGACTGGTCGACGCCCAGATCCAATTATCAGCCAGTCTGGAGAAAGATCATGGCTTCCCCCGCTCCGGTGTATTACAGGCAGAATCGCCTCAAGCAACTGCGGGCGTTTTGCCATGCGGCGGTCACGGGCAGCATTAGCGAAGCGGCGGAGAAGCTGTTTCTCAGCCAACCAACCGTGTCCCTGCAAATCCAGGCGCTGGAGCGTGAGTTGGAGACGACCCTCTTCGAGCGGCGCGGGCCGAGAATAAGCCTGACTCCCGAGGGAGAAATCCTATTGAAGCTGGCCAGCCCTTTGGTTGAAGGCATGGATAAACTGCATGAAACCTTTGCCACCCAACGCGGGTTGATGGAGACTGGCGAGTTAAGCATTGCGGCCGGGGAATCGACCATCCTTTACCTGCTTCCCGAGCCGCTGAAGCAATTCATTGCCGCCCACCCGGGCATCCAGATTAAATTACAGAATGTAACCGGTGGTAGGGACGGCCTATCGCGTTTGCGGTCGGACGAGGCCGACTTCGCGGTCGGCGCCATGCCGGAGGTGCCGGATGACATCATCTACCAACCGCTGGTTACCTTTACTCCGACCCTGATCACCCCCCCCGATCATCCCTTGGCCGGAAAGGACAAGATCAGGTTGAGCGACATCGCGCCCTATCGGCTAATCCTACCGCCGCCCCATTTCACCACTTGGCGCATGGTCGATCTGGTATTTCGCCAACACAACCTCAGTTTCAAAGCTGGATTGGAAGCGGGAGGCTGGGAGGTTATCAAGAAATATGTCGAGATGGGAATGGGTATTGCTATCGTCACCGACGTCTGCTTGACCGGCAACGAACCAATCACCCGATTCCGTCTCGATGAGTATTTTCCCCGACGCACATACGGGATCGTGTTGCGCAAAGGCAAGTATCTCTCACCCCAGGCGGCGCTGCTTATTCGAACCCTCAAGCACTATTATGGGGTAGCCGGTTAACCCCGTTCACGGGCTCTCAGGTTGCAGCCGCAAACCAAGTGTGAGCGTCTGCTCCGCCCTCAGCAGGGGCTTGCGTAAGATCTCCAGTTCCACTCGATCGCCGGGCATTTTGTCCAGCATGCCAATACGGACATCCGCGGGAGTTGCAACCTGCCGATCGTCCAGGCGCCGGATTACATCCCCCTTTTTCAGGCCCGCCTGATCGGCAGCGCTGCCACTGACAACGTCGTGCACTAGCACTCCCTGACCGTGGGACCCCATGTACACGCCCATCTTGCCCTGTTTGGGCAGTTCCAGGGGTTCCCGAAAGACCAGGAAGTCGGCAATACCCGGCATGACACTCAGTTGCTCTGCAGGCAACACGATACGCGCATCCACCGGGAGGCGGCGTTGCAGCCGCCGGGGAATACCAGAGCCATACATCAGGTGCCCCGATCCGGCGAGTACCACCAGCTTCCGGTCCGGGTGCGTGCGAAGGTAGTTTGCCGCGGTCTCAGCCATCCCTTCATCCCAGGTCAGTTGCACCTCCACGAACCGTTCAAATCCCTCCTCATTGGCGTGTGCGTGTTCCTGGTAAATCTCCTGCAACCGCTCTCGGTAGGCATGATCTGAGAAATCATAGTCTGCCGGTAGACGCGACCGCTCCTCCGGACTGAGGCCGCTTAACCCGACCTCGGATACCCGGCCGGTAAGCTCAGCCGGTACATTCAATGCCAACACGGGAATTTGGTGTCTACGTGCAAACCGCATGATGGCCCGGTAATGACGGTAGTCGTAACGCCAGCGGTCGAACCACTCGGTGCGGGCCAGCATCTCCGCCTCACTCAATTCACCCGCCACATAGCGATCGAGCACTGCCTGGAATGGTTTCTGAAAAAACTCCATGCCGATCGCCATTCGAGGATCATCGCGATGCAAGGCCTGAATGATCCGCAACTGTGTCATATGGTGCGCATAGCGATCATGGGTCTCGCCAACAAAGACCACGCGGCTGGCCGTTAATCGGGAAATCGTCGACTCCAAAGAACCGGGCCGACGAAGGTCCAGCACGGCTGTTACACGAGCTGGACTCTGCTCATCGCCTCCTTGAGAAGGATCCTCGCCGTTTCCGTTCCGAAGGGCCTGGACGTGGCAAGCCCCTAGCAACAGGGGCATGGCGATCGTCAGCAGGAACAAAACCGCTCGTTTCTTTGTCATTGATCTATCCGTGTTGTTGGGCCGTAATAGCTGGATAATCGCCTCGAGGGGTTAGGACATTGCAATTCAACGATAATTCCCTACTCCCAACATTCCTGGAACGACGCATGCCCGTATACTTTTTCAGTCTCCTGTTGTTGACACTTTGCCTGGCGCCGCTGCAAGCAACCCCTTCAACGCCGTCCCCCGCCGTATATCATGAACTGACCGTCCAGCTCACGCCCGATAAGTCACACATCCGAGTGAAGGATATCATCACCCTGCCGAACCCTGTGGCAGGCTTTCGATTTCTCCTGCACGACGATCTGGCAATCGAAGCGATCAGCCCCGGCGCCCACCTAGAAGCGATCAGTGGTCATGCCGAAATCCCCCGAGCCCGTTACTATCAAGTTCGCTTCCCGACCCCGGACAATCGACTGACAATCTCCTACGGCGGACATATCCACAAATCGTTAACCGAGACTACCCCGGAGCGGGGAGACCGCCCTGCCGCCGGCGAACCAATCACGGACGCAGGCGTATTCTTGTCTGGGGCGGATTTCTGGTATCCCCAAATACCCGATCATCTGCTCAAGTTTACTCTGCATACCAAACTCCCGGAGGGGTGGATCTCCGTCAGTCAAGGCACCGCTATCGGTGATACCGACGGTTGGCAAGAAACATCTCCCCAAGATGAGATCTACCTCGTTGCCGCCCGCTTTCACCGCTACACCCAGGTGACACCGATAGCCCGCGCCGAGGTCTACCTCCGCCACCCCGACCCCGGGCTGGCCAACCGCTATCTGCAAGCCACCCGCGACTACTTGATGCTTTACCAACGCTTGATCGGCGACTACCCGTACACCAAGTTCGCACTCGTCGAAAACTTTTGGGAAAGCGGTTACGGAATGCCATCGTTTACCCTGCTTGGATCTCGGGTTCTGCGCCTGCCATTCATCCTCCACTCATCCTACCCCCACGAGATCTTGCATAACTGGTGGGGAAACAGTGTCTACATCGACTACGCCTCGGGTAATTGGAGCGAGGGACTTACCGCTTATCTCGCCGATCATCTGTTCCAGGAACGGGAAGGCAAGGGAGCCGATTACCGGCGCGACACCCTGAAGCGGTTCGCTGACTATGTGCGTGAGGAAGCGGACTTTCCGTTGAGCCGCTTCACCGGGCGCCACGGCGATATTAGCCAGGCGATCGGTTACGGCAAGACACTAATGTTCATGCACATGCTCAGAACGCAGCTAGGTGACAGCGGTTTTATCAAGGGTCTGCGCCGCTTCTATCGGGAGAATCGCTTCCGACATGCCGGCTTTGCCGATCTACGCCGCGCCTTTGAGCAGGTTAACGGAATCGAACTCGACGATGAATTCAGGCAGTGGACGGCAGGTATCGGGGCACCGGCACTGGCGTTGGACGACGTCCGTGTGGAAAACCTCGCGGACGGTTACCGGGTTACTGGGAAATTACGCCAAATCCAGGAGCAACCCCCCTTCAGTCTGCGGGTACCGGTCTATATCCAGACTCGAGAGACTCCGGCGCCTTCACCGCGGTATCTGCCGATGAACGAGCGGGAACTGGCATTTGATTTCCGGCTTGCGGAATATCCCCTGCGGATTAGTGTCGACCCGGCGTTCGACCTCTTCAGGCGGCTTGCTCCGGGAGAGACTCCGGCGACCCTCAGCCAGCTGTTCGGAGCGCCGCAAATGACGGTCGTATTGCCTTCAGCGGCAAGCGCTGCAGATAGATCGGCATACCAGGATATTGCACGCGCCTGGTCCCGACGCTGGGCTGAATCGAGGGTGGTGTGGGACCGGGAACTCGACCGCCTGCCCATTGACGGGCCCGTCTGGTTGTTTGGTTACGAAAACCGTTTCATCCCCGAGCTAACCCGCTTCTTAGACAACTCGGAGTTAGCCCTGGATAAAGGCACGGTGAGCCTCCAGGGAAAGCGCTTTACAACCGATGGATCCAGCATCGCCCTGGTTACGGGCGATCAGGCGCGGTCACTGGGGCTACTCGCGGTAAGTCCCACCCAAGCCACTGCCGGTATTATCCGAAAACTGCCCCACTACGGAAGGTACAGCTACGTCCTTTTTACCGGCGATCAGCCTGATAACTTAGCCAAAGGTCAATGGCCAACCCGGGATTCCACCCTCAGCTTGCCGCTCGCCGCGGAAGGAGACCTGCTACCACCCAAATTCGAGCACCGCCCGCCCCTGGCAGACTTCGAGGGTTGAGGCGTTCTGATTCGACTGCGGGGAATGGGCGGCCAACGCCTACCTGCTGCCCCCATCACCTCCCTCATAGTTAAAGGTAATCTCGTCATCCACTTCGATCGCTTTCCGGGCAAACAGATCGAAACCGATAAACTCGGCATTACCCGGCTTGGCATGGTTGAGGTAACGCAACAGATTTCGGCCGCTGCGTCCAATCGCATTCGCCTCATCACCCGCATCGTAAACCCAAAGGACATAGGTGCCATTGCGTTTGGCCTGGGGACCCTGGTAAGTGCCGATATACTCGCCCTTTCTGATCCGGCGCCTGGCAAACAATCCCGTGCCGTGGATCGCCGATGCCGCGGTGTATACCGCTTCCTTCAACTCACTGTTAGTTAGCCGTCTTTTTAATGAAATCGCTCTCGGCTCCAAGCGCCGCGCATAACCGCATGCTCAGCCTACCCATTACTTATTACGCAAAGCGCCTGCCAAAGCAGCCGCCAACGCGCCTTGAGAAGCGCCCGAAGCCGGCTGCTTCTCTCTCCTCTTTGATGTGTTCACCGAACCGGAAGGATCCTTCCGGGCCTCCGGTCTTTCACTTCCATTTCCCAGCGGCCGCAAAGACAGGGCGATACGGCGGCGCTCGTGATCGACCTCGACCACTCTAACCCTTACCAGGTCACCGGTTTTCACCACGTCCCGCGGATCCTTGACAAACTTGTCGCTCATTTGAGAAATGTGGACCAATCCGTCCTGGTGGACTCCGATATCGATAAAGGCACCGAAATTGGTGACATTGGTGACCGTTCCTTCCAGCATCATCCCGGGATGCAGATCGGCTAGATCTTCCACCCCCTCCTTGAAGCTGGCGGTCTTGAATTCCCCCCGGGGATCCCGCCCGGGCTTTTCCAGCTCCGTCAGGATGTCACCCACGGTGGGTAAACCGAAGTGGTCATCGGTAAAATCGGCGGCAGCAAGGGTTCTAAGAAAACGTTCGTCACCGATCAGTCGCGACAACTCCCTATCGGTCTTTTGGAGGATACGTTCCACCACCGGATAGGACTCCGGATGCACCGATGAGGCATCCAGTGGGTTATCACCATCGCGGATTCGCAGAAACCCCGCGGCCTGCTCAAAACTCTTGGCTCCCATGCGCGACACCTTCATCAGCTGGTTTCGATTCCTAAAGGGGCCGTTTTCATTACGATACTTTACGATATTGGCGGCGAGTGTGTAGCTTAACCCGGATACGTTTTCGAGCAGCGCCGGCGAGGCGGTATTGA
>JAGRGP010000102.1 GCA_020445415.1 Gammaproteobacteria bacterium | reverse complement strand
AGTCGATGGATCAGATTACCGGCGCTCTTATCGGAATCGCCCTGGTATTGTCGGCGGTATTTGTGCCGATGGCCTTTTTTGGTGGCTCAACCGGTGTTATCTATCGTCAGTTCTCGGTTACCATCGTGTCAGCCATGTTGTTGTCCGTTATGGTCGCACTGGTACTGACCCCAGCACTCTGTGCCAGCATGCTGTTAACAATCGATCCACAACAGCATGCGGCCCGGCGGGGTTTCTTTCGCTGGTTCAACCGGGTATTCAATCAGGCTACCCAGAGCTACCGCACAGGAGTCTCTGGCATCCTCAAACGCCGTGCACGGTTTGCACTATTGTACGGGGTGCTCCTAGTGGGTATGGGGATACTGTTTATGCGTATCCCCACGGCATTCCTACCTGACGAGGATCAAGGCATCCTATTTACTCAAATGGTACTACCCCCCGGCGCAACCAGAGAGCGCACCCTTGAGGTCATCGAGCAGGTCGAAAAATATTTTTTAGAAAACGAAAAGGAAGCGGTCGCATCTATCATCACCGTTGCCGGGTTCAGCTTTGCCGGCAGTGGGCAAAACATGGCGTTCGGCTTTATTCGCCTGAAGGATTGGGGTGTGCGTCAACGGCCTGACCTCGCGGTGGGGGCGGTGGCTCGGCGTGCCATGCTAGCGTTTTCCGGCTTGCGAAATGCACAAGTGTTCGCCTTTTCCCCTCCGGCTGTCATGGAGCTTGGTACAGCGACGGGTTTCGATTTTTATTTGCAGGACCGGGGCGGTATTGGCCACGCCGCACTCGTACAAGCCCGTAACCAATTGCTCGGCATGGCGGCCCAGGAGCCAAAGCTGATGGCGGTTCGCCCTAACGGGCTGGAAGACGCCCCGCAACTGGAGATCAACATCGACCAGGCAAAAGCAGGCGCCTACGGGCTTAGCATCGCGACTATCAATGATACCCTGGCCAGCGCTTGGGGTAGTCAATATGTCGACAATTTTATTCACCAGGGTCGGGTGAAAAAAGTCTATCTGCAGGCCGATGCGCAATTTCGGATGCGGCCTGACGACTTGAATGCCTGGTATGTGCGCAACAAGGCAGGCGACATGGTGCCATTCTCGGCATTCGCGGATGCTCGTTGGACAGAGGGCTCGCCCCGCCTGGAACGCTACAACGGGTTGCCCTCGTTGCAGATCATGGGTTCACCGGCACCCGGCGTTAGTTCGGGAAAAGCGATGGAGACTATCGAAGCCCTGATCGCCCAACTACCCGAAGGGGTCGACTTCTCCTGGACCGGATTATCATACGAAGAACAGCTCGCGGGCGCCCAGGCACCCGCGCTCTATGCGCTGTCGGTCCTGATCGTGTTCCTTGCCCTGGCCGCGCTTTATGAGAGTTGGTCGGTACCGTTCTCGGTGATTCTGGTGGTGCCCCTTGGGGTACTGGGGGCAGTACTCGCGGTAACCGCCCGCAGCCTCCCCAACGACGTGTATTTTCAGGTTGGCCTGTTAACGACTATCGGTCTTGCCGCAAAGAACGCCATTTTGATCGTCGAATTCGCCAAGACACTCGTCGAGCATGGCAGAGATCTCCTCGATGCAACCGTTGAGGCGGCGCGGATGCGTCTGCGTCCAATCTTAATGACCTCACTGGCCTTTGGTTTTGGTGTGCTGCCGCTGGCACTCAGTAACGGTGCCGGCTCCGGCAGCCAGAATGCTATCGGCACCAGCGTGCTCGGGGGAATGGTTGCCGCAACCCTGCTCGGGATATTCTTCATTCCCCTGTTCTTTGTGGTTATACGCCGCGTATTTGTGCCCCGCGGCAAAAACGCACCATCACCGGAATCCATGTCGAGTACTGATCAACCCCCGGTATAAATTCAACCAAAAATTCTGCATGCGAACGCACTCCCAGATATCCGCCGTGATCAATAGTCCTCCGGCTAGCACGGCAGTGGTCGGCGCATCAAGCGGGTCACTTGCGCCATTCAAATCACTCTTGAGTAAAGGAAGGAATCTTTCGGCATATGTCTTGGTTCAGTTTTCAAGAGTTGGCTGTCCATGCGGGACAACCATGACCTTTGGCGGGTCCGACAAACAAAATATCTAGATACGGTGGAGCACATTGATTTCCGTGCTGCCTAATCACTCGCGGTCAAGATCAACGCTTCGAGGCGCTTGTGGCCATCACCCGCCTTGTTGCACCAGACAAAGTGGACGTTCGCCTCTGGGGGGGAGGCCAGGTCGTGCTCGGGCGTCCGAAAACAATCGGTCGCATGTCCCAATCCCAGAATCAGAAGCGAATCCCCAGACCTAGATAGGGTCCGGCAACGGCGATATCCCAAGTGTTGCCATTCTCCTCATAGTCCCACGAAAGATAGCGATAGCCCAGCTTGGCAACGAAGTCCTTCCTGAACTCCCAGTTGATGCCGCCCACCAGCTGGTAAGTCAAGTCCGAACCCCCAGCTCCAACATCGGCGTAACCGAGCAGCGATACCTTGTCGGACAAGGGGTGCACCACCCGTGCTCCTACGGCGAAATCGGTCCAGCTCTCAGAACCGTCGGCACCGGCCGAGCCGGAAAAGATCGGCGGCGCAAATGCAACATCCACCTTGGCATCCAGGTCAAGCTTGGTGTATCGCAGCGCTCCGAGCACATCCACCAGGGTCGTGTCATCCAGCACGCGGTAGCCCACCGTCCCCTGAAAGACATATAACTTAGCGGTGACATCCAGCTCTCCGTTGATTGAAATGAGTCCACCAGGGCCAGTCACCGTCCTGATCTTGTCGTCTTCTAGTTTCATATAGACGCCCTCGAGGCCCAGGGTCCACGGACCCTTCTGTGCCGTGAATAACGCCATGAACGCCCCTTCGAGGTCATTCCAGATATCGCTGAAAGACATATCGACATCTGCAGTATGGTCGCGCACACCGGCCGTACCATCCATGCCGGCGGCAAGGAGGTAAGGGGTTACCTCGAACTGCCACTCATCGGTTGCAGCAACGGCACCGCTGGCATTGAGGAACAATCCCAGACAGAGTGTCCAAAACGCAGTCTTCGAGATTTGCATAGGGTCTCCTTGTTTTGGTGTTGACGGGGGGACTGGCAGCCTGCCGCACAAGGCCGCTATGGGCGTATCAGCAGCACCGACATCAGGCGTCGGTACCCGCACCGCCGTCCCCCATGGAGCACACTAGCACGGCCGATCGGCGTTGCCGTGCAACCACGGCAACAGTTTACCCGCTACCGCGTTTAGTAGGGTAGTACATAGTTTAACCATGCCTGCATTCGCACCATGATTCGCCGAATAAGAAGGGTCGCTGTCACCGAATCAGTGTAGATGGCTCCGCTACCAACCGCTTCCCCCGGGATCCGACCCAGGGCAATAGACTGCATACTTTCGCTCGGAATGGCGTCGGTATCGACCAGTTCAAGCAACACGCCATGGGGCTGAGCGACCGTCTGCGGATTCGGCGCAAGCGGAATCTCGCCGCTCGTCGCAAGCTGCCCCTGTGGAGTGAACGGAAGAGCCGCAACTACCTTAGCAGCCAATGTTCTGCCCGGTAGGGTTTTCAAAGTGATCTCGGCATCCCGGCCAGGACGCACATGCCTTACCTGGTTCTGGTTGATGCCGATAGCCAAGCGACTGTCATCGACATTGACAAAAGCCGACTAGTTACCCGCGCGTGCGCATTAAAACGTGCGGTCGCGTACATCAATGACAACCTTTCTGAGGTTGTGACGGTTCGCGATATCTGCGAGCAAAATGCAATCCCTTTGCGTACACTTAACCGTGCCTTCACGGAGCGCTTCGGAGTCGGCCCGAAGTTATACCTGAAGCGACAAAGGTTGTCTGCTGTAAGGACTGCGCTGTTGACCAGCCCGCCAGAAATGCGGGTCGCGGACGTGGCGAATAGCCAGGGTTTCTGGCACATGGGCCAATTCGCGAGAGATTATAAGGAGATGTTTGGCGAGCTGCCGTCGGAAACATTGAAACGCTAATGCAGCTCCCATCTCATTGTGGCTATTCCGCTTCAAGCGGGGACGAAATTTTATATCGAACGTGCTTGCAACTGTTTGAAAAGTTGCGGTAAAACGGACCGTGCCGAGAGATTTTGAAGTTGCTGCAAAATGGAACTTAACTATCCTTTTTTGTTATAGAATTGGCGGAGAGAGAGATTCTAATCCTCCCTCTTTCCCTATCTTCCGGACACATACGGAGCATGATGGACCCCATTTCAACTAACAGGTCTCAGCTCGCACCCTACAATCTGAGAACCCTGCTGTTTCAACTTCGATCGGAACCAATCCCGGAAAATGGAATGCCCGCCAGTCGGACCATGGACCAGTCCAACGACGCCAGGTCATCCCTGTCGAATTGATTTAAGTGCCTGTGCCCGCAGGCGCGCGCCATTACCTTCATCAAATCCACAGAGGCGTGCAGAAAATTGTTCAGCTGCCCAGCGGATTGTTCAATGTCCAGACGTGCCCGCAGTTCGGTTTTTTGCGTGGCGATTCCTGCCGGGCAGTTGTTACTATTGCAGATACGCGCACCAATACAGCCAATCGCTTGCATGGCACTGTTTGCCAACGCGATGCCCTCAGCGCCCAGCGCCAGGGCCTTGATGAAGTCACTAGGCACACGTAAACCGCCGGTAATAATGAGTGTGACATCACGGCCGGTACCGCGACGATCAAGATGCTGTCTCGCTCGGGCAAGGGCTGGAATGGTGGGTACGCTGATATGATCCCGGAACAACAGCGGTGCGGCTCCGGTACCACCACCCCGACCATCAAGGATGATGTAATCGGCGCTCGCCGCTAGTGCAAAATCGATGTCCTGCTCGATGTGGTTGGCGCTCAGCTTGAAGCCGATGGGAATCCCGCCTGTCAGTTCACGTACTCGGTCGGCAAAGCGTCGGAAATCGTCCGGGGAGTCCAGATCGGAAAACGTTGGCGGCGAGATCGCCGGCTGGCCTGCAGGAATACCGCGCACTTCGGCAATCTTGCCGGTGTTCTTCACTGCAGGCAAATGACCACCGGTTCCGGTCTTGGCTCCCTGTCCGCCCTTGAAGTGGAAGGCCTGGACGCTGCGCAATAACTTTTCATCGTAGCCAAACTTTGCGCTAGCCAGTTCATATAAGTAGCGACTGTTGGCCGCTTGTTCTTCGGGCAACATGCCCCCTTCGCCGGAACAGATGCCGGTCCCGGACAATTCGGCGCCTTTAGCGAGAGCGATCTTAGCCTCTTCGGACAGCGCACCGAAGCTCATGTCTGAGACAAACAACGGGACATCCAGTTTGAGTGGTTTTTTCGCCTTCGGTCCGATAACCAGGTCAGTGCCCACCTCGACGTCTTCCATGAGTGGCTTGCGAGCCATCTGCGCGACCATGATTTGAATGTCGTCCCACTTAGGCAGCTTGTCACGCGGCACCCCCATCGCAGCCATCGGCCCATGGTGGCCAACTTTGTCCAGGCCATTGCGGGCCAGTTCGTGTATCAGCTCAACATGAGGTTCCTCCGGCGAGGCCTTGGCAGCAGGTATCTGATTGGTGGACACGTTGACACCAGGTCCCTCGGTACCGACTTGGTCATCGGTGAAACGAGCGTGTGTGCCGTCACAGAAAGGCGCATTATTGGTATGCTTGCAGACACACAGGTAGGCCTCCTGGTCTTCATCCGAGTTGATCACGCGCGGTGTGAACTCCGTGCCCACATGTGAACCGTCACAGAACGGCTGACTACCTGAGCGTCCACATGTGCAGAAATGGTACTCCTGGTCTTTCGACAGGTTGACCTTGGCCGGCTTGTTGCCAGCAATTATGGGATTGGACATGAGCTTATCTCAGCAAATCGCGTACAGTCGTTGCAACACGGACCCCAAATGCCTTGGCAGTTTCGATGTCGCCGTCCGTCGGAGACTCATCGGCACCGGCATCTGAAGGCGACTGCGCCATCAGACCGCCAAAAGAGCCTAGATAGTTGATGTCATCGCGCCTGGCTGCTTTGGTGTTGGACGGCATAAGGCCAGTCCCCACCCACAACATCGAATGCTGCATCGCCAGCGTCATGAAGTAATGCAGCGTGGAATGCTTATCACCATTTATTGATGCCGAGTTGGTAAAGCCGGCGGCGAGCTTGTCCTTCCAGTCCTGGTTGAACCAACGCTTGCTGGTTGCATCGGCAAATTTTTTAAACTGCCAGGACGCCATACCCATGTAAGTTGGTGACCCAAAAATGATGGCATCGGACGCATCCAGTTCCTGCCAATCCGACTCGGTGATATTGCCATCCTGATCGATAACAATCAGATTGGCAGTCACATTCTCTACGCCTTCAATGCCGCTGACGATACCCTTTGCCTGATTGGTTGTGTGGCCATAGCCACTGTGATAGACCACGCCAATTTTTTTCATGTTGTGTTTTCCTTGAAGTTTCTTCGATCATGTAAAGTCATTAGGGCAGGTCGAACAGTAGGACCTCGGCATCTTCGATACCCTCGAGTCTCAGAAGTTCTTCCTTATGTATAGTCAGTCCATCACCTTGGTTCAGGCTGGCATTGCCGACGTGGATCTTACCGCGCGCCAAGTGCAAATATCCTTGTCGGTCAGCACCGAACTGGTATTCCAAGGTCTCGCTGGGCGCCAGCAGGGCGCTGTACATCAGTGCATCCTGATGGGTTGTGATGGAGCTATCTCGACCGTCTGGCGATACCAGCAGCACCCAGCGTCCGCGTCGATGCTCGACCGGGAAGTGCCTCTGGTCGTAGCTCGGCTCGACGCCCAGGACGTTCGGCTGCAGCCAAATCTGCAGGAAATGCACTGGCTCGCGATTGGAGTGATTATACTCGCTGTGAGCGACGCCGGTACCCGCACTCATGCGCTGTACGTCGCCCGGACGAATCACCGATCCGTTACCCATACTGTCCTTGTGCTCCAACGCTCCTTCCAACACGTAGCTAATGATTTCCATGTCTCTGTGGTCGTGGGTTGCAAACCCCCCAGCCGGTGCAACGGTGTCGTCATTGATCACGCGCAGGTTGGATACGCCCATATGCCGGGGATCGTAGTAGCCACCGAACGAGAAGGTATGGTAGCTGTCCAGCCAACCGTGATTAGCATGGCCCCGATCGTCTGCTTTTCTTATTGCTAACATAATCTTGCCTCCAAACATCAAGCCGTTAATGAATATAACTTAGTTAATTAATATGTTTTTTAAAACGTCATAATCCGATATAAACTATTGCGTATTTTGTAATATTCCTCACGCGAGGATGGGTGAATTCAGGGTGACTCCCATGGATGACCGAGAGGTTTTTTTCAACGTTGTGGAGGCAAATAGCTTCACCGGAGCGGCGAAACGCCTGGAAACCACGCCAGCCTCGGTGAGCCGTCGTGTCAAAGCTCTGGAGCAGCGCCTGGGCGTCCGGTTGTTGCAGCGTACTACCCGTAAGCTCAGCCTCACTGAAGCTGGTGACCATTACTTCCGGGAAGGGAGGCGTCTATTGCACGATCTTGATGATCTTGAGCAGGCATTGACCGCCTCTGCCCTCGAACCGCAAGGAGCGCTGCGCATCGCTGCACCCATGTCTTTTGGACAACGAAAACTTGCACCACTCGTTGCGCGCTTTGCCAGGTTACACAGTGAGATTCGGATTTCATTGATTCTTGAAGATCGGGAAACCGACCTCTTTGACGAGGCCGCAGACCTGGCGATCCGCATCGGCTATCCCGCTGACTCATCAATGATCGTGCGCACTATTGCGCCGATACCACGATATGCGTGCGCTTCACCGGAGTACCTAAGACGCCGCGGCCGTCCGGAATCTCCGGAGGACCTATTGCACCACGATTGTCTGCATTACAACCTGATATCGGAACGCGAGGAGTGGACTTTTCTCGGGGAAGACGGCGAGCAAACGCTAGTAATCAAAGGTAACTTTTGCAGTAATAATGGCGACGTGCTCGCAGAGGCAGCCATGCAGGGCTTGGGTATCACTCTGTTACCAAGCTTCATTGTTGAAGAAGCCATAGCGGACGGTCGGCTTATCAAGGTGCTGGAAGATTACGAGCGCGAACCGCTATCTCTATTCGCACTGTATCCTTCGCGCCATTATGTTCCAGCGAAGACGCGTAGGTTCTTGGAATACTTACTGGACCATTTCGCTAGAAGCAGTTGAGCAGCGATCCACAACGCCGCTTGGACGTAAGAAAATGGAATTCAGGGATTTTTCAACAGCCCGTCGTGATTACTACACATCAAGTGCTGTCTCTTCGCTACTTGATGAGTCCAGAGTGTGCGAATTGTCGCCATCATCTGCATCAAGGTTCTCCACAACAAGACGTTGCGCGTCCTCGCGATCAGGAGCACTGTGTCAGTCCTGAATATCTGGTATTCAGTTGACGTCTGCCCGTGTAATCGTGCCGTTCATTAATCCTTCCTGGATTGCTTTCAGCAATTGCGTGGCGTCTTTCGGCCTGGTCTTCGATCTGCATCAGATCGGTATAGGTTTCCTCATCCAGCAACTCGGTGGTCCAGTTCTCCGCGAAGTCCTCTCGCCATATCGGGTCACCAGATCGACCTCCAATGCCATCAAGGAATCATTAAGTAACAAAATCATCGGTTGCCCACCGCCCCTTTTCCTTTACCAAGGCGGTATCGTCTGTGTGACCACTTTGATTGATGTTCAGTCCGCCAATACGTCGATCATCGCTGCCCTACAGCTTGGCAGCAATGAAATTCATTCCAGATGGTATTACTCCAACCGTTTTCGAAAGAGCACAAATTATTTACTATCCAGTAAAAAGCTTACGGAAACAATGGGAATGAGTTTGATACTATGCACTCGGGTACTGGATTTAGTTGCATTGAACGAACCCCCAGATAATTTCTATGGTCAGCTGGCACATAGTTACAAACAGGAGTTCCATTTCAAGTCGTTATGAATGAAAAAAACAGCAAATCAAGTTCGGTGGCTGCGGGCTCATCTCGTATCATGCAAATCCTGCCGGGTCTACAAACAATCAGAGCCTATAGGCTCGAGAACCTGCGGCCAGACTTATTAGCAGGACTAGTGATCTGTCTGGTGCTGGTACCATCCGCATTGGCTTACGCAGAGTTGGCCGGCTTTGGCCCACTCGCTGGCATCTACAGCGCCATTGCAGCTACCCTGGCTTATTTCCTGTTTACCTCCTCACGCCACATGAATGTTGGCCCGGATGGCGCCGTAGCATTGTTGGTGGGAGCTGCAATTTTTCCCCTTGCCGGAGGAGATCCCGCCAAAGCCATAGTTGCAGGTACCTGGCTTGCCATTTTTACAGGGCTGATTTTGATCCTGGCGGCCCAGTTCAGGCTGGGCGTGGTGGCGAGTTTTCTCTCTGCACCGGTGCTGTTGGGCTATCTGAATGGCGCGGCACTGGTTATCATCATCAGCCAGTGGGGCAAATTATTCGGTGTAAATCTGGAACAGGACGGACTGGTACAGCGTTTGCTCGAATGGGTGGAGAAAGTTCCACAGACACACATGCCGACTCTGGGTGTGGCAGTTACTACCTTGATACTGCTGGTGATCTTCAAACGCGTGATCAAGCGCCTGCCGCCGCTGGTCCCCGTCTTTTTCATCGCGCTGGTTCTTGGCTTGCTGTTTGATTTTGAGTCCATTGGACTCGGCACCATCGGTGCCATAGGTGATACTGGACCCAAGGCGATGGAATTCGATTTCGAGCTAGACGACATCGCCGCTCTGGCGGTGGGTGCCTTGGGACTGTCGATGCTCATCTTTCCGGAGGGCATTCTGCTCAGCCGGGCTATGGCCGAGAAGCACAGTTACGAGATCGATCCCGATCGTGAGCTCCTGGCCCTGGGAACGGCCAATCTGGCGACTGGTGCGGTTCATGGCTTTACCGTGGGTGGAAGTCAGACCCGTACCCTGCTCAACAGTGCCGCAGGTGGACGTACCCAGGTAGCCAATCTGGCCTCGGTGGCTTTTTTAACCGCGTTTCTTATCCTGGCGGGTGATGCATTGAGCCGTCTGCCCAATGTCACCATCGCAGCGATCCTGACTTACACGGGGTTCGGGCTGATCGATATCGCCGATGTGAAGCGGATCTGGGAAGAGCATCGTCAGACAGCCTGGATTGCGATCACTACTACCGGGGCAGTGGTATTTATCGGTGTATTGCCAGGCATACTACTGGGCACGGCTTTTTCAATTGCGATCCTGCTCTCCGAGCTGGCCCGGCCGCATGATGCACTGCTGGTATGCAAGCCGGGCTCGGACGAGCTGCACGACATGGGCGACGATGACCGCGACGATGATATCCCGGGTCTGGTGGTCTACCGTTTCTACGGTCCACTGATCTTCGCCAACGTGAACTATTTCATCGAGCGGCTGCAGGCATTTATCGATGATCCGAAGCACCCGGTGCGCAGGGTCATCATTGATGCGAGAGCCATACCCTCGGTGGATTTCACCGCAAAGGAAAAGCTACGTCCTTTCTTTCATAAGCTCAAGAAACAGGGGCTCGAACTGGCTATTGCAAGGGCCCATCTGCCGTTACGGGAACTGACCCTAGGTTCAGGTATCGAGCCGATCTTCAGCGAGGCGGAGAAGTTCGTCCGCGTGTCGGATGCGGTGAGGGATTTCATGGAAAAGCATGCAGAAAATGTTGGTAAGAACTGAGACTGCTACCTCCTTCCAGAACACTTGTCGTAGCGGGTATTTGTTATCCTGATTTGAAGCGGCCCCAATCCTTGCTGTTCCGAGGTTTAGAACGAGTACACGTTCATTTTCGGCAAACCAGAATTATCCAATCCTCTTGTCTACGTAGCTGATTGCTGCCAGGAGTTATTGATTGAAACTCGAGAGGATGTGGTTATTCGCATAGAAATTTTCATGGCTTGCTTTGCAGCAATTCTACCGCTGACCTCTGCTGTAATTGCGTCGTTCAGTTCCCTAGCCCTGACGGCGTTTCGTAGAACCAATCGAGCCGCGCTGTGAACAGAAGCCGTGGTCGTACTCGGTCATAAGCTGCGCTTACCGAATCTTTGCGTCGCACCCGGCCGATAAAGCCGGAGTTTGATCATGCGCGCGATCCCCTGATCAGCGCGCACCGCAAAGCCATGGAACAATCGGAAAGTCAGTGGCACATATCGATCGCATCGTCGAGACGCAATCAACCTCGGTCATCAATGCATTCGACAAGCGGATTGAAACGCTGGAGAAAGAGCGCTTTGCGTTGCAGGAAAAAATAGCCACCCTGGGCAAACCGGTCAGGGATGTTAAAGAAACTTTTCGAACCGCTTTTGAATTCCTCGCAAGTTCTTGGAAAATCTGGAATTCTAATCGACTAGAGGACAACAGAGCGTGCCGTCGGGGCGTTCACCATACACACCTTTCAGGAACAGCATGTGGATTTAAAAAACGACGCGTGATTACAGTGCCCCGCCACTCCATGGCAGGGCGACCGCTACTACTCACACTCAGTGACTGATCAT
>JAGRGP010000101.1 GCA_020445415.1 Gammaproteobacteria bacterium | reverse complement strand
AATCCCCCTCAACCAGAAACAGCTCCGAACGCTGGGGGTCCACCGAACTGCAGTCAGCCAGCTTGCCGGGTAGGGCCGGCCCCTGGGTGACCTTCTTGCGTTGTACCTGGCGTCCCGCCCGCAGGCGTACTTGGGCGGACCGGATCGCCAGCTCGGCAATCGCCTCGCCCGCCTCGATGTGCTGATTCAACCAGAGGCTAAATCCGTCTTTGGCCACCCCCGAGACAAACGCGGCGCACTCCCGGGATGAAAGCCGCTCCTTGGTCTGGCCGGAAAATTGAGGATCCGCAAGTTTCACCGACAGCACATAACTGCAACGCCCCCAAACATCGTCGGGGGCAAGCCGTACCCCCCGAGGCAGAAGATTTCTGAATTCACAAAACTCCCGAACCGCATCGGTGAGCCCAGAACGTAACCCATTGACATGGGTCCCCCCCAATGGGGTGGGAATCAGATTGACGTAACTTTCGGTGATCCCCTCCCCTCCCTCCGGCAACCAGACCACCGCCCACTCGGCCGCTTCACTATTGCCCTCCATATTGCCGGAAAAAGGTTCCTCAGGCAGGCGCGGAATACCCTGAAGTGACTCCAGCAGATAATCTTTGAGCCCATCCTTGAAGCACCATTCATGGGTCTCAGCGGAGGTTTCGTCGAAAAAGGTTACCTTCAGCCCGGGACAGAGCACTGCCTTGGCCCGCAGGACATGGATCAGTTGCCGCACCGAAAACTTGACCGAATCGAAATAAGCGGGGTTGGGCCAGAATCGCAGCGTGGTCCCGGTATTGTAACGACCCACCTTGCCGATGGGTTCGAGTTCCGACACCTTGTGGCCGTCGGCAAAGGCCATATTGAACTCTCCACCATCACGCTTGACCCAGACTTCCAAATGCTTCGACAACGCGTTGACCACTGACACTCCAACGCCGTGCAATCCACCCGAGAAGCGGTAGTTATCCCCCGAGAACTTACCGCCCGCGTGCAACTTAGTCAGGATTAACTCCACTCCGGGTAATCCCTGCTTGGGGTGGACATCCACCGGCATTCCCCGGCCGTCGTCCCGCACCTGCAACGAGCCGTCCTTGAACAAGGTAACCTCCACGACAGTCGCATGCCCGGCGAGTACCTCGTCCACGCTATTGTCAATAACCTCCTGGGCGAGATGATTCGGCCTGCTGGTGTCGGTGTACATACCGGGCCGCTTGCGTACCGGGTCGAGACCACTCAGGACCTCGATATCCGACGCGTTGTAGGAACCGCTGCTCATAAGTGTTGAGATACCCCGTTTGAAAGATCTGGCCAACCGCCCGCGGATGGCGGCAAGCAGTTTACACGCGCGAGTTACACCTGGCGAGCGCGAGACGATTGACCGTTATCGACAACCTGATGTATTTTCCAGGTTTTATTCTCACCCGCAAAGGCAGCGCCCCCAGGTGTCCAGTAAAAAACAGCCCGCGCCCTCTTTCGAGGAAGCCCTCTCCGAACTCGAATCCCTGGTGGTAAAGCTCGAACGGGGTGACCTGACCCTGGACGACTCATTGCGGATGTTTGAGCGAGGTGTCATGCTGACCCGTACTTGCCAGCAAGCGCTTCGGGAAGCGGAGTTGAAAATACAGACACTTACCGAAAAAAATCTTGAGGAAACCCTTGAGCCCCCCGATAAAAAAGATGAGTAACGAGGAGCTCGAATCCTATCTGGAGGCGTGCCGGGTCCGTATCGAACAAGTCCTGGACGACGCATTGCCCCGGCAGACCGTGCTGCCCGAGCAGCTTCATGCCGCCATGCGCTATGCGGTCCTTGGCGGGGGGAAGCGCATCAGGCCCGTGCTGGTGTACGCGGCGGGTGACGCCCTTGATATATCCCGTGAACGACTGGACGGATCGGCAGCAGCGGTAGAGATGATCCATGCCTACTCCCTGGTGCATGATGATCTGCCGGCCATGGACAACGACGATCTGAGACGCGGCCGCAAAACCTGTCACCGGGCCTTCGACGAAGCTACCGCGATCCTTGCCGGGGATGCCTTACAATCCCTGGCCTTCAAAGTGTTGGCCCAGGAGAAGAACGCACGGATCAGTCCCGAAATCCGTATCAAAATGGTGGAGACCTTGGCTATCGCCAGTGGCTCCCGTGGTATGGCCGGAGGCCAGGCACTCGACCTCGCTGCCACCGGGCGCGAACTCGATCCGGCCCAATTGGAAAACATGCACATCCACAAGACCGGGGCGCTGATTCGTGCCAGCGTGACGCTGGGTTCACTGCAGGCTACGGAAGCGGATCCGGAGTTGTTACGGGGCCTGGACCACTACGCGAAGTGCATTGGCTTGGCATTTCAGGTCAAGGACGACATCCTCGACGTGGAGGGTGATACCCAGACGTTGGGCAAGACTCAGGGCAAGGATCACGCAAGTAACAAGCCTACCTATCCCTCGTTGATCGGCTTGGATGCCTCTCGAAGGATGGCAACACGGCTGTGCGGGGAGGCGATGGAGAGTATTGCCGCACTCGACGCCAAAGCCAATCCGTTGCGCTGGATCGCCAATTACGTCGTCGAGCGGTCACGTTAGCCCCGGGCGCTTGCGGTAGCCCGCGTAGCGGGAGATAATTGTGGTTTGCTGGTTTATGGTAACGCTATCCACAAATAACCGGACAAACTGCCAGTTGTTCCCGTTCAATCCTATCCGTTAGTTTGGGTACCCCGATCCTGAATACACAAGCCATCGTTTTGTTTTGCCGGCTTTAGGAGCAGTACATTGACTGAGTGCGCTGACAACACCTGCAACATACCAGACGTTCAAAACAGCCAGGACACCCGCCGCATCGCTATCAACAAGGTCGGCATCAAAGACATTCGCCATCCAGTCAGGGTCAAAGACCGCACGGATGGGGAGCAACACACCGTTGCCACGTTCAATATGTATGTGAATCTGCCCCACAACTTCAAGGGCACACATATGTCCCGGTTTGTCGAGGTGTTGAATAGCCACGAGAAGGAGATCAGCGTGGACTCCTTCAAGGAGATGCTATCGGAGATGGCCGAACGGTTGGAAGCTAAGTCCGGACACATCGAGATGACCTTTCCCTATTTTATCAACAAGAAAGCGCCCATCTCAGGTGTCATGAGCCTGTTGGATTATGAGGTGACACTGGCCGGAGAGATCCATAGCGGCGTGCCCACCATGCACATCAAGGTCGTTGTCCCGGTAACCAGCCTGTGTCCTTGCTCGAAGAAGATCTCGGACCGCGGCGCGCACAATCAACGCTCGCACGTCACCGTGCAGGTGCGAACCAGCGGGTTCGTCTGGATAGAGGAGATTGTGGAGCTGGTGGAACAGGAGGCGTCCTGTGAGCTTTACGGCCTGCTCAAACGTCCCGACGAGAAGTACGTCACCGAGCTTGCCTACGATAACCCGAAGTTTGTGGAAGACATGGTGCGTGACGTGGCTGTCAGGCTCAATCGGGACAACCGCTTCACAGCCTATGTCGTGGAGTCCGAGAACTTCGAGTCAATTCACAATCACTCGGCTTACGCCTTGATCGAGCGGGATAAACTACAAGGCTGAAGTCCCCGAGAAAGCGCGGCGGGAATGGACTGATCCTCAGTACTTGCTCCGTAATACGAGAACGGTTCCCTGAACGTCCATCTCTACGGCTTCCAAAAAACTCATACCGAGCAAAACCTGCCGGGGAGAATCTCCCTCGATTACAACCGCCTCGACATTGGCCAGTTCGATATCACCGACCCTCACTTGCCGGAGGGTAACAGCGTGGGCATTGGCAAATCCAGATGCGGTGTGCACCCCGCTCCTCGTTCCCTCGATTCGATAGGGTATCCCCAAGCGCCTGGCCTCAACTTCGCTCATGGCAACCGAGGTGGCACCGGTATCCACCAGCATGTCCGTAGTCCTGCCGTTGATGCTGCCGACAGTGATGTAGGCACCTTGATTATTTCGCGCGATCCGGACCTCGCGGACATCCGGTTGCGCAAACCTGCCGCCATAGGAGGCGCCTAACGCATAGTCTTCCCGGCGACCATTGATCTCTAGCACCGCGCCTCGGGCGTTGGAGGACACCAGGCGCACCCCTTCGGGACTCTCCTCACCCTCCCGCAACAACCGCCGCTTTCCATCGATTTCTATCATGGCCTTGCCGGAAAACAATGCCATCACCTTCACCAAGCCTGCGGAATGGGCAGACTGGTATCCCATCACTCCGAGCAGTATCAACAAAGATATAATCGACTTCCACGCTTTTGTCGCAACCATCGTATTACCCTTAACTTACCGCTCACCGGCAGTTAGCTCCACAACCTTGCCATTGCCTGAAGCACCAGAAAACCGAATACGCCGGCAATCAGATCATCGGTCATGACCCCTAAGCCGCCGGTTAGCTCCCGGTCTAACCAACTGATCGGCCAAGGCTTCAGGATATCGAACAGACGAAACAGCGCAAATCCAACCAATATCCATACCCATCCCGCCGGACACAACCACAAAGTGATCAGCAGGCCCACCCATTCGTCCCAGACAATCCCACCATGATCGTGCACCCCAAGATCCTTGGATACTCTGCCGCACACCCAGATTCCGAAAACAAACAACACCAAAACCACGAGGAGATAATACTCTGCAGATAGCGGCCGGATCAGAAAATAAAGTGGCAAAGCCGCTACCGTGCCCACGGTGCCCGGTGCATAGGGTACGCTACCCGAACCCAGTCCGAAGGCCAGCAGATGCACGGGGTTGCTCCAGTCAGGCCGCACCGGGGGCTTAGCGAAAATGGGCATACCCGGCAGTCCCAAGTGTCAGTTTATTTCCTTTTTCGTTTCGGCAGCGTACGCCCGGGGCCTGATCGATGACACCGATCCAGGTCAGCTCGCATCCGCGCCCCCGCAGCTGATTTTCGGCCAACAGTTGCCGCTCGGCTGGAACCGTGAAACATAGCTCATAGTCATCTCCCGCCGTCAACGGTAGCGACCAGTCGGCCCGGTTCTTGATGTATTCCTTGACCGCTGGCGACAGAGGTAGCTGGTTGGTAGCGATCTCCGCGCCAACCCCGCTTCGCTCACAGATATGCCCCAAATCGGCCAGCAATCCATCGGAAATATCGATTGCCGCGCTGGCCACACCGGCCAAGGCCAGGCCCGCGTCAACCCTGGGCGTCGGCCGCTCCAGCCTGGCCTTCAGATACTCGCTTTCGTCGTGCCGATGGTAGTCGGTCAATAAAGCCAACCCCGCGTCGCCCAGACTACCGGTTACGGCAATCAAGTCACCGAACTTGGCGCCATCCCGCCGCAACGCCCGGTCCGGAGCAACAAACCCATGCACTTGAACTGTGATGCTGAGAGGACCCTGGGTAGTATCTCCGCCCACAAGTGCTACCCCATACCGCCCCGCCAGTGAGAAAAAGCCCTTGGCAAAGGCCGAGAGCCACATTTCGTCAACCCGAGGCAACGTCAAGGCTAACGTCGCCCAGGCCGGTTCGGCCCCCATGGCCGCAAGATCGCTGAGATTGACAGCCAGGGACTTGTGCCCCAGCGCCTCGGGATCGCACCCGGCTAAAAAATGCACATTCTCCACCAAAGTGTCGATGCTAACAGCCAATTGCTGCCCAGCGGGCACACTGAGCAGCGCGCAATCGTCGCCGATCCCGAGGTGAACATCGGCGCGCGTCGGCCGTGAGGGCTGAAAATATCTTTGGATCACATCGAATTCCGAGACTGCCATCGCCCCACACCTACCCTAGACTGTACCTCGGCCCGCGGCGCCACAGACTGCCGGAAGCGCAGTGGCTTCCCCGAGGCCGCTAGTCTGCCGTCTGTGTGTTACGGATCTTACGGGAAAGCTTGTCCAGCACCCCATTGACATACCGGTGTCCTTGTTCCGCCCCGAACACCTTTGCCAGCTCCACCGCCTCGTTGATTACCACCCGGTAGGGAACCGTTGGCTGAAGGATCAGTTCGTAAGCACCAAGTCTGAGGATCGCGCGCTCCACCGGATCTACGCTTTCGATTGAGCGGTCCAAACATTCCTTGAGCTGCGAATCGAGCTCTCCCAGATTCTCCTGCACACCCACCAGCAGCGTGGAAAAGTAGCTCGTATCCACCCTTGGCGTGACCTGATCAGAAAGGAATTGGCTACATATCTCTCGGATATCCTGTCCCGTCATTTGCCACTGATAGACGGCCTGGACCGCATGGAGCCTGGCCTGGTGTTTTTTATGACTCATTAACCAATCTGCCGAAGCAGATTAACCATCTCGATCGCAGACAAAGCCGCTTCGCCACCCTTGTTACCCGCCTTGGTTCCCGCTCGCTCGATCGCTTGTTCAATGGTATCCACGGTCAACACGCCGAAGGCGATCGGGACCCCGTGTTTCAGACTAACGTGGGCCATGCCCTTGACACATTCGCCCGCCACATAGTCGAAATGGGGAGTCCCTCCACGGATCACGGCGCCCAACGCGATGATCGCCTCGTAATCGCCCTTGGCGGCCACCTTTTCCAGTACCAATGGCATCTCGAAGGCTCCGGGAACCCGCACAATGGTGATCTCGCTGTCCTCCGCGCCGTGCCTAGTGAGTGTATCCACCGCCCCTCGGAGCAAACTCTCGACGATGAAACTGTTAAACCTGGCGGCGACCAGACAGAAACGGGCCTTGCTTACTCCCAAAGCCCCTTCGATGGTCTTGATTGTCATAGTTGGTTCCTTTCACGAGTGTCAAAATTCGGTTGGTCCCGGGTCCACCCCTGGCCCGTCACTCATACCCCACATACTCTACCACCTGCAGGTCAAATCCGGAGATTCCGTGCAAAGCAGTCGGAGCACTCATCACCCGCATCTTCCGCACCCCCAGATCACAAAGGATCTGCGCACCTATGCCATAAGTCCGCCGGTGCTTGCTGGTGTCGCCCTGACCACTCTTTTCCTCATCTCGGTGCTTGAACTGGATATCCCGCATGCGTTGCACGATTTCGCGGCTGCTGTCGTGATTGCGCAACACCACGATAACTCCACTCCCCTCTGCGACCACCCGTTTCATGGCGTCCGCGAGTGGCCAGCCGCAACTCTCATGGATAGTGGCAAACAGATCACAAAGCGTGTTCTGCATATGCACCCTGACGAGCACAGGTTGATGGGGTGATATTTCACCGAATACCAAAGCTAAGTGAAGCTTATTGTCGATTGAATCCTGATACGCAACTAACTGGAACCTTCCGTATTGGGTTGGGAAACCGCACTCGCTTACCCGTTCCACCGTCTTTTCGTGACGCACACGATACTGGATGAGATCGGCGATGGTACCAATCTTCAAACCATGGTCTTGGGCAAATTGTTCAAGATCGGGACGCCGCGCCATCGACCCGTCCTCATTCAGTATTTCCACGATCACCGCCGCCGGGGTCAATCCCGCCAGCCGCACCAAATCGCATCCGGCCTCGGTATGCCCCGCTCTGACCAAAACACCACCCGGCTGGGCCATCAGGGGAAATATATGACCGGGCTGAACAATATCCTGAGGCTCGGCATCCGCCTTCACCGCCGCCAACACGGTGGTAGCCCGGTCACCTGCAGAGATACCTGTGGTCACCCCTTCGGCGGCCTCGATAGAAACCGTGAAATTGGTGGAATGGGCCGACTCGTTGACTCCGACCATCAATGGCAACCGCAACTGTTGACAGCGCTCGCGAGTCAGTGTCAAGCAAATCAGGCCGCGTCCGAAGCGAGCCATGAAATTGATCGATTCGGGTGTAACCAGCTCGGCAGCCATCACGAGGTCACCCTCGTTTTCACGGTTCTCATCATCCATAATGATCACCATTCGCCCTTGGCGCAGCTCGTCGATTATCTCTTGTGTCGAGTTCAACTCCATAGCGCAATAACCTCAGAACATTTCGCGCGGTAAACGGCGAATATTAGCAAAAATGCAATATACGGGAAAAGTGCTTTTCGGGTGCCCCCTTCTCCTGCCGATCCAACCATCGAGTAAACCGATCAAGTCCGGCATATCGTCTGCCAAGACCCAGTGGTATCCCAACTCGACTCACGAGGGTTATCGATGTGCGGCTATCGTTATGCACGGGCGGTATCGACCGGGTGTTACTCACCGAGAAATCCTTGACGCGCCAACGAGTCAAGGGTGATGCCCCCGGCTTCGGGGTTGCTCCGGTCGACCAACAACAGCCGCTCGAGATAGCGAGCGAGCAAATCGACTTCGATGTTGACCCGGGTTCCGGCTTTAAATCCGCTAACAGTGGTCTCACCCAGGGTATGGGGGACGATATTCACTGCAAAGTGATTTCCCGTCACCTGATTAACAGTCAGGCTAATCCCATCCACACAGATAGAACCCTTGATCGCGATATACTTTGCCAGTGCCGCAGGCGCTTCCAACGTGCAGCACACCGATCTTGCCTCAGTCCGCCGGCTCAGGACACGCCCCACCCCATCAACGTGGCCACTCACCAGATGACCACCCAGCGGTTTGCTCAAGGTCAGTGCCCGTTCCAGATTTACCGCAGTCCCGGGTTTAAGCTCCCCTAAGGTCGTTCGGGACAGTGTTTCGCGTGAGGCATCCGCAATAAACCCATCTTCCAGCAGACCCGTTACGGTCAGGCAAACACCATTTGTGGCAATACTGTCCCCCAGTCGCACCGCACCTATATCCAGGTCGCCGCTGGAGACCCTGAGCCTGGCATCGCCACCGACTCTCTCGGTGGACACTAAGGTACCGACCGACTCGATTATCCCTGTAAACATGATCGTAATTAATGCTCCACGGACTGGATAGGGGTAAAACCCGGCGCTCCCCTGGCAAAATGAGATCATCGGAAATCATTATCGGCCACACCGCCCGAGAATGCGTTTCCGACCCACGTTAACTAGCTTTCGTTGCTATAGTCGGGGCAGGCACTGATTCGGATATCCCGACCTACCCGCCGCAAGTCGGTAATCGCCAGCCCAATTCGCTCCCGCATTTGATTCACCCCGGGTAACCGGAAGAGCCCCCGAGCCGCGTCCCCCATGATGTGCGGGGCACAGTAAATCACCAGTTCGTCGATCAATCCCGCAGCCAATGCAGCCCCAGCCAGGGTTGGTCCGGATTCGAGGAGGAGCTCATTAATCTCCCGATCGGCCAGGAGATCGAGCACCGCGCCAAGATCAAGCCGGTGGGCGTCTCCGTTGACCGTCTCCACCTGCGCCCCCGCCGCCCGGAGCGCTGCGCGCCGATGCTCATTGGCCTGGGAGCAGAGTATCAACGTCTCTCCTGGTAGACTCAGCATACGTGCCCTAGGCGACATTGCGAGACTGGGATCAAGTACCACACGCAGGGGTTGCCGTAGATAGTGTTCCGACTCTACCCCGGGAAGCTGAGCCGCCCTAAGCCGTACATTCATTCCGGGATCATCGGCGGCAACCGTATTAATCCCTGTAACCACGGCGCCACTGCGGGCCCGCAGGCGGTGCACATCGTTTCGCGCGGCCTCCCCAGTGATCCACTTACTCTCCCCACTCGCCATCGCGGTCCGGCCATCCAGGCTCATCGCCAACTTACAGCGGACCAGGGGCCTTCCCAAGGCCATGCGCTTGACAAACCCAGGATTCAACTCAGTTGCCAATGATTCCATCATGCCGGATTCGACTAGGATGCCGGCGGCGCGCAATTTCTCCAGACCAGTCCCGGCCACCTTGGGATTCGGGTCCTCCATGGCGGCAACCACCCGGCGCACACCCGCGCCGATCAGCGCATCGGTACACGGCGGCGTACGCCCGTGATGACAACAAGGCTCCAGAGTAACGTACGCGGTAGCTCCGCGCGCGCGCTCGCCCGCCATGGATAATGCCAGCGGTTCGGCATGGGGTTCCCCCGCTCGTCGATGAAACCCCTCGCCCACCACCTCGCCGGCGGCGGCAATAACGCAGCCCACGCGGGGATTGGGAGACGTCGTGTAAAGCCCCCGCCAAGCCAATTTCAGGGCTCGTGCCATGAATCGGTAATCATCGGACGTCACGTCGGATATACCCGCATTTAGTGGCCGGGATCCTCTCCGTCGCCATTGCTGAGCAGGTCGAGTTGATGGCGTCGTACCTCGGGAGGCAGCTCTTTCTCCAATTGTTCGATTTCCTCGCGGAAGGCGTTTACATCCTCGAACTTCCGATACACAGAGGCAAAACGGACATACGCGACCTGATCCATTCCACGCAGTTCGTCCATGACCCATTCACCGATCTGCCGGGAAGGCACCTCTCGTTCTCCAGCTGCCAGCATCCGGCGTCGAATCCGGTTTAACGCATTGTCAACCTGATCGGTGCTCACTGGCCGCTTCTCCAGAGCGCGATTGATTCCGGTCGCCAGCTTACGTCCGTCGAACGGCACTCGACTGCCATCCTGCTTAACCACCTGCGGCAAATTCAATTCCGCGCTTTCGTAGGTCGTGAATCGTTCCTTGCACACCACGCAACGCCGACGGCGGCGTACCTGATTACCTTCGCCGAACAACCGGGAGTCGATCACCTTGGTATCCTGGGCACCGCAGAAGGGGCAACGCATTGCTTTCTCTCCGCTGAGCGGTTCCGTATCCTAACGATAGACAGGATGACGATTGCAGAGATCCAACACTTTTGCCTTGACACTTTCGATAACCGCTTGATCACCGCGGGCATCGATCACATCACACATCCAGCCGGCGAGCTCAATAGCCTCGTCCTCGCCGACGCCCCGGGTAGTCAAGGCTGGCGTTCCCACCCGGATCCCGCTGGTAACAAAGGGGGACTGGGGATCATTTGGGACCGCATTCTTGTTAACCGTGATGTTGGCGGCACCCAGCCAGCCATCCACCTCTTTGCCGGTCAATCCCGCTTGTATAAAACTAACCAGAAAAAGATGATCGTCGGTACCGCCGGAAACCACATCGTAACCCCGCGCCATGAATACCTTGACCATGGCCCGTGAATTGACCAGGACTTGGGTCTGGTAGGACTTGAATTCCGGATCCATGGCCTCCTTGAAGGCTACCGCCTTGGCGGCGATCACATGCATCAGAGGACCGCCCTGAGTGCCCGGAAACACCAAAGAATTAAGCTTCTTTTCGATTTCGGGATTCGCCTTGGCAAGGATCAGGCCGCCCCTCGGACCCCGCAGCGTCTTATGGGTAGTGGTGGTCGTGACGTCCGCAATCGCCACTGGGCTGGGATAAAGCCCCGCCGCCACCAGACCCGCTACATGGGCCATGTCCACAAATAAGTACGACCCAGTCTGGTCGGCGATTTTTCGGAAGCGGGCCCAGTCCACGACCCGGGAATAGGCGGAGAAACCGGCCACTATCATCTTCGGCGAATGTTCCCGAGCCAGTGCCTCGACCTCGTCATAGTCGATCTCCCCGGTACGCGCATCCAGTCCATACTGCACGGCGTGGTAGATCTTGCCGGAGAAGTTGGGCTTGGCGCCGTGGGTCAGATGTCCCCCGTGCGCCAGACTCATCCCCAGAATGGTATCTCCGGGCTGACATAACGCCATGTAAACCGCCGCGTTAGCCTGAGACCCCGAGTGGGGTTGGACATTCGCGTAGTCGGCCGAGAATAACCTCTTGGCGCGATCGATAGCCAGTTGCTCCGCCTGATCAACGAACTCGCAACCGCCATAGTAACGCTTGCCAGGGTATCCCTCCGCGTACTTATTGGTGAGCACCGAGCCCTGAGCCTGCATCACCCGGGGACTGGTATAGTTCTCCGAGGCGATCAGTTCGATGTGCTCCTCCTGGCGTCGCTCCTCACCCTGGATTGCCGCCCACAGCTCGTCATCGTACCCACGAATCTGCATCATTTTACTGAACATAACCACCCACTCCACCGGATAAAAGTGGTCATTTTATCAGCCTAACGGCGAAACGTCTGCCATGGATGCGAAACCCCAGCCAGCATCCGATCATTGTAGAACTGGGTGCAGGTTCTCGAGGGGCCGCTCCGCTATTTCACCCCGGGAACCGCTGTCGTCGGCAAATCTAGCTTCATCGCAGCTTGCCTGCTCGCGGCAACCGCCCCCCCGGCGGTCTGCGGCACTTGTACCTTCGTCTTTGCCAACCGCAGGGTCCCGGAATGCATGGCCAGTAGTGCCGGGGCCAAGGGTTCCAACTCGGCACCACGCTTAAACTGCCCACCAATCGGCCAGTGCCCCTTAGTCATCCGAAAGATCCTGGAACGCATGACAGCGACCCCCAGATCCTCCCAGACCGCATGGCTGGAAAGGCGCTGGAACTGGTGCTCGGGAGCCGATAGAAGCACCACCAACATGACCACCAAGCAAAGTACCGCCGCCGCCGCGGTTCCCCATAAGGGCGCGAGATAAGCGGGTGCCAACCGGGACGGCACCTTCCTCAAATCCAGGGACTCCCGCTCCTCGACAGTCTCGGTAGGAGGCTGGAGTGGGTAATCGTCCCGGGAGATTTCCACCCTGTCGTGAGCTGCCAGACCCCGTTCGATGATCTGATCCTGGCCCAGCCTCGGTAGGGAGTCTGGCGCATCGCAAAATTCACTGGCCTGCTCGGTCAACCCCGAAGGATTGACCCCTGCTGCGTCAGATTCGGTCAACGAAAGCTCCGCGAGCATTCTTAAATCGTCCGCATCAAACCGATCCAGCCCAAACAGCGTGCCACCGGTATTGGTGAGATAGTGCTCGTCGCGCAATTCGGACACCACCGTCTCCAGATCCAAGCTATCGAGCTGCTCCTTGCGCTCCAGTGCACCGTGCAATAGCAAACGGCTACAGATGTGATTGATTCGACGGGGCACCCCTTGGCTGCACCGGTATAGATCGGGAAAAATCCCAGATGCGAAGACAGGGTGGCCACTCCAGCCCGCGGTCTTGAGCCGGTGTCGGATATAGGCGGCGAATTCGCTCGGTTGCAGAGACTCCATGCGACAGGCGGCAATGATGCGTTGGTTAAGCTGCTCGAATCCCGGAGCAGTAACTATCTCGGCCAGTTCCTCCTGGCCGATGAGGAAGACCTGCAGCAGTGGTCTGCCATCCTGGGTCATGTTGGTTAAGAGACGCAGTTCCTCCAGACCCTCGCGATGCAATCCCTGGGCCTCGTCGACGATGAGTAGCGGCCGACGCCGGAGGTGGTAGAGGCGGTTGAACTCCTTACTTAGACGGTGCAGTAGCTCCGATTTCTCCAGACCATCGGCAGGTATGGAAAAGGCGTAAGCTACCAGGCGCAATACATCGTCGGCGCCCAGCTGCACACTGACCAACCGGGCCACGCTAAACTCGCCTTCCGGAGCTTCGGCAAGCAGATCTTCGATTAACGTGGTCTTTCCGGTACCGGGAGCGCCGGTAACCATGACAAATCCTTCCGCGCGGTGCAATGCATATTGCATGTACGCCTTGGCCTTGGCAAAAGAGGCATGACGCAGGCAAAAACTGTGATCCGGACTCAGTCGGAAAGGATCGGTTCTGAAACCATAATAGGTGTGGTACATCGTGTATCGCCCAAATTCAAGCCAGTCACCGGGGAGTACGTTCTCCGCCTAACCGGACACATCATAAGAAAGCCATCCCGGTCTTCGGTTCCTTTCACCGCTGGCGCGAATTCGGTGGTCGACTTTGGCGAAATACCGAGTCGTAACCGGTAATCCGTTCCGCCGGGCAGCTCGTATCGAACCTTGAATCGAATTCGTTAACAAATACTGGTTTTGACTCGACCTACATAAAATAAGCAATTACTGGACCAAAATTATAACTGGTTGTTCTGCATAACATCTTCCATGGCACCACTGAATAAAAAAAAAATTGTGTTAAATTTTCCAACATTCGCGGGGAATTTAGTTCTTGGTCTGCAAGAGAGAAACGAACCTCTGAAAGCGTACAATAACCTTCCAGCACATCCACCGAACGGCGGCTTTGACTGCATGCCAACCGGGCTCCTTGACGGGTGCTCAGCGGCGGCCTAACCACCATCACTACCGGTTCTACTATACTTGGTATTCGGATCTTCGCGATTTCCCAACAGGGTGGCGGTACTGGGTGAGCATGGGGCGATCATCTTGACAACATCTACCAAGGACCAATCCCTATGTCGGCAGCTTGTTCTATAGCGCGGCTATTACTGGCGATCTTTATCATTGCTTGCTGCAGTTTTGGTTCGGGTATGGTTCTCGCCCAGGGATCCCCCCCTCGCGGAACCGATGAAGAGATCTCCTTCTGGGCGGAGCTGGCGTTTTGGGAAAGCGTGAAGGACAGCCATGACATGCAGCAGCTCCAAGCCTACGTTAGTGCCTATCCCGACGGCCGCTTTACCTCGCTGGCGCGGTTGCGGATCGAAGCCCTGCAAAAAGCCACCGAACAAGGACGTCAACCTGACCCGTCCGAAGCGGGTTTAGGTGACGCGACTAGTCCCAACGGGGTTGGGGAACCGAGCAAAGCGCCGGGTGAGACATTCAGGGACTGCGAGGTTTGTCCCCGGATGGTGGTGGTTCCTGCCGGTAGTTTCGAGATGGGTTCAAATCAAAATCGCCCCGAAGAACAACCCCCGCACGAGGTTCAAATCTCCCGTCCATTCGCAATCGGTATCCACGAAATCAGCGTCGATGAATGGGACGCCTGCCTTCGGGAGGGGAGCTGCCGGGCGCACCCTGAACAGGGAAGCGGTGGAGGGTTACCGATGGCCAACCTCAGCTGGAACGATACCCGTGATTATCTGAACTGGCTTAGCGCGAAGAGCGGACAGGAATACCGGTTGCCCAGTGAGGCGGAATGGGAATACGCCACCCGAGCAGGTACCCTAACCTCCTACTGGTGGGGTAATGCTCCCGCTGCCAACCGGGCGAACTGTAGCGACTGTGATCCCTCCCAGCCCAGCCAGGGAGCATCTCCGGGCGGCACCTATGCCGCCAACCCGTTCGGGCTTTACGATGTACACGGAAACGTCTGGGAATGGACCCAAGACTGCTGGAATCCCAATTATCGTGGCGCACCGGCTGACGGCTCGCCATGGTTGCGAGGCGACTGCCTATCCCGCGTATTGCGCGGTGGGAGTTGGGCCTTGGAACATGATTACATGCGTGCTTCGCGACGTGGCCGTTACGACCGGGATGTACGCTACTACTTGAACGGGTTTCGAGTCGTCCGCGAGGTACCGGTATCCGTCGCCACATCACCTGAAGCGGAACTTCCGGAGTTTGCCACCGCGGTTTCCGACGCCGCAAACCGAGTATTCTCGGCCGCGGCACAATCCACACCGGCAGGCCAATCCTTTGTTGTCGACCCGCTGATCGATGGGCTGTCCGGGTTCGAATCGGCGGCAACCCGAAGGATGGAAGAGATTATCACCTCACGGGTCCGCAGCAGCTTTCCCGGCTTCACGGTTAAGTCTTTTTCACAGCCAAATGCATCCCGGTCCCGATTGGTAAGCATTGGTACCTTTACCGGTGTCAACAAGCAACGAAAAACCCGCGGCCAGCGGGAGGCGTTTCGAATTTGCCTGGTGCTGCTCGACCTGGAAGCCGGAAAGGTGTTATCCAAAGCGAAGCTATTTTCCCGCAGTGAGGGCGTGGATATCACGCCGACCGCCTTTTACCGGGATAATCCGGTGTGGATCGCCGACCCCGCAACCCAGGCTTACATCAAGACCTGCCAGGCCACTCAACCGGGTGATTCAATCGATCCTCTCTATGGCAAACACGTGCGTACCGCGGCGCTACTGAATGAGGCCATCGATGCCTACGAGACCGGACAATATGAGAACTCGCGGAATCTCTTCCGGCTAGCATCCCAGTCCCCGGGCGGCGACCAACTCCGCACCCAGGTGGGTCTCTATCTAACCAATTGGAGATTGGGATCCCAGGAACAGACAGCCAACGCCGTCTCCCGGATCGTGAAGACTGGCATGGACAGCAAGAAAATTGGAATCATTCTACCCTTTGGACCCGGTTCTACCCGCTTGCGAGAGGATGAACCCCAGCACCGTGAAGTTTCTAACCTCTGGCTCACTCAAATCGCCAAGGAGGCCGTGGAGCGGGGCAGCTGTCTTGAAATTATCGGCCATACTCACGCCCTGGGGCCGGAGATGCTTAACCAGCGCCTAGCCATCAGACGGGCGGAGTTTGTCAAGCAGCAAATGCAATCCGCGGAACCTCGTCTTGCTAATCGCATGCTCGCGGTGGGCCGGGGTACGGATGACAACCTCATCGGCAGCCGCACAGGAGATGTCAAGGACGCGCTCGACCGGCGGGTCGAATTTTCCGTGATCCCATGCGACCCGGCCGAGTGATTGCCAAGCCAACTATGGCCCTCCGCCGCCACTCGATACATCAGGCATTTACCAACCGCTGGAAACATGAGGAGGAAACGAGATGAACAAACCGTTGGCAACCGTGTTAACCATGCTCTTGCTTGTACCGCCTATGGGGACGGCACAGGCGGAAATCCGGCGCTATTCTGCCGTAACCAACTCCAACATTAGGGCAGCACCTACCACCAACTCGCATAAGATCGGCTTTCTGCCCCGAGGCAAACAGGTACGGGTCACCGGTACCGCCGCCGGTGGCAACTGGTATCAGGTGCGGCTGGATAGCGGACAGATGGGATTCGTCTACGCCAGTTTGCTAAGCGCCGACGAGAGCACTACCCCGACGGACAATCAGGAGATGAGCGGCGGCCCCACACCCGCTCCGGAGGATGCCTTTGCCTACATTGTTTGGCCAACCGATGGTGAAACCATCCCGGGCGGCGATTTTGTCGTGCTGTTTGGCCTCCATGGCATGGGTACCGCGCCGGCCGGCGTCGAGAAAGAGTATACCGGTCACCACCACCTGCTCATCGATACCGGCCTGCCGCCGTTGGATAAGCCAATTCCGAATGATGACAATCATGTTCATTTCGGACGCGGACAGACTGAGTACCAGCTGACCCTGCCTCCGGGAAGCCATACCCTCCAGTTACTGTTGGGGGACGCCAACCATTTTCCCCATACGCCGCCGGTCATGTCGGAACGGATTACGGTGAACATTCGCTAGGATGCCGGGGTGCTGCGGGTGGCGCCCTTATCCTTCATCCGGCATGCCAAAATTGTATAGTGCGAGCTTGCCCCGGGTCAGGGGAACCACAAGCCAACAACCTGTAGGGGTACAGCGTAGATCGAAGTCCCAGAGCGGGATGGGGTCGCCCTGGTTGGTGGGCAGGCGCAAGGTGAACAGTTCGCTATTGGTGTGCAAATCCCAGAGCCGCACCGTGGCATCCACGCTAACGGTGGCGAGCTGGCCACCACCGGGCAGAAAGCGTGCCTTGAAGACCGAATTTTCATGGCGGGGCAAAACCTGTACCACTCGGTTGTCTTCGAGGTTCACGATCGAAACGGTGTAGTCGGTACCCACCGCAGCCAAGGTAGTACCGAGCACATCGGGTTCCGCCCACAGCAACAGATGGCTAAGGACGGGGAGTTCCCGCCGCAGAACCGGCGGTTCTACCTCGATGTCCCATTCTCGTACACTGCCATCATCACGATCGGCGCTGTAAACGAGCTGGCCGTTGGGACCGAAGGCGACCGACAACACCTGTCCCCGGGTGGTCGATATGAACTTCCCCGCCCCGCTTGCCGTATCGAACAGCCCAATCTGGCCATCGTAGCCGGCGGTTGCCACCGTTTGTCCATCGGGAGAGAACGCAACCGCGTGGATGGCATCGACGTGTCCGACAAGGGTTCGGGAGGGCACGAGCCGGCCGTCGGGTAGCACCTGCCAGAGCCTTGCCTTTCCGTCGAACCCCCCGCTCGCCAGTAAACGCCCATCGGGGGAGAAATCTAATCGCTGCAGCTCCTCGGCGTGAGCAGTTGGCTCCCGATGCAGCAGCGCCAGATTGGGAAGCGCATAGAGCTGCAGCCCACCATCCGCCAGGCCCAGGGCCAAGAATCGGCCATCGGGGGAGATTGCGGCGGAAGCTGGCTCCCCCTCGGGAACCTCTAGCAGCCGCTGATAGGGAAGCGAGAGGCCCCAACGGCGGACACTGCCGTCATTGGCGGCACTGAAGATACTGCCGCCGTGTATGTCAATTCCGTTGACTGCCGCCGAATGACCTTGAAAAAGGCGCAAGGTCGCAGCGCTGCTGGAATCCCACACCCTCAGGGTGCGATCGAAACCGGCAGCAACCAATAAAGGCGCTGCACCGGGTTCGTCGGGGTGTTCCGCGAAAGCCAGACCGTAAACCATATTGCGGTGTCCGGTAAAAACCCGGGGCGCTTGATTCCCCTCGAGGTCCCGCAGAATCACCCGGTTATCGTCTCCCCCGGTAGCCAGTAATCTGCCGTCGCGGCTGAATGCCACACTTTTCACCGCGGCACTGTGGTCCTGATAACCCGCGATCTGGGCGCCGGTAGCGGGGTCCCACAGTCGGGCGGTACCGTCATAGCTGGCGCTGGCCAGAAGCCCGCCCCGGGGAGCAAAGGATAGCCCGGTAACCTCAGAGATACGATCCGTGTGTCCCTTCAGGGTACGCACCTGGGTGCCGTCTGCCGCCCGCCAGAGGGTAATATCGTGATCGGTGCCACCGCTGGCCAGTAGCTGCCCATCGGGGCTGACAGCCAAGGCCATCACCTCACCCGGTGCCAGCCATCGCCGCTGGATGGCGGGCGCTTCCCCTGGCGCCGGCATGGACCAAATCAGTATCCGTCCCTCATCTCCCGCGCTCGCTAGCCACTGACCATCAGGATGAAAGACGCAATCCCGCAGCTGAAACCGCGGATCGTGTCCCCGCAGACGGTGCACCAGTTCGCCGCTGTCCACGTCGAATAACACGAGGGTCCCACGCTCACCGCAAGCGGCGAGCCATCGCCCATCCGGGCTAACAATCGCCTGGGAGAGGGAGACGCCGGGCACTAGGTAGACTTGCTCGCTGGACCCGCCCAGTATATTTGCATAGCGGCTCGATAGATTGCGGGCCAAGCGCCGAACCCGGGGGATCTCCGGGTCCAATTGGCGGGTACTCTCAAGAACCCGCCGTGCCGCCGCGTAGTCTTCGGTCCGGGAGAGCAATGCCCCGTGGGTCAAGCCGGAATCAAAGAGATCCGAGGTACGCTGCTGCTCCGACTCCCAGGCACGCTGCCGTTCCCACCACCCCCATCCGGCAACCCCCGCAACAATAACCAGGCCCAAGGACGCGGCCAGTGCCGTGATTTTTGCCCGACGCAAGGCTAGCGCCCGACGTGCAGCCAGCTCCCGGTGCGTTTGCGTGCGCTGTGCGTGACTGGCATCGAGAAAAGCCATACTGGCCGCGAAGTCACCACCGTACCTAGCAGCCCAGCGGGGGCTCGGTTGAGTCCGTTCCCGCCATTGCAATGCAAACTCCAGATCAGGATCAATCCAGAGTGCTCCCTGGCCTTGTCTCCAACGCAGCGCGGCAGCCACCAAGCGCAGATACATTTCCACCCGTTCCGCCTCATCGATGGTCCAGTTCCGCAGCCGTGTCCACTGGCGAATCAACGCTTCGTGGGATATATCTATCACTGTCGTCCGCTCCAGCGGGGTACCTTCGGGTGGTAGAACGAAACACCGCCCTTGGCCCCGAAAGATCTCCACAACCGCGCTCGCTTCCCCGATCCTAACCCCGGCAAGATCGGCCACCTCGCCTAAGTGCACCGGACGGCGGGTATCCCGCTCCTCCGGACCCCGTTCGGTCAAGGAGCGAAACATGACCTCGGCAATCCGCTGCTGCTCAGAATTCAGTGTGGAATATGCCTCCTCGGCATGTTGTTCTAGGGCTTGCCTTAGGCCACCGAGAACACCGAGCCGGTCAAGCGTCAGGTGGCGGTCCTCCCGATCCATGTCCCATAGCCGGGTCAGCGCGTGCTGTAACAGGGGCAACCGGTCTCGCTCGCCCTTGGCCTCTTTCAGCAGATAACGGACCAAGTCGGGCGCAACCTCTCCGCTGAATATCCGTGCCGGCAGTTGAATCGCGTCGGCGGTCTGTTCCGGGCCAAGGGAGGGGGTGAGAAAGAGTCCGCTATTGATGGCCTCGGGAAGATCCGGGTAGAGCGAGCAGTCTCCGAGGAATTCCGAGCGCATGGTGATCACCACGAATACATCCGGATGAGTGGCGGCTCCCAATAGCAGCGAAACAAACGCGGCCGCCTCGGCGTCCGCTTTGCGGTGATAGCGAAAAAGCTCTTCGAATTGGTCTACCAGTATCAGCAGCCGTCCCCCAGCAGGCAGTGGCGTGATACCCAGGCGCCAATTGAGAGCCAGCCTCCCTTGGCGGAGGATTCCGGCCAATTCCGTTACCGGCTCATCATTTTCAGCGGCCGGGGCACCGGAAGAGGCATGGTATCCACCGCTGGCATGGCCCCAAGGAGTTTCAGACAGCAATGCCTCCGCCAACCGCTCGAACGGCCGGTCTCCGGGACGAATCCCGGCAACCATCCAGTGGGCACCCTGTCCGGCCATAAAGCCGCTGTCGAGGGCCGGGAGAAGGCCGGCATGCACCAACGAGGACTTACCCGAGCCTGATGCACCCAGGACCGCCAGAAAATGGGTCTCGCCAAGTTTGTCCAACAACTGATCGACCTGCTCTTCTCGGCCGAAGAAGATAGCGCTTTCGCTCCGTTTGAAAGGACGTAGCCCCGGATAGGGGTTAACAATCACGAAACCAGCCCTTCGAGAAACTGATCAACGCAATCGTCGGCGCAGGACTTGTCTACCATATGGATTCGCATCCCTGGCGGATACAGGCCCAGTGCCAAAGAATCCAGCTGTGTTTGGCACAAATCGATCGTGGGTGGAGTCTGGCCCCGGCGTGTTCGAGCACCCGCCTTGAGGCATTCGATAAGATGCTGACTGACTTGATCCAACGGGCCACTGCGGTAGACCATCAACACAGCATCACAAAGACTCAGCTTGGTTCGCAGATCCCGGGTCAGCGTAGAACTCTTGATCCCCGATTGATCAGCCAGCACTGAAAGTGGTATCGCCACCCCAATATTGTGTTGCTGGAGACGTTTGGCGATTTGGTGCACCAACTCCCGATCGCCTTCTCCGCCGCTTACCAGTACGAACTGACCCGACCCGTTTGATGGGGGCTCTGTCATTGGCACCGCTGACAGGACAACCGGCGTTGCGGCCCTGGCTGCGGGCGGCGCTTGCTCCTCTGCCGAGGAGCTTTCCCGCGGTTGGTTGTCAGCGGGGAGAAGTTCACGCAATTTTGCGGCTATATCCCGCGCCAATTTTTGCTGCACCAGTGAATACTCGCGATCCGTGGGATCGATATGGGGAAACCAGCGGGTACAAGGCTGGCGCCGATCATCCAGATACCAGAACGGGTATTTAACCAAGTCCTGGATCCCATCCGGCTCCTGCTCCACCGGAGACATCTGTACCACGAAGAGGCAGTCCGAGTTGGTGCCGGCCCTTGCCAGGAAAGCGGTCAGCTCTTGCTGACACCAGTGTGAGGCAACATAACCATTAGAGAGGATCAGAAGCAATGTCCGTGATGCGGCCAGTCGAGCCTGTATGGTAGGTGTAACGCCCTGGTTGCCACGCATCTGTTCGTAATCCAGCCAGATTTTCTCAGCCTCGTCTCGCCGTCCCAGTTCGTGGGCGAGGTGCTTGCGAAGACTGTCAACGAAGGTACTGACCCATCCTTGGTCACTTCCGGGATAGACCTCGTTATCCACCCATGCGTAACTGATAAAGATGTTGTGTTCCATTGGCAAGTTATTGGTTTAGCCTTGAAATGCCCGAGTTAGGTGCCCCACAGATCCTCAAGGCACGATCCGGGAATCAGGTTATCACAACCGGTCAACGCCCGAATGACTCTAGTGGACCTTAGTTGGAATGACGTACTTAAGTATTACCGCTTTTTTGAAACCTGCCAAAAGACCGAGCGCTGCGGAGGCAAGCCGGGGATCGAAAATACCAGGCGCGATGCATGGATTCCTTGTTACCGGCGCCGTTTGAACAACCGGCGGCCGAACGGGCCGACAATCTTCGGTAGAAAAAAAAGCTCCGCTAGGAATCCAGAGCGGAGCTTGTCAAAACAACGGGCGACACCAAGTTGATAGCATCACCCACAATCACATCCAGACCAGTAGTTCAACCGACTACGAATCGGTTCCCTGCCAGACCTGAAACCGGTAGCGCTGTCCGGGGAATACCCCCGGGCAACGAACCGGTTCGCTATCAGGAGGCATCCTCCCGAACCAAGCGAGCGGCCTCTTCCACTTCGTCCTCATCCAAAACCAATAGCCGTTCCTCGTCCTTCATAGCAGAGTCTCCACTCGCGAACAGCACATCCCCCATCTGCACCAGATTCTTGGCCACATCGTAGGCGTAAGCACTGTCGTTCATCAGCGAAGTCGCCATCTCGGCGGTGATCCTGCTTTCCCTGATCAGCATCTCGAGAATGCCGTTGGCGGTACTGTCATTTTCCTCCATCTCGACCCGGATAGTATCGAGTGAGAGTATCGCGGTGGGATCATCTTCCTCCGCCCGGGCCTCCGCCAGGCGGCGCAGAACGGTTCCCAGTTGCACGCGGATATTGTTGTACTCGGTGCGAATATCCTCATTGTCCGAGACAATGTAACGGGACAGGTTCTTGTGCATGTGCTTGGTGTCTTTGATCGCCTCGACGATATCTCGTCCAGCGGCCCGTAGCGCAAACATTTCGTCGGCCTGTTCAGGTGTCATCGATGTCTGGGCACGGCTGATGAACTTGACGATTTCGCTGTACAACCCCTTGACGCTGGCGTTGTACTCCTCATCGATGTTGATTGGCATGACCTTCTTACCTTCCTTGACAACCTCTTCCAGCTCACGCTCGGAGAGAATGTCATGGCGGTGCAAACTCAGTCCGTGGGCAAGGATCGCGAAGGCATTATCGTAGAGATGCAAGGTCTCTTGACGAACCGCCTCGATGGCCGTATCCGGCAGCTCGATCACAGAATCGTTGAGAAACTTGGGCTGGGCCATAGCGAGCTTCTTCTGGGGCATTATACGTTCCAGAAAGTTCACCAATTGGTTGGTGAAGGGCATCATCACCACGATACCAATCGTGTTAAAGACAGAATGGAACACTGCAAGCTTTAGGGTCCAATCGTCAGCGGGAATGCCTACCCATGCTGAAAAGACATCCACGAAATTCATCAACTGGTTGATCAACCCAATGGCGATAACTGCGGTCACCACATTGAAGATCAAATGGGCCGCGGCCAACCGCTTACCCTGTACATTGGAACTCATGGAACCAAGAATGGCGGTGATTGTGGTACCGATGTTGGCTCCGATCGCGAGCCCCAAACCATTCTCATAGGTGATCTGCCCCGCTGCCAAGGCGGTGATGATAATCACCAGGGTGGCATGACTGGATTGCATGATGACCGTCGCCGCCACGCCTAACAGGGTGAATAGCAGTACCCCTGCATAGCCCTCCACCGCAAATTGGGTCAGATCGATGGTATCCCTAAACGCCTCGAATCCCTCCTTCATGTGGTGGATGCCGAGGAACAAGAACCCCAAACCGGCAAGGATGTAGCCGACACCGTTCAGGCTCTTGGATTTCTGAAAAACCAGAATGATGCCAAACACGAGCATGGGCATGGCGTAGGCGGAGATCTTCACCTTCATACCAAAACCGGCGATCAACCAAGCGCCCGTGGTAGTCCCCAGGTTGGCACCGAAGATGATGCCGATACCGGCAGCCAGCGTAATCAACCCGGCACTGAGAAAGGAGATGGTAATAACAGAAACCAGAGAACTGGACTGCATGAGGGTGGTAGAAACCACACCAAAACTGAGGGCTTTCCATAGCCTGTCAGTGGTCTTGCGCAGCAACCGCTCGAGCAACCCGCCGGTAAACGCTTTGAACCCCTCTTCCAATGAAAGCATACCGAATAAAAAGATCGCCACACCCGCAGAGATCTCCTTAAAATCCGGGCTGATCCAGAACCCATATGCCAGAATCACGAGGATCGTTGGTAGAAATATTTTCTTAATCATTCAGAATTTCCTGTACATAAGATAAATGGTTGCAACCGCCAACCGCTCACCGCGGCAACCCGATTGACGAATAGCTCCATCGGTTTTACTGCAATCGTTAAAACGTAAAGAGAACGGATACTGTCGAGTTCTGTAATTTCAGGCTACTAGCCTGTGCTTTAGCGGCTAGCCTTACGGCCAAACTGGGGCTAACAGCTATGCAGACCCAAGAGACGTGCCTTCACTATCTGCAACCGTTCGTGAAGCCGATCCCGGTCATGCTCATCTAAATCCTTACCCAGCTTTTGAATGATGACCCGTTGTTTTGCCCGACATTTCTGAACAAATAGTGTGGACTGTATTCGGTGACGGCACAATATTTGGGTTTGCTGATCTTGAAACTCTACCGGCTTTCTTGCTAACGCAGGATAGTTCATTTTCTGTTGACCTGTTTTGTTTACTATTGGCGACCGACCGCTGTGCTCTGCTGGCGGCTCCCCTATCTATCCACCACAACAGAGGTCAGGGTATTGTCCAACAGTAAAGATGAAAACAATTCTGCTCCACGATGAGCTTCACTCCTCAACCTGCGCAACGGGCTCGAGGGCCTCTCCGCTGCGCTCCTGACGCGCCTTGCGGATCCTGTACAGCTTGACTAGCGCCGGTGCAACTAACGAAATCAGAAAAAAAATACTGATAACGACTACCCCGGCTATGCCCATCAATTGATAGGCGATGAACAGCAAATACATTAATACCGTTGCTAAGGCGGCACGAATCGCGATCCCAGGTACAGCATCGGGCAAGGAGGACGCACTTCTATTTAGTTGGTGCAAAGCATAAGTCGCGCTGAATCTATGATGATTCCCGGTCTGTTTTGACATTCTAGATCTCCAGGCTGTTTATTTGGTAATTAATGCTGCTGGCGATTTAGCGGGATCAATAACTCGCTAGGGACCCTGGGCAAAATCTCATCCATCAGCCGCACCTAATTTTAAGAAGCAATAGCTGGGCCAACTGTTACTATTTTGACATATCTCATAATAATTCAGCTGGATACTGTCGGCTGTCTGTATGCGGGATGGTGTGTCAGGGATGTAACCTTTTAGTCTGGGGTCATGAAGAATTACAAATAAAGCTTTAAATATTTATTTTCTACAATGACTTATCTTAATTACACGCCGGTGTAACCTGACAAAAGGTTACACCCCTTGTGGTAGGCGCCAGTCTTCCACCAAGACGTTAGCGGCTGACAAACCTTGAGGTAATCCCAGCGACCTGGCTGCTCCGTTGGGGCGCTGACACTGCCCTGCCTAGATGAGAATTAGCGTAAATCCATACGCGAAACGTTTTATTCGGAATCAGAACCCTTTCCCTTCATACGGGATAAACGCCGGTTCAGTGCGGGACGGGAGATACCCAGTAAGGTTGCCGCGGTTCCTTGATTTCCGCCGGCCCTGAGCAAGGCCTCTTCAATATGTAACTGCTCCGCTTCCTTGAGAGTAGGAAAGCGGCCGTCACTAATAACAACCTGCTGGGTATCAGGCACGGTGGGCGAATCCTGTCTCTGCGCCTTGATGAACTTCCTAAAACCTTTTACTGACAGTACGCTCCCAGCCTGATGACGGGCTACCGCATCGAATACCATTGCCCGCAGCTCCCGGATATTTCCCGGGAAATGGTAATTCTCGAGTAAACGTTCTAGCTCGGGAGGTGCCGCGGGGGCTTTCTTCTCTAAGGATGTAGCAGCGGCCTGGATAAAGTGTTCGAGTAACGCGGGGATATCTTCCTTGCGCCTGCGCAGCGGCGGAACCTCGACCTGATGAACCGACAGGCGAAAGAACAGATCGGCGCGAAACTTATTCTGCGACATGCACGCCTGAAGATTCTGGTTGGTCGCGCAAACGATTCGCACATCGCATATCTTGGCCACGTCAGACCCTAAGGGGTAGTATTGGCGCTCCTGGAGCAGGCGTAACAGCTTAACCTGGGACGGTAACTTCAGATCCCCAATTTCGTCCAGGAACAGGGTCCCACCCGCGGCCTGAGCAACCATTCCCTCCCGGTGCGAATCCGCTCCGGAAAAGGCCCCTTTCCGGTGCCCGAATAGCGTATCCGAAAACAGCGCGTCATCCAGACCGGCCACGTTAACCGTGACGAACGGCCCTGAGCGATTGCTCAGCTTGTGCATTGCCTCCGCGAGTAATTCTTTTCCGGTTCCGGTCTCCCCGGAGATGAGCACCGGCTCTCCGGTTTCTGCGACTGCTTCCATGTACTGAAACAGGTTGCGCATCCGCCGACTGACGGTAACGATAGCGCTGAACGCTTCACCATGTTCCAACTGGTCGGTGATCAAATATCGCTTTAGTGCTCCCACCTGTTGGCGCAAAGAGCGTAACTCCATGGCCCGCCTGACCGAAGAAATAAAGCGGCTCTCCTCCACGGGCTTGACCAGATAATCGAAGGCACCCTCCTTCATGCAGCGCACCGCGGTTTCGACCTCCTGAGAGGCGGTCATCACAATCACCGGCAGATCAGGATAATCCCGGATGATCTCGGGTAGCAGCTGAGTTCCCGAAAGGTAGGGCATGAACAGATCCAGTACGACCACCGCCGCCTCCCGCTCTTGCAGGGTCGGCAGCAACTCCCGGCTATCCGCCACCGTCTGCACGTTGGCCAGCCCCGCGCTGTTCAGGATCATACGCGAACTCAGCAAAACACTGGGCTCGTCGTCTACCAGTATCACCGCGGGAGGTGCGGCATCCCTAAGTGGGTTCATTGCCAAATCTCCGAGGCTGGTTCGGTACACGGGAGGCGCATGGTCACCACAGTCCCCTCTCCGGGTTTTGATTCGAACATCAAACTACCTCCATGCTTCTCCATGATCGATCGGGCGATGGACAATCCGAGCCCCGTCCCACCCGATTCCGTGCGCGTGGTGAAGAACGGCTCGGTGAGACGACCCATGTCATGCTCGCTCACTCCCTTGCCCTCATCTTTGACCCGGATATCCACGCGCTGGTGATCTGCCTGGTAGTGTGCGGTTATGTGTACCCCCCGGCTCCGTTCGGGTAGCGACTGCAAGGCGTTCAGCAGCAGATTGATAAAAACCTGCTCGAGTTGTTGGGAATTACCCCGAACCGGGGGCAGCCCTGGAGCGACATCCAGAACACATACATCCGTGTATTTTTGTACTTGATTGTGCAAAATCAGCATCGCCGTCTCCAACATCTGCCCGATATCCACCCGCTGGGCATAATCCCCCTGATCCTGACGGGCCATATGCTTGAGATTGAGTACGATTCGGCGGATGCGTTCGGAGTTGCCGCCAATGTCCGACAGCAGCTGTGGCAGGCTTTGGGCCGCCTCTGAGTACGCCAGTCCACCCACGGCAAAATCCCCGTTCTCCCGGCTATACTCAGACAGGATCGGCTGAATATCTGCCCACACGCGGCTTATCAGTGAGGCGTTGAACTGTATGGCATTGTTGGGATTGTTTATCTCATGCGCAACTCCGGCCGCTAGCACCCCGATCGACGCCAACCGGGCATTCCTCAGGGATTGGGCCTCCAACTTGCGTTTTTCGGTCACGTCCGAGGCGATCACCATCGCCGCCGTAACCGCTCCCTCGGTGTGTAGCGGTTGTACCCGACCGGCCCAGTAAACTCCGTCACCGGTAGAGTATTCGAACTGGCGGGTGACATTCTCCTCGAATACCGCCGCCAATGCCCGTTTATACCAGTTTCTGAAGTCCGAGGGCATCAGCGCCAAGGAGTTGCGCCCTACCGCGCGTTCCGCCGGGAGTTCCGGGATCGATCGGTTCATCAACAAAATTGTTCCCCGCTTGTCCACGGTCATGATGATATCGGGAGACTGTTGGAACAGGTCGCGTAACTGTGCCTCGGACTCACGCAGTGCCTCGTCCGCAATCTTCCGTTCGGTGATATCCTCCGAAAATCCCACCAACCGGATAACCTCTCCCTGCTCATCCACCACCGGAAACCCCCGGGTCCTGATCCAGCGGCGTGTTCCATCTGCCCGCTGAATGGGATGAATCACCTCGATATCCGACTTTTCCCGGCACACCCGGCTCAGGGCGTCGCCGAGTTCTTGGGGATCTTCGGGATGCACCGCGTCCACCAACGAGCTATCCAGCCCCGTCCTCAGGTTTCCGGTAATCTTTTCGTAGGCTGGACTCAGATACAATAGCCGTCGACCATCGGCGCTGGCCGCCCAAAACGCCTCGTCTACCGTCTCCATCATCTGCCGAAACAACGCCTCCCGCTCCACTAGCTGCCGCTCCATCTCGCGGCGCTGCCGAGCATTCTCCCTGATCCGTTCAAGGTAAAATGAAAGCAGCAGAGTGAACAGCAACCCGGCAACCAACACCACCCACGGCCCCTGCTGGAACGCCTCCGCACTACGGAAGTGGTCTGTGCGTCCACTGATAATCGACCAATAACGGTCGGCTACCTTGATCCTTTCCGTTAGCTTTGCCTCCGCCTCCTCCCGCAACCAGGGGCCGTAGTTGGATACACCGATTTCCCTCGGCACCAATCGGCTGGCATAAAAGTGCAGGAATTGGCGATCGGGCGGGGCGGACTCGTCCAAAACGAGGATCTCAACACCGCGGGGTTCAAGAAGCGAGATAGAGGTCCGGACCAAATCGCTGAGCCGAAACAACCCCACGACAAACCCCGCTAAATGCCTACGGCGCGACACCATGTCGTTAGGCAGGTCCCGATCGTACACCGGGAGCGCGGCCATAATGCCGTATCCGGAGTCTTCGTCTTGACCTTGGGATGAAAAATCAATACGGCCGCTGGCTGCCAGCAGGCCACTGTCGCCGGCCTGCTCCAACAATTTCAGAAACCCGGGAATAGCCCCCAGATCCGTTCCCTTCGAAAATCCGGCGATACCGGTTGGAGAAGAATAGGTTACCGGAAAGGTGTGGCTCCCATACGCCCGACGTAGTTCACCGCGACTCAAAGCCATGCCGGCATCTCCCTTCCCTGGAGATTCCTCCCGTTCTGAGCCAGGCCGGCGCGGGACCCACATCAATGCATGAACTCCTTGGACCCGCTTCAGGAGCGATTCAGCAAAGGTCTGAAATGAATTTGCATCTACCTCGCTGGACGCCAAGAAGAAGTCCCGAACCGATTCGATCGCCGACAATCCGTTGTCGATGCCGTGGTTGAGCGCACGCGTGCGGTTGTGGGCGACCCACTCGAAATCCAACAGGCGGTGAGCCTCCAGTTGTTGCCGGATTAACCAAAGTGCCGCCAACGACAGGGTCAACCCGATAAGGGCCACCAACCAAATGGCATTCTGCTCCATAGTGAATGGGAACCCAACAGACGGCGATGTTTTCTTATTTTCGGACGCCACGTATCAATCGAGGTCCCATAGTTCCAGAATCGTACCAATGGCACGATTGAACTCCTGGAAGGAATGTGGCTTGACAATATAATCGTCAACATCGTACTTGAACGCCGCTTCCCGGTCGCGAGGTTCATTCGAGGAAGTGAGCACAATAATCCGAATTCCTTGCAGTTCCCGGTCGGCACGCAGCCTTTCGAGAAATTCGAAACCGCTCATCTTTGGCAGGTTGAGATCCAGCAGAATCAGACCGGGAGGCGGGTTGATCTTTTCACACCCATCCCCCTTCAGCAAACACAGCGCCTCAAGCCCGGTACGTGCCACATGCAGTGGATTTTTGACCTGATTCTTCTTGAACGCGCGCTGCACAGTCATAATATCCACGCGGTCATCTTCGATCAGTAAGATAGGTACATTGTCATTCAACATAGTTGCCGTCCGGTAACTTCAGAGTCCCGCAGACCCGGGACCATTGCCATTATAGAGGTGGTCAATTCTCGATCCACCTTTTCCAGCAAACGCCGGTGAAACTCGGATGGGTACATCCCGTCGTCTACCCCGCCCTTCATGCCGGTTTTGGCCAGGTAAACCGGAAACATGCCCCTTCGCCTGGTGCCGACTCCAGCATTATCTTCCCACCTCGCTCCTGAACGATCTTCTTGACCAGTGCAAGGCCGATGCCCGTGTTCCCTGCGTAGTCCTTCGCCTCCAGTGTTTGAAAAATCATGAAGATCTTCTCATGATACTGTGGCGCAATACCCATGCCATCGTCGGCCACCGAAAACTCGTAAAATCCATCCCTGTCATTGCAGCCGATCTCAATACACCCTCGTGATCCTCCATGGTGCTTGAGACTGTTGCTGATCAAATTAGCGAAGACCTGCCCGAGCAACAGCCGGTCAGTACGAAATACCGGCATAACCTTGGGAACTTTGATGACAAATCCCTTTGGGGGAGAGAGTGTGTCGATCAGTTCAAGCAGGAGTTCCTTGGTATCGACTTCGGTGTAGGAGCCTTCCGTACGCCCGACCCGTGAATACTCCAGGAGACCCTCGATTAAGGCGTGCATACGCCGCACCCGGTCTCTCAGCAGCCCGAGCTGCTCCCGGGATTCGTCGTCGATCTTGTCTTCCAGGTCCTCCCCAATCCATTCGGCGAGATTACTGATCGCGCGCAACGGCGCCTTGAGGTCGTGGGAAGTAACGTAAGCGAATTGCTCGAGATCTTGCGCCCGCCGGGCCGCCTCAGAACTGCGAATTGCGACCCAGTATTCCAAGTCGTCGTTTAACGTCTTCAATTCCAGCTCCGCGGCCTTGCGCTCTCTTATCTCAATGTTCATCTTGGCCATCGCACTACTCAGCTCGGCGGTACGGACCTCCACGAGGCGGTTCACCTTCTTGGTCCGTCCTACCAAAGTTGCCACGTACGCCGTGAGCAACGCGGTAAATGAAATACCGCCGGCCAGCACCACCCAGCCACTCCAGGTATCCGCCTCATATCTGCCGGCGAGCGGTGTACAAACCACTCTCCAGTATCGCCCTCCCAGCGAAATCTCTTGCCCGTGAACCCACTCTCTATCCTCCCCGTCACTCCCCACCGGGAGGTCGGACGACCCACTCATACGGGAAATATGGGTGTACAGCAACACCTTTTGCCCGGCTTGCACTTCCTCAAAGAAACGGATGTTAACCGCCCCCGCACTCAACGTCTCGAGCGCCGGCTCGACAACATCTCCAATCCGAAAGATACCGACCGCGAACCCCCGAATCCCAGTTCCCCCGGGTGCCTCCGCGTCAATTCTGCCACCATCGGGTTCCAACAGTTCCTGATAGTCAACCGGCATGGCAACCACAAAGCCGGACTGTTCCACGCCATTGTCGGTCAAGACTACCCGCTCCGATACCCGCAGCTCCCCGGTCTCCTCGCTACGCCTCAGCAATGTGTGGATCGTCGTATCCAATGCCATATCCATCCCTAACAGCTCCCTATTCTTCTGATAGGGCTGGACATAAAGCACAGGCAGATACTCGTCTCTCGCAGAAGCCACGACAATCTCTTTGGATAGATTGCGCTCCTTTATCAGATAGGGTGGAAAACTGCGTCTCGCCTCTTTGACAAAACTTTCACGATCCGAATGGGAAACCCGGGGAATCCACATCAATGCCTTGATCCCCGCATGGCGCTTGATGGCGGGCTCCACGAATTTTCGAAACTCGCGACGTCCCACCTCCGGCGAAGCTTCAAAATAGCTGGCGATATCCCGAATCGTGGCCAGTGTGTGCTCGATCTCGCGGCGGACTACTAAGATCCTGTCCTGAGACGCCTCACGAAATAAGGTGTAGACACGCTGTTCCTCCCAGTCGGAGACTTCAAGGAAAAAATAAATCGTGATTAGCAAGCCCAACAGCGCCACCACAAACACGGGCTTGTATCCCCACCAAATCGCGGGCGTGGCGCCGCTGCTGGCCATGGGTCTTGTTTTATTCTCCGAACGCCCCCAGTGAAACACCTGCCGGAACAGCTCCCCCCACTTGCCTAGCATGGCGGTTACCGCGGGAATCATAGCAATGCGTCCACATCAGCCGGAAATTCCGCTCCCACGCAATCGTTGACCCGCGTCAACATCTGGAAGAGGGTATCTTTCATTTCCCAGTTATAGAGCAACGGGATGTCGCCTTCCTCGGCAATTCCCACGAGATGGGACTGCAACTGCCATATCTCGTCGAGGTGCATCAGATATTTCGAGCCGCCCCGGCTTGGCTGCTCCCGGCTCCGACCGGCCAGCCGTTGGCCGAGTATCTCCCGGCTGGCAATAACCAGCATCGTGGGCACCATTAGTGCCTCCTTTTCCAGCAATTCCAGATCCAACCGCGGGGGTATAACATGAATGCCATCGATAATGAGGTCTAAACGCTCTTTCACGGCCCGCGAAATGGTGGCCTCCAGCCCCTTTTTTACAATGCTGAATTGGGACTCAAATCCCATAATCAGGTGGTCGGTAGACGGACTTTCCCCTGGTGGCGGATGCTCGAACGCCAATCCCTTCCAGGCCTCGAAACTGGAGTACGAGAGGGTCGGCACCTCCTCCGCGGCAAGATAACCCCGAACGATCTCCCGCAGCATGTCCGTAGATTGGGTACGCACAACGTCTAATCTAAAGGCCAACTCCGCCGCCAAGGTGCTCTTGCCGGTTCCAGTAATTCCACCCAGCAGGATGATTAACGGCTTACCGCTCTCTTTGAACAAGCGCCAGGAAAGATAACGGTTGGCCGCCTGCCTGGAGCCGCCATCCAGCAGATTCTTACAGACGAGGCGCCGCAGCTCCAAATGGTCGATCTCCGCTCGATCCCCGGCTTGTAATTCTGCCTGAACACTTCTTGCCGTCTGCAGTGCCAGGTCATGACGTATAGCACAAGCCTCCAACGAACGTGTCAAGATGCCTACGGAAAACGGCTTGCTGACGGAGGAGGTCGCCACCCGAGTCTCCATAACCGCCGGGGAACGGTTCGCAAATGCCTGGGACATTTCCCGGCCAAACTTGGCTTCGATTGTGGCGATTACCTGTTCACGAAGTTTACCGGAGGTTATCGTAGACGTTTCGCCCAGATCGTTTTTCACCGCCTGCGCGAGCCGGTACGCGGCTTCGAAAGACAACCCGGTGGAAACCAACGACTGTACCAGTACCCCCCGGAGGAAGGGCATCCGTTCGCCCGTGGCCTCATTGACAACGAGGACCTTGGTCATGTTGGATTATTGGGATTGAATGATGACACCATAATGCCCTCCGGGACGTCATGCATTAGGAGTTTACCGTCTCCCGGACAGCAGCGCAGCTCCCCGGGTAAGGGAATACCGGGCACCATAGCCATTTCGGGACAATGCAACCTGAACCACTAACCAGCAAGGTGGTTCATAATTCTCCTCGGGGTGGAAAGTCCATCCAGGCAGGCGCGGCCAGATTTGAAAAAGGCGGCGAATTTTCCTATTCTCTATCCGGTACGGGAAGCCGCTTTACCCTCGGCTTTAAATTTGACCCAACGCTGGTAGCCGCGATTGTCCGAGGCCCCTCCAGAAATTGGCAGCAGAACCTTCATCCAAAGCGCGTGACTACCGGGAATAACGCGGGTTAGACACTACCCTGCGTGCTCCTGACAGTGCCTAGAGGATTAGCGTCTATGATCTACTCGATATACTAATCATGACTCAACTCGTTACTCTGGCCCACCGTGTCTCGAGCATTCATGCGAAGTATGCGGCTATTCATGATGACCTCTTCTCTTTTTCGCTATTCAGGAAACGCCCCAAACATCAACTCAAGGGCCAGTCCCTACATAGCCATTACGAATCAGAGTTAATCCGCCTCTCCGAAGAACTCGCGGGGATAAGCGCCATAATGAGAAGCGGAGCGGAACTGGAGCCCAAAACCACTTTCAGCCGAGAATTCGCTGTTGTGCTCGACGACTATATTCAGGCCCTCTCTGTCTCCATCGGGCATCTTTCTGAAATATGTAATCACCAGTCCCACTGGGACAAGGGCGATCAGCCCTTCGATGCCAGTCAATCGCGCGTGGATCGTACCCACTATGACGAGTCAATCCAGCACTACAGAAGGCTTGGTGCGCGATTGAATCAGTTAGTTATGCGACTATAACCCGGTTACGTCCCGTTCTCCCGCTGTCGATAGTTTTCCGCCACAAGCGATGAAGCCGCAGGCATGATCGGGTATTATGCGCTTGTCATTTCCAAGCGTAACAGTGGCACCCGCGGAGTTTCATCTACCCATGAAGTCAATCCTGGCTATCATTTTAACCTTTCTGATCACCGGACCCATCGGTATCGTCGTTGGCTACAAAATGGCCGAAAAGCAGGTATTTCAGCAAGGCGAGCACCAGGGGCGCAGCGCTGCACTGCTCCAGTTACGCCGGGACGTTGATGAACGATTGGGCTACCGCTTGGCTCAACGACAGGAGGCCGGGAAAACATCACCGGAGATTCGTTCGATCGGGGTACTCTACCCCATTGCCGGCGGTTCGGTATATCTGGTGGAGATTGCCGGAATCAAGACACTGGCGATAGCCGAGTAACCCTCCCACCGGGTCCAACCCTCAGTCTCAGCCGAGAGCGGATCAGCGATCCCCCTTGCTCCTGATTTACGGAACCCCTTGATTAACCGCCACCGGAAGCGGTTTTCCCTGGTGGGCACGTTCCAGACGGAGCAACGACTCGAACTGCTCGGCGGGCATCGGCCTGCCAATGTAATAGCCCTGAAAGGCACCGCATCCTTTGGCGTTGAGATACGTCAATTGCTGCTCGGTCTCCACTCCTTCGGCGATCACGCTCATCTCCAGATGATTGGCCATGAGAATAATCGTCTCAACGATGGCCGCGTCATTGGGATCGCTGACAATATCGCTGACGAAGGAACGATCGATTTTCAAGGTATTTAGTGGCAGCTTCTTAAGATAGCTCAGCGAAGAATACCCCATGCCAAAGTCATCCACGGAGAATTTTATCCCCAAGCGCCGCAGATCCTTGATCTTTTCGATAGTCTTCTCAAAATCCAAGATCAAGCTGCCCTCGGTTAGCTCGATATCGAGTTGATGGGGATTGGCACCGGTTTCCCGGAGTGTGGCCAGAATCTGATCGACAAACTCATCGGCGGAGAACTCCCGGGGACTAACATTAACCGCAATAGTCTGCCGGGGAGCCAATAGACCCGAATCGGCCCACTCCCTGATCTTCCCGCAGGCCGTTCCTAAAACCCATTTCCCAATCTCCTTTATGATGCCGCTCTCCTCGGCAACCGAGATAAAATCTCCCGGTGAAATCATCCCACGCTCGGGGTGCATCCAACGTAACAACACCTCCGCCCCGATGATGCTCCCATCGCACAGCGCCTGGGGTTGGTAAAATGCCTCCAACTCGCCGCATGCCAACGCCTTTCTCAATTCCGTATTCATTTTCAGGCGTTTATCCGCGGCCTTTTGCATGCTCGGCAAGAAGAACTGAATCGTGTTTCTTCCTGCCGCCTTGGCCTTATGCATCGCCGTATCCGCCTGCTTCAGCAAGTCGTCTACACTCATCCCGCGATTAGGAAATAGCGAGATACCGATGCTCGCGGTAACATGCAACTCATGCTGCTGGACATAAAACGGCTGGGCCAGCGATTCGCAAAGCTTCTCCGCAACGACTTGGGAGAGCTTGGCCGCCTCATCCAGCCGATCATCGAGGTCGGGGAGAATGATAACGAACTCGTCACCCCCCATGCGCGCCGTGGTATCCTCTTTTCGCAGGCCCCTGGTGATGCGCTCCGCCATCATCCGCAGCAGCTCGTCCCCCGCCGAATGACCAAGGGACTCATTGATGTTCTTGAAGTTATCTATATCGATGAACAAAAGCGCACCGTTTCTGGTATGACGGCCCGCACGGGACAGCTCCCGACCCATGACTTCGATCAGGGACCGCCGGTTCGGTAATCCAGTCAGCGCGTCGTAACGTGAATAGTACCGCACCTGCTCCTGGGAAAGCCTCCGCTCAGTGAAATCCTCAACAATCCCAACCCCGCCCAGGACCTGATTGTCTGGTGAACGTACCGCTCGCAGGTATACTCGGATGGGTGATACCTTGTTGGAGGTCACAGAGGCATAGTCTCCTTCGTAGAAACCCTCGCCAACGTCCAGTGAACGTTGGATCGCCTGCCGCATTGCGTTATCACGTAAGGCACCAAACAACCGAAGGCCGATCAGCACCTCTCTGGACGAACCGATAATTTCCACTAAAACATCATTACAGTCGACGATGACACCCTCGGCATTGTAGTGAACAATCCCAAGTGGGGCGTTGGTGAAGATATGGCGGTAGCGCTCCTCGCTGGCTTTGAGAGTCCGTTCCCGGTCATCCGCCTCGAGTCGCAGATTAATATTTTCAATGATGTTGATATGTACTCGCCTAGCGCCTTCCAGGACAGTGGCCAAAAACAGCAGCACGATTATACCCATGATCGGTGCATTGGGATGGTCCAGACCAACGAATCTGAACGCCAGTGGAACTAAGGTAATAATCAAAAACCCCGATATCGCCGGCCAACTCGGACACAGGGAGGCGATTGCTCCTGCTGCAAGTCCGGCGATCAGTACCACAAATATCGCCTGCTGGACGGGATCGATATCAGGGAATATCAAAAAAGCCGCAACACCCCAAAAACAGGCGGATAGATAGGTGCCCAATATAAAGACTTTATGCCAACGCGCGGGGTTGCTGGTTGCGAGCTCTTGCCGCAAAAACAGCCGAAAGGAAATTAGTCGGATTACTGTGAGCGCGGCAACCCCAGCTAACCAGTACAGCAGCAACGAATGGTTGGTTTGCCCCCAATAAGACCAAGTGAGGACAATTGAAATGAGCAGGGAAACCACAACCGGAATCTGGGAACCGCTATAAAGGAGCCTCAGCTGCTCAACCAGAGCCTTGTTGGTTGAAGGTGGTGGTTTCATGAATGGCTCCGCACCAATCGGCGCAATTCTTGATAAAGTCCGGTTTCGGTATGTCACCGATGGGCAGCCCGGCAGGGCTGTTATTACATAAACGCAATAGCGTCCGGGAACAGGATTTCTATACCCCGTGGCAAAGATCCGTGGCGTTGCCGATAGAAGTTGACTGCAGTGGGGAGCCTGTCCGGATAGTAATACCGACGGCTGGCTCGTTCTTGGTTAGATATCCCAGGTACCGGCCAGCAAGCAAGGTAGCAGTGGGTAGAAAATGCGGTAGGTAGCACCCCACAGTTTGTAGGGACCCACACGCAGAAAGGGGACCCGAACGGTGCCGGATCGATTCGGCAACTGGGTGAGCTCCTCACCGCGGCAGCGCGTATCTGCCAGGGTTTGGAGTGAAAGATCAAGGATTTCCGCGACCTCTCCCTCCTGGCACCGCCAGACCGCAGGAGGGCGAATCTTTCCCAGAAATGGAATAATCCTGAATCCGGTAGAGACAGTAGCCACTGAGGGTAGCTCTTTCAATATGGTGACTGCTTTCGGAACGAGACCGATCTCCTCCCAGGTCTCGCGCAGCGCGGTTTCCCGGAAAGAGCTATCGCTTGGCTCCCGTTTACCCCCGGGAAAGGCCAGTTGGCCACCATGAACACCGTGTTCACCGCGCCGGACCAATATCACCCGTACATCACCGCCACCGTCTCTATAGACCGGCACCAATACCGCCGCATCCGTTAGCTCACCCGGGCTGTCCATTGACTGTTGAGCCATTGGCAGACTAGCCACCCGAACCCGGGGCGGGAGTCCGTTTTTGTGGAGACGGCAACACGACTGCGCTCACGATGGAAAATGCGTATCCATAAGCCCGGGGCTCACCGCTCGCCCTGGGCCCGGCCACATTCAGCACCCGCACATGATAGTCATCCAGGAATCGGCGTACACGCGCCACCGCACGATCCACACCGATCTCGGAACCATCCAGCAGTAGATAAGGCCGCTTGCGCTCAATGCATCCGGCCAGCGTCTGTTCGGTGCCACCGCTTAGTGACTCGAAGTAGATGATCAGAGTCCCGTCACTGTCTTCGAGGTTCTTCATCGTCCGCTGCTGGTAGTGTCCGCCTATCAATTCGATTACGGGATAACGCGCTGGAATCCTGCCATCCTCGGCGAGTCTGCCCTCGGGACACCAGCCCCCACAAGCCACTCCGGCGGCCAAGGCAGCATCCAATGCCCCGCGGTCCACCCCAGTTTGACCGCCCGACACGATCTTGATACTACCAATCTCCGAATTTTCCATTGGCAATTGTCCCACTAACCCAGCGAGATCGCTCGCGGAACGGCGACCTGGGTCCATTCTCGCACAGCGTCCCGGAAAAACGCAGTATGACCGGAGATTCCGCCATTGACTCAGACGGTTAAACACGAACAGGATAGGTGACCGGTATGGCAATCGATTACCAACGTTAGCCGCCGGCCGGCGCACCATCTGAGCAGAGAGGAGGGGGGCGAGGTGGTAGATCTGAACGACATGATCCTATTTACCCGGGTAGTGGATTGTGGATCCATTTCCGCCGCCGGGCGCGAGATTGGTCAACCCAAGTCGACCATCAGTCGCCGGTTGAAACAACTCGAGGAGGGGCTGGGAGTAAGGCTGTTGCAACGCACCACCCGATCACTCAAGCTGACCGAACTTGGTGCCGTCTTTTACGATCGTTGCAAGCGGGTTAGAACCGAGGTGGAAGAGGCGGAACGTTGGGTAAGCCTGGGTCAGGAAAAGCCCCGGGGCGTACTCCGGGTAACCGCCCCCGTCGAGACCGGCTTCGCCAGGATTGGCAAACTAATCGCCAAGTACTCCGAGAGCTATCCGGAGGTTTCCATCGAACTTGACATGTCCAATCGACTGGTCGACCTCGTTGAGGAGGGGTACGACCTGGCGATACGGGCGGGTACCCTCCCCGATTCCCGGCTGGTTGCGCGGCAATTGGGAAACACCCAGATGTTGGTTTGCTCAAGCCCCAGCTATCTTGCCAAGCAGGGTACCCCCCGATCGCCCCGAGAACTCGGTAACCACCAGATGGTACTCTACGGCACCAGCCGCAGGCGCCAATCCTTCACATTTCTCGGTGCCATGGGCAAGATTTCGGTGCAACTGGAGCCAAAACATTGCGCTAACAGCCTCCAAGTACTAAGGGATATGGTGAAATCGGGTTACGGCATTACCCTGCTGCCAGAGAGTCACGTCAACCGGGATATCGCCAACGGCAGCCTGTTGAGACTTCTGGAGCACTGGCATCTCCCGGAAGACGGAATCTACGCCGTCTATCCATCCCCCAGGCACCTCACCCCCAAAGTCCGAAGTTTCATCGACTTCCTGAGCCTGCATTTGGAACTCACCGACTAATTGTTCCATTTTATGAACAGTGCATCTCTGCTAACCGACCTAGTCCTAATTACGGGACCCACATAGAATCTCTCTGACCATTTCGAATCAAGGATAAGGGGGTGCTGTTTGTCAAATCATCGGGTAAGGCGACACCAGTCGATAACAAGATCTCACCAGCAAAGCTGGGGAATCACGGGAATTGTCATCCACTGGCTGTCGGCTGTGCTGGTGCTTGGGTTATTCGCCCTGGGTCTGTGGATGACGAGTCTTGACTACTATGATCCGTGGTACAAACAAGGCCCCCAGATCCATAAGGGGTTTGGCGTGGTATTGTTTGCGCTACTGGCGGGCCGATTACTTTGGCGCTTGGCCCACCAAAGTCCGCCGCCAATAGCCAGTCACGCGCCTTGGGAGCGGCATCTTGCCCAGGTGGTCCATCTCCTACTGTACCTGTTGCTGTTAATCGTGATGCTCAGCGGCTACCTCATATCTACCGCGGATGGCCGGGACCTGGAGGTATTCGGCTGGTTTGGAATACCGGCCCTTCCCCTGGGCATCGAACACCAGGAGGACATTGCCGGAGCGGTCCATTACTACCTGGCCTGCACCTTGATCGCCACAGTAGCACTGCACATAGCGGGTGCCTTGAAACATCACTTCGTCGACCGGGACGAAACCCTGCTGCGAATGATTCACCGTCGTTAACACCTTCAACCACTAATTCTCGAGGAGAGATGCATGTTTAAACAGACACTGATCACGGCTGTTACCGTACTGGCTCTTACCGCGGGTACCGCCGCCTATGCCGACAAATATGTCATTGATACCAAGGGGGCTCATGCCTCCATCCAATTCAAAATTTCCCATCTTGGATACAGTTGGATTTACGGCAGATTCAACCGCTTCAGCGGAGAATTTGAGTATAACGAGGAGCAGCCCGCCGCATCCAAGGTTGCTGTTGAAATCGATACCGCCAGTATCGACAGCAATCATGCGGAACGTGATAAACATCTGCGTTCGGATGATTTCCTCGATGTCTCAAAGTACCCTAAGGCGACTTTTGTCAGCACCGGCTACGAAGACCAAGGAGACGGAAAAGCACTGCTGAAAGGAGACTTCACACTGCACGGCGTTACCCGGCCGATCGTCATTGAGGTACGTCACATTGGCGCGGGAGACGATCCTTGGGGCGGATTCCGCAGGGGGTTTGAAGGCACTACCCAGGTGGCGTTGAAAGACTACGATATCGGCTTTAATCTGGGACCCACCTCGACATCGGCGGAAATCATCCTTACCGTGGAAGGCGTCCGCCAGTAACGGGGTTACCGCGCCCCAAGGGGCGCGGTGGCTTCCCCTAGCCGATATTGCCCCATCCGGATTCAATCAGAATCATAATCCCGTCCATAAACTTTACACCACTCCCTCATCTGTGACCCACGCACAAATCCAATCCATTGTTTGCCAGTGGTTTTCTTGGAGTGGCCTGAAAAATGCTTAGTTGATAACGCCAGGTGGCGCCCGTCCGGGAACCTTGACCGCATATTGCGTCTGCCATGGCGTTGTTAAATACCAAGGTCTCTAGGCAAACCGTTCTATCACCGGTGACGTCCAAGAATGGCCTGGCTTCGTGGGAGGCACATATCGATGGATAAGGTGACCAAATTACCTTATCACTGGCTACAAGCCACCGTGGCGCTTTTAATCATCTTCAATGCCATAGATGGTGCCTTTACGATCTTCTGGGTAGACAGCGGAAAAATGCGGGAAGCCAACCCGTTGATGGATTATTTGATTAATACCCACCCCGTGTTGTTCATGTCCGTAAAACTACTGCTGGTTGGATTAGGGACATGGCTGTTGTGGCAGTTTAAAAAACGGCCCGCCGCGGTAATCTCTATCTTCATCTGTTTCGCTGTTTACTTTTCTATATTAATCTACCACCTCGATGTGATGAACAAAGTACTTTTCATGGGGCAGGTAAGTTAACCGAAGAGGGGTGCTATTCCCACCGGACGTATCGCGGCAAACCGCGAATCCGGCACGGCGGCGATTGCGTCACCCGATCTCGCTCGCATAAACAATGACTGAATTAGTAACCGGCACGATGTTCGTTGCTCATTTCATGCAGCACGAAGCGCCATGCAGACAACCCCTTTTTGCGTTAACCTCAGCTGCGGCGGAATCATCGAGAAAGCGGCCGCTCGACTTGGTCCTATCGCGGCATCCTTCAACCAACACGGGAGGTAAACTATGGAGGCGGGTGGCCATTGGACAAGATGCTTCTGGGTAAGATGGCTGATATTGCCAGCGGGGCTAATTATCCTTACCGCCAACCTGCTAGCGCAAACCACATCAGGAGTTCCCACCCCCACTGCGGATAACGGAATCTCCACGACCGCACTTTTGGTGATGTTCACCTTGGGGGTAATTATTATCGGGGTGGCGGTTGTTGTCGGCCTCACACTTTGGAGCCGTAAACAGGACGACAACAACAACATGATGTTCTTCTGTATCGGATACCTGTTCAATACCATGGAAAAATCCGATGTCACCCGAACCGCCAAGGCGCTGGGCAGTTCCCATAACCCCGAAGCGCTATTGGTATTAACGGATGTCGTCATCGATAATTTGGTAGACGAAAACATTCGTCAGACCGCTCTCGATGCACTGAAAGCGCTGCGCCGAAGCTGTCCCAAGTACAGTGCGGCGGTCGATGAATTGTTGTCGGCGATAGAAGATGCCGATGATAAGGCAATACTTGGCATACTCAAACAGCACTTCGAAAAAGGCAACAAACAATATGTGCAGAGCGCCTATCTGATTGGCCGCTCATTGCTGAGGTTGAAACAATACGAGGATGCGCGGGAGTGGTTCCGCACGGCGGCAGACCGCAATCATACCCGTCCGGTACCAACATACGGAACCCGGATAAATGATTGCATTGAAACATGCAACAAACTGCTTTTCGCGGCGGGTGATCAAGCCTTTGCAAACGGTGATTACCACAAGGCCAACGAACTGTTCGCCATCGCAGCCCACGGTACCAACCATCGGGAAAAGGAGGAATTTTCTGCCTACCTCAGGGAATCTTGTGTGTACATAAAACTTAAAGACTACGAAAATGCCCACGAAGCGCTCCTACAAGCGCTGCACCATCAGCAGGAGGTAGATCTCTGCCTGGAGCTGAGTGGGATCGTTAGCCACCTGCTCAATCCCGTTTCAGCCATGCTGAAAAGAGAGGAAAAGTACCGGCTGCAGGAAAAACACCTGGGAGAACGCGCCTCCGAAATTATGGCGAACCTCAAGGAAAAGCTGCAAATGGAGCTTGTCGATGATAAGTGAACACCGTTAGTACCCTACTCAGTCTAGACGCAGACCCTTCCGCAGATGCCTCCATCCGGATATCCAATTCCCTGCCAGAGGCCGGTCAGGTTGTACCCGAGGACTGTTTCCACCAGGGATGCCGAGCTTCGGAAAACTCCGCCCAGCAGCCCTCGAAGCTATCCAGCAGCTGATAAAATTGACAGGATTTCCATCCCACCACGCCACCGGCATACTCGAGTACGTTTTGATCCTTCGAATTGGCTAACAAGGTTTCCAATAGATGGCGGAGCACTGCCACATCATTCATAATTCCCAGCAGATCCTGAAGACCCTTCATGTGGTTGATAAACTCGTCCATGTCATCAAACAGTGGGCTGAAGAACTCAGCGGCATATCGCAGCTTCTTACACTCGATTCGTAACCTGTGCATCTCCTCGGGGGAATCCTTGGCAACATGACTGCCATGATTCAATACCCGACGTTCCTGCTTGTCCATTAATAGTCTTGCAAACATTGGCAGTTCCATCTCCAAGTATTTCAGTTGCTTCTTCTTGAGCTCGCGCTTCTCCCACTCCTTGCCGGCAACCCAGGATACAAAATCGGTCTTGAATCGGGCGAAGCGCTCGCTGTCGAGCATGGTGCAAACCTCATCCCGATAGACCTTTCTTCTGCGCCTGTCGGTCAAGGCAATCAATTTCTGCGATCCGCCGAGCGGCAATTTTCCCTCGATCTCCTTCAAACTCTCTGTGAGAAACACATCGAGATCTCTGGCTAATCCGAGTTGGCTGGCAAGCCAGCGCATCTCACCATTCCAATAAGCGCTCGCTGATTTTGGCACCGCGCTGCGGAATAAAACCAGCGCGGAGCGCATGCGCCGAAATGTCACTCTGAGCTGATGTACTCCTTCGATTTCATCTGCGGAGCGGGCGGTATCTTCCCATTGTATCAAATAGTCAAAGTTGTACCTCAGGATAGTCGCGAACGCCTCACTGGCGGTCTGGGAGGCGTCGACGGGTGCTGGGGACTTGGAGATGGTTGGCATGGGTTATTCCTGTCCGTCCTCTTGGGTTTCTTATTGGTGTGAATCAATTCGGAAGCATAGGGAATCACAACTGATTTTTCCAGACATGGGCAGCAACCTCCCATCTGGACCTGACTTCAGTCAAAATCCATAGAGAACCGGTAACAACAGGCTCAGGGAAAGCCACATCAACAAACAAAGGGGGACACCGATCCTCACGAAATCGGAAAAGGTGTACCCCCCCGCGTTCATTACCAATAGATTGGTCTGATAGCCCATGGGGGTGGCATAGCTCATGTTAGCTCCAAACAATACACCCAGCACAAAGGCTTCCGGCGGCAGGCCAAGCTGCTGGGCGATGCTGACCGCGACCGGCGTACCAATGACCGCTGCGGCATTGTTGGATACGATATTCGTGAGTACCGCCATTAAAAGCATCAAGCCGCTGAGAACCACTGCCGGTGAGGCGCCTTGGGTCAGGTAGATAAAGATCTGGGTGATATAGGTCGTCCCCCCCGTCTCCAGCAACGCCGCACCCAATGCCAAGCTGGCGACAACGATCAGGATAACCTGTGCGCTCAGGGCGCTGGTGGCATCTCGCCAGGTGAGGCAACCAGTAACGATCAACAACAGGGCACCAAACACCGCGCTGACCGCGATCGGTAGTATCCCGAAGGCCGCCAGTAAGACAATCAAGGCCATGATTGCAAGTGCCAGGGGGGCTTTGGCAGTGTAAGGCAGGTCACTGGTGGCATCGAGCACCAACATATTGCTGTCCTTCTTGAGGGCGGCGATCTGAGATTTGGACCCCTGAACCAGCAGCACATCGCTTACCTGCAAGAGAATATCAGCCAGCTCACTGCCCCCGGACCAAACCGCACGGCCCTGGCGGTGGAGCGCCAGCACCACCAGGTTGTAGCGTTGAATAAAGCGCACCCGCCGCAGTGACACGCCACTAACGGAAGAACCCCTGACCACGACCACCTCGGCGATCTGCTGGTCCTTTGCCTGCAAGGGGTGCTCCTCGTCTACCAGCTTCCCTCCTGAGTAAAGGGCCACACCCAGTATCTGCTCGAACTCCTTGAGCCGCGCCGGGGTATCGTTTACCAGTAATCGGTCGCCAGCCTTCAGCATGATGTCAGGAATGGGAACGAGAAAGGTATCCGTCCCGCGGCGGATGCGTTCGACCTTGAGCCTACCGTCCGTACGTGTAATCGCAACCGCCAGCGTCTCTCCAATCAGCGGACTCTCCTCACCAATACTGAGTTCCGCCGAAAATATCCGTGGCGATACATCGCTCATCGGGGTTTCACGGGGGGGCAGCAGGCGCGGAGCGATAAGCCAGAGGTAGGCAATTCCCAAAGACCCCGCAATACCCGCCGGCAGCAAAAAATCAAACATACCGATCTCGCGCAGTCCCATGTCTGCCGCTACCGATACCACCAATAGATTGGTCGAGGTTCCAATCGTGGTCCCCATGCCGCCCAGCAGCGTAGCCAGCCCCATGGGCATCAGTACTCTGGCCGGCGAATGGCCGGTTCGCATTGCCACGCTTACCAGTATGGGGAGCAATAACACGACGATCGGGGTGTTGTTGACGAAGGCACTCAGCAATGCGGCCAATAGTAGGGTAGCCAGCAAGGATAACTGGGGCCAGCGCCCCCACCGGCGAGAAAGCATTCGGCCCACAGGTTCAAGTGCCCCTGTACGCACCAAACCCTGTCCCGCCACCATCAAGGCACATACCGCGATCAGCGCTTGATGCCCAAAGCCGGAAAACAGATCCACGGGATTGAGTGTTTTCTGTTCGGTCTGGTAGGGAAACAATGTCAACCCCAAGGTTAACGCCACCAGGATGATTAAGCTGGAGGTCTCCAGGGGCAGGCGGTCGCGGGAAAAGAGCGCCAAGGCGATCACCGTAAGCACCAACACCAGCAAGGCGTGAAGATTAGGGATTTCTGGAAATACCATTGACCGGGAGTACCACGCAAATGGATGGGAGTAGCCGAGTATAACCTGGCTTTATGAGGGATTCATGTATACAAATGAGGATCCACTACTCATGAGACCAACCCGGAGTCCCAGCGCGCTTTCCCTACTCGGCTATACATTCGTCCGCTTTCAACGCTCGACCAAGATGCTATCAAACTGTCTGCCAGCCCGTTCAGGACCTGTCAAGACCACCCGGCCGCACCGCCACCGGAAACGAGCCCACAGACGTTGAAGTAGGGGACATCTTCCATTTCGGGCAACCGTAATAGTCGATTTGATGCTGGTGACTCGGAAAACGTCCGCAATTGAAATATCGCCAATAAAAACTAAGATAGCCGTTACAGCGGTTATGCTCGGTGTCGAGAACCGGACAACTCGCACTGCTCCCAAGCTGGCAGCAGCGTACACAAGAGCCGCAGGAACGGCCATGCTCCCAGTCTGCTCGCAGCTCAACCGAGCCAGGAACGGGAACATCATAGGGAGGACTGAATAAGGGAACGCTCAGCATAAACCTGCCCTCGCCACGGATCATCAATCCCATGATTCTGTAACCATGCCGGTAGAGTCGTAATCCCCGCCGCAGATGGCGCCAAAACCGCCAATCATCAAACATGCACCAGGTCACCACGGGAGCCAGCACCAATCCACCCACTACCGTCGTCAAACAGAACCCAGAGAGGGCTATGAAACCGGCCCTGGCGACGCCCCACTTCGCGCGCTCCAGGGATGGATGCCGTGAGGGCCGAGAGAGTCCCTTCAATTCAGCAATTACATATCTCACGTTTGTTGACATGACTCATTCACGCTTTTGAACAGATTTAGAGGGGGGGAGTTTATTTCGCCGACGATCGTTTTTCCAGGACTTATCCCAACAACTTGACCCAATCCACCTAAATTTTCTCGTGAATCGGGAATGCCACCACCTTCCGAGAATCCCACTCGTGGAACCCGCACCCCGGCGATGTGGCACTAGGATCAACACACCGACCCGGGGACGCCGGCTCATCCTGATCATCTAAGCAACACGTTGGATTAGAACCGATCGTTGGCGGTAATTCCGTACCTTTAGTTGGTCTCCTGGAAATAAGTGTCGCGGTGTGCAATCCAACCGGGTAGCAATCCACTCAGGTTCTGGATCTTCTGGTGCAGCTCGGGCGCGCACTGATGGTAGTATGGCGTATCCACCTGACTTCCCTGATCCAACTGGGCAAACAGCAGCATCTCATCCGGATCGGTGATACCGGTGGCCGCCACAAAGCTGTAATAGTCGTCTACCCCCAAATGGACCATCAACCAAGCTTGGCCGATCCACTGGCGCAGTTGCAGATACCCAAAGCCGGTCCTGAGGGCCAGATCCAATGGGCGTGCATTGGATAGGTTCTCAATATTGTCGTAGCCCTCGCGCGCCAAGCGGGTGCAATGATAGTAGTTCATCCCAGGCAAGGCAGGTAATAGGGTTTCCCGATAGCCTTCACCGGCGAGATCAAGAAAACGCATGGACATTCGCTTCAGCCATTCAAGGGCCTGTTCCGGAAAATATCCAAAAAAGAAACTGATTACCGGAAGCAAAGCACGCACGTTATCATCGTCTGGCCGAAGGTGGGAAAACGCAAACGATACTACTAGTGACAATAGGGAGGCCGTAGCAATCCGAATAGTGGCAGCAATATAGGTATGATTAGTTAGATCCAGGGTAAAGTAGTCTCGGGCGAGGCGACCAATAAAATAGACATAGGCCCCCAAAAATCCGAATTGAAAGGCTGTTAGGCTGATCACCGCGTGGCGGAAGAACTCCGGATCCTTGGTCCCAAGTTCGATGAAAGGTCCCATGAGTAATAAGTTCGCGCCCTGGCTATAATCCACACCACTGATCAGCTCGGTTCGTATTGGCACCGGTTTTAGCAACAGGATGATCGACGCCCCAAAAATGACCACCAACATCAATACGGTCATGCTGCCAAAGAAGGCATGAAAGGAGAATTGGTATTTCAGCGCACCCCGGATCGCGCCTTCGCTGGCCTGCCACTGATCCCGAGGAAGTTCGTTGTGCAGCCGCTCCAGCTTTGCCCCCTTCAACTGAAAAACATAGACAAAGGTAACTGCCGGAATCAGAAGTACGGAAAAGCCCACCAGAAAGACGTTGTATTGAAAAAACACCGGATCGAACCAGGTAGCTACATCGGTTACCGCGGCGGGGCCGCTTTTCCATATCAATACTGCGATTACAGAAAAAAACAGTAACGCGAAGGCTCCCAGGATCAAGCCTGGCAATTTTTGTCTCAACGATGTCTCGGAACGAGTGGGATCATCCATGTCTGTCTCCGCTAGATGAAGGCACCGGCCAGGTCACGCCAGTGTGCCGGGGGGGTTATTGGCTGGGTAACCATCTGATCGATCTTCCTGCAACAGATCCAGTATACGAAGGTATAGGGCGCGATCGTCGAATGGACGTCCGAGTTCATCCCGGTTCCGTGACAGGCTCCAACCCACTAATTCCAGATGATCACTACGCACAGTTCCCCCGCGCTCTCCCCAATGGGCTGAGCTGGCTGGAACCAGACCGTCGTTGTCTCCCGCGCACCGTTGCAGCAGTCTCCCCCATGGACGAAGTATAGCTGGCAGTTCCGCGGGTGGACGTACTCCCGCCACCGATACATAGCGAACATCGGGGCGGTCGGCGACACTGGCGTTGAACGCCTTGCAGGCCGCCGGCGTCAAGTCTCGCAACGCCGCCCTCAGCCAATGGCGCCCAACCCATTGGAGCGGTCCTCGCGTGTTAAAAAACCAATCGGCAACGGGCGTGCCATGATGGGGCGTGCCAAGGGTAACAACTGAGCGGACTCGCCTTCCGGGATCGTACATCGCCGCTACATAGCGACTATCCAGGCCACCCATGCTATGCCCAACGAGATGAATCTTCGGAACCTGCAGGCGATCCAGAAAAATGGCAAGCGATGCGGCGCGGCTCTTAATGTCGCCAGCGGGTTGCAGCGCAGGAAAAAGAGGGTCCCTGCCCCTTTCGGAAAGACACTCGGAGACATGGCGGAAGTAACGGATCGGCCACCCGGGAAGGGGGATGACGGTAAACCCCAGGAATCCGTGTACAAACACCATAGCCTCCTCTTCCCGTTCAAATAACATCGAAACTGCACCTCTGGTAGAACCGTCTGATACTCGCTTTCGCAAGCCGTCTCCGTCGCGCGATCCCGAGAGGTGGCTGGGCCCCGGAAACACGTTTCAAGGAGGGTGATTGTTTACCGGCCGTTGACTCGAGGCAACCCCACCAGTCTCCGTTAACAAACGGCGATGACAGGGAGACAAACCCAACTATACTTAAAATAAGCCAGGAGTTTGCCGTATCAAAGAACATCGCGGCAAGCCTGGTCAGTAGATTTTGAAGAACGTTGGCCAACGATGATCAGTCCCGAAATTCAACGGCGAATGGTATCCATCAGACGGGATATTCATCAGCATCCCGAACTTGGCTGGCAAGAATCCCGAACCGCAGAGAAAGTATGCCAAACATTGGATGAACTTGGCATAACTTACCTAAAAAACGTCGGTGGAACTGGGGTTGTGGCCGAGATTCCCGGACAACGGTCGAGGCCGTTTATTGCCCTCAGGGCCGATATGGACGCGCTGCCTATTATCGAGGAGACCGGCCTGCCGTTCTCCTCCCAAGTACCGGGTGTAATGCATGCCTGTGCCCACGACGGTCATACCGCCATGCTGTTGGGAGCGGCCATGGTGCTTATCAAGGGTGAGCCTCCACCGCTGCCAGTAAGGCTTATCTTTCAGCCCGCGGAAGAAACCGCCTTAGGTGCAAAACGCCTGATCTCGGAGGGCGTGCTAAAAGACGTTGCCATGATCTTTGGCGGGCATATCGACCGTCATTATCCGTGTGGCACAATCATTGTCACCAAGGGAGCGGTGAACGCTTCCAGCGATAGGTTCTCGGTGGAAATTGCCGGCCAAGGTGGACATGCGGCCCGCCCCCACGAAGCAGTGGATGCCGTGGTGGTGGGTAGCCTGCTGGTAATTGCCTTACAGACAATCGTCTCCCGCGAGATCAATCCCGCCCACCCATCGGTGGTCTCCATCGGCCGCTTCGATGCCGGGACCGCGGGCAACGTCATCGCCGGACATGCCCTGCTGCAAGGCTCAATCCGCGCCCAAGATCCCGAGGTCCGCAGCGCGCTGCATCGATCCCTGAGACGAATTTCCGAATCTGTTGCCCAACTGCATGACGCGGAGATCAGAGTCGACATCCAACAGGGCCCACCGCCCCTGATCAATAGTGACGTGATGACCACGCTTGCCCGCCATGCGGCATTGCAAACAGTGAGCAAAGATCGAGTGGGTAAGCTGTTGACAGCCAATATGGGCGGTGAGGACTTCAGCTATTACCTCGACCACGTAGCCGGATGCTACGTGCGCTACGGCGCGCAAATTCCAGGCCGGGAGGGTTACCCGGCCCACTCCAGCCGCTTCGATTTCGACGAAGGGGCGCTGAGCATAGGTGCCGCGTACCTCGTCAACATCGCCAGGGAGGCGGCACTGACAATACGCCAATGATTATCGTACGGGACGCCACCGAGGCCGATGTCGAGCAGATACGCGATGTATTCCTCGCCATCTACGGCGAAAACTACTCTCACCCACAGTTCTACGAGATACCCTTACTGAAAAAAATGGTGTACTCCGACGACGTCATTCTGGTGGTTGCCGAAGATCAGGAACGCGGAAAGATACTTGGTGCCGCCTCGGTGCTGCTCTCCATGGGCGGGTATGCCGACTTACTTGGCGTGTTCGGGCGCCTGGTGGTAAGGCCCGACGCCCGGAACCAGGGCGTAGGCAGCCTGCTGATGGAGCACCGCTTACAACGGCTCTCGGGACGGCTGCACCTGGCCTTGGTGGAACCCCGGGCGATTCACAGCTATGCGCAAAAGATCGCCTTTACCCACGGTTTTGCCCCGGTCGGATTTCAGCCAATGAAGTTGCTGCTGGCGAAACGGGAAAATCTAACGATCTTCGTCCGCTACTTCGACAATTCCCTGAAATTGCGGCGCAACCATCCAAGGTTGATTGCCGAGGCCTATTCCCTGGCCGAGCAGGCACTGCGCAACTGCGGGCTCACTTGCGATGTCATCGTCGAAGAGCAACCCGATGTCTACCCCCATGACAACCGTTTCGATCTGGAAGAGCTGACCGCCGAAGGCTATACCACGCTGCTTCATTTCCAACGCGGCAGGGTGCGGAATCGAGAGATCTTTGGACCGATCAGACTGCACCATGGTCTGTTCCGCATAACCTCCCGGCAATCAAACTATCTGATTGCCAGGGATCAGGGCCAAGTGGCCGGCGGCATCGGCTTTTCCGTGGATCCGTTAGAGAGGACCTTGCGGATTTTCGAGCTTATCTCGCTGACCGACAGGCCAGTACGTTTTTTGCTCTCGGAGCTGGTCAAGATGTCCGCTTCCCTGTGGGACATCGAATATACCGAGGTGGATGTCAGTGCCTACGCCCCCCGCATGCAACGCACCTTGCTAGAATTGGGGTTTCTACCTACCGCCTATATACCCGCCATGGTGTTCCACGAAGTGGAGCGGCGGGACGGCTTACGCATGGCGCGGATCACCACCAAAGCGGAAGCGATGCCAATGGACCTGATCCCCGAGTGTCGTGGACTGGCGCGGTTGGTGCTGAGGAGCTTCGTCGACCGTCAGGTCATACCCAAGGTAGCGGAGGCCATTCCGTTGATCTCCCTGTTTCGCGGCATGAACGAGGAGCAGGTGCGGCAGGTCGCGGGACGCTGCACCCTGCGGGTCTTTCAAGCCAGAGACATCATTATCAGGGAAGGCGAGACTGGTGACAGTACCTTCATCATTCTGGATGGCACCGCATCGGTGACTACCTCAGGTGGAAACCGTGAAGTCGGCAGGATACTACCCGGTGAGTGCCTCGGAGAGATGTCTCTGCTGACCAGCACCGGACACTCCGCCACCGTCATCGCCACCACCCAAACGGATACCGCGGTGTTGCCTCACGACGAGCTGATTCGGTTGATTCATCTGCGCCCCGATATCGGAGTGATCATCTACCGTAACCTAGCCACTGGCCTGGGTAAAAAACTGATCCGTATTGATCGATCCCGGTAACAGCAGAGAACGGCCGCGGACAGATTCACCGGACACCCCTGCACTGCGCACCCGGGGAATCTGCCGTCGAATGCATCGTTAACCGTTCTTCGCGTGCTCCATGTCGCCGCGAATACGGTCGAGGTAGTCGAATACCAACTCACTCGCCTTTTCCATCTTTCGCAGCGCGGGCATGAGGGCCGAATAGTCAAGCTGCTCCTTATTCAAGGTCGCGAATACGTCCCGGGTACTTCCATGCACCTCGGAATGAGGTTGTTCGAGATCGTGAAAGTGGGGAGACGTGGAAAAGAATTCCTTCCCCTCACCCTCGTAGTACCACTTTCCGAGGCGGCAGTTGTGGTGGTCGACGAAATCGAATGCCGGTTCCTTACGGCTCACCGAGAGGTAGGTATTCACCTTCCAGATGACATGATCAACCTTGGCCAGGCTAACGAATATATTGTCGGCCAAACGGCGAAGATTGGAGAAATACTCCACAACACAGGCATTCGTTTCGTCGACCCGTTGTTTGAATCCACAGGTGTCTTGATCCAGAACACCGACCTTTTCCAGCAACTGGCTGAAGGTATCGCCAACCCGGTCGACATTTTGCTGCATGCCCTTGATCACGCTGTCCGTTTCGACGATGGCCTTCTGGGTGCGGTCCGCCAATTGCCTTACTTCGTCGGCCACCACCGCGAAGCCTCGTCCGTGTTCCCCCGCGCGCGCGGCCTCGATCGCCGCGTTAAGCGCCAGCAGATTCGTCTGTTCGGCAATGCTGCGAATCAAGGACAGCACGCTGCTGATCTGCCCAGCACGGGAAGTCAAATCGTTGACCGATTCCCGGGATGCCGTGGAAAGATCGGCAAGTCCGTGCAACTCGGTGACGATCTGTTCACTCTGACCCGCCATCTGGGCGAAGTCCTTGCTCACCCCCCCAGAACATTCAAGACCAGACCGTGCATCACCAACCACCAATGCCAAGGCGCCTTGAATTCCCAGTAATCCAGTCTTGAGATTATCGTTTTGCAGGTCCATCACGGCGTTCAACTGCTGCTCCCGGCCACTCAGCCCGTGAAGTGTCGCGCTCTTCGCCTCGGACTCAGCCAGTCGGGCACTGAGTGCCTGGTTCTCTTTTTCCAGTTCCTTGATACGTTGCAATGCCGCGTCTAGCTCCGACGCCTGCACACCTCTCTTGAATAGGCCCAAAGTTATCTACCTCCGGTTCTCGTAATGGAAATCGGGTCGTTGCCACAACTTCTCATGCAAAGTTATCGGTATACAAGGCACATACTTGAACATAAGCAGAGAGTAAGGCACGCTTGCGACGCACGGCCCTCGCGAACAGCGCTCAGTCCTTGCCTTTTAGTAATGGCTCGATTAGATCCATGGGTAGCGGAAATACTACGACGGACGATCTGCCGCCCGCCGCTATCTCGGTGAGGGTCTGAAGATAACGGAGTTGCAATGCCTGAGACTGTTGCTGCAGAGTTCGTGCCGCCTCGGTGAGTTTCTCGGCGGCCTGCATTTCGCCTTCGGCGTGGATCACCTTGGCCCGTCTGGCACGCTCCGCTTCAGCCTGCTTGGCGATGGCCCGAATCATACTCTCGTCAAGATCCACGTGCTTGATCTCGACATTTGCGACCTTGATACCCCAGGCGTCCGTCTGTTGATCCAAAATCCCTCTGATATCCGCATTCAGCCGCTCGCGCTCCGCCAACATCTCGTCAAGTTCATGCTGCCCCAACACCGAACGCAGCGTGGTTTGGGCAAGTTGACTTACCGCGTTAAGAAAGTCCTCTACCTGAATGATTGCCTTTTCGGGATCAATAACCCGGAAATATACCACCGCGTTCACTTTCACCGATACGTTATCCCGGGAGATTACATCCTGAGTCGGCACATCCATGACGATAGTGCGCAGATCCACCCGCACCATCTGCTGGATGACAGGCACCACAATGATGAGCCCCGGCCCCTTGACCCGCCAGAAGCGCCCAAGCAGGAAGATAACCCCCCGCTGGTATTCCCTCAGAACCTTGAGCATCGACAATAACAACAACACCACTATAACGGTGACGATGTATAGCGTATAGGCAGCCATGCTCATTCCTCCTTAGTAGGCACCGGACTGACTTCCAAGATCAGACCTTCCCGACCAATCACCCACACCTGTTGTCCTGCGGCAACCGGCCTGTTGCAACGGGCACGCCAGACCTCGCCATGGATCAGGACCATACCTGTTTCCTCGAAGCTGTCGATAACCCGTCCTTTAGCCCCCTGCAACTCTTCCCGTCCGCTGACCACGGGACGCCCGCGTGAGCGAACCGCTAAACTCACTACCAAAAACACGATCCCAAGCATTATCACTGCCAGGGAAATAATTAGGGGCAGCGAGATACCGTATCCGGGAGCATCGGTGTCGATCAGGATGATCGATCCAACAACGAACGCGATGCCCCCGCCAATGCCCAGCGCCCCAAAACTAGGTACAAATGCCTCCCCCACGATCAGCGCGAGGCCCAACAGCATCAAGGCAAAGCCGGCATAGTTGACGGGGAGTACATGAAAGGCATAAAAAGCCAGCAGCAGACAAATAGCACCAACTACCCCGGGCACCATCATCCCAGGGTTGGAAAACTCATGAATCAGTCCGTAGATACCCAACAGCATCAGCACATAGGCCACATTGGGATTGCTGATAATCGCCAGTATCTGATTACGCCAGTCAGGGGCGAGTTGGTTCACGGGCGCTCCCGTGGTACGCAGTGACCGGCTCCCTGACTGGGTTTGCACCCGGTAACCGTCAAGTCTCCGCGTGAGATCCGGAACATCACTGGCGATGAGATCGATAACCGACATCTTCAGCGCCTCCTCGGCGGAGAGGCTAACACCTTCTCGCACCGCCATTTCGGCCCAGTCCTCATTGCGCCCACGCATCTGGGCCAGCCCCCGCAGGTAAGCCGCCGCATCATTGACCAACTTCTTCGTGCTGGGATCTCCGTTGGGCTCCGCCGTTCCCGCTGGCTCCCCGTTCGGTTTGGGAGTCTGATCCGGATGCCTGTCGGCGCCCCCGGGTATTCCACCCAACTGGACGGGTGTGGCGGCTCCAAGGTTGGTGCCAGGCGCCATCGCCGAGATGTGGCTGGCGTAAAGTATGTAAGTACCGGCGCTGGCCGCCCGTGCCCCGCTCGGAGCCACGTAGACCGCCACTGGCACAGGAGAAGCCAGGATTTTCTTGACCATGGCGCGCATCGAAGTATCAAGCCCGCCTGGGGTATCCATGCGGATAATCACCAACTGCGCCTGCCTCGACTCCGCGAGTTCCAGGGAACGACTCAAGTAATCGCTGGAGGCCGGCCCAATGCCCCCCTCGATATCCAAGAGCACAATCTCACCGCCAACCTCAGCTTCCGCCAAGGCCAGGTCCATGATGAATACCATCAGCAACACGCACCACCAGTTGCGCTGCGGAGATCTCATCGCGCTCTTACCCCCTCGCCTTTCTCACAGCATAGTTAACACTCGCACTCCTTACCCAAAAAAAAGCCGGCGGAGTGCGCCGGCTTTTGATTCATGCTATCCACCCTGTTCCTCGATGCGATACGAAACGCTCATTCCACGGCGATCTTTTTCCGTTCCGCTTTGTGGGTTCTCGGTAACCGAACCTCAAGCACACCGTCCTTGAACTCAGCTTTCACCTGCTGATCGTCTACCTCATCGGGTAACTGCAATGTCCGGCTGAAGGTACCGCGGCGGATCTCGGAGCGGAAGTATTCACCCTCTTTCGCCTCTTTCTCTTGCCGCGTCTCGCCTTTCAAGGTCAACATCCTACCGTTGAGACTTACTTCTAGATCCTTCTTATCAACACCCGGAAGCTCGGCACGAACCAGGATCTCGTCCTCTCGATCCAAGATATCCACCTCGGGTACCCGCAGGTCGAATTCCATCTCTTCTCTCGACAGCCACCCGGGAAACATCTCATGAAACGGTCTAAACCACCCTCGGTGAAGCAGCGTATCGAAGGCCCTGTCCATCTCGTCCCATGGGGTGAGATTACGACCCATCGTAGGGGTCTTTTTGACAACTTCGCCACTCTTGCTCTTCATTTCACACCTCCTTTTGCAACTCCCCTCCTATTTATTTAAATAGATTCGATCGAGCCCGATTTCAAGTCGCGAACGAATTATATTTTTTCTTTATTATTAGATAGTAAGTATCACTTCTTCCGGGTGCGTAAACAGGTTGCTCTTGGGCCAAAAACAATCAGCGCTGGAGAGCTGGGGAACGACAGGAGGCCGGCAGCAGCATATCCTGTCCTGCCGCCAGACCCGAGTTAAAACACCGAAAACGAGAAAACAGAACCGTTGATCAAACAACGGCGTGGTCCCGGCCGGTTTGGCCGGGACCGGCATGCACTCAGTAGTCCATATCACCCATGCCGCCCATACCTCCTCCGGGCGCGGGCTTTTCGGTCTTTGGAAGCTCCGCGACCATGGCCTCGGTGGTAATCATGAGGCCAGCGACGGAAGCGGCGTTTTGAAGGGCCGAACGTGCCACTTTGGTGGGATCGAGAATCCCCATCTGTATCATGTCCCCATAGGCATCCGTGGCCGCATTGAAACCGTAGTTCCCTTCACCGTTCAGCACGTTGTTCAGCACCACCGAGGGTTCACCACCCGCATTAGCCACGATCTGGCGGAGCGGCTCTTCCAGGGCGCGGCGGGCAATACCAATGCCCACATCCTGATCGTGATTTGCGCCGCGCAGTGCCTTGAGGCTATCCAGCGTGCGCACGAGGGCTACCCCACCTCCGGGAACAACACCTTCTTCAACAGCCGCCCGCGTTGCATGCAAGGCATCTTCCACTCTCGCCTTTTTTTCCTTCATCTCCACCTCGGTCGCGGCCCCAACCTTAATGACCGCCACGCCACCGGCCAACTTGGCAAGCCGCTCCTGCAGCTTCTCCCTGTCGTAATCCGAACTGGTCTCATCGACCTGTGCGCGAATCTGGTCACAACGCGCCTTGATCTCCGCCTCGGTACCCGCCCCGTCGATGATAGTGGTTTCTTCCTTGGTGACCTGCACCTTCTTGGCGGTACCAAGATCGTCGAGAGTGGCCTTTTCCAAAGACAGGCCTACCTCCTCGGAGATCACGGTGCCACCGGTGAGGATAGCGATATCCTGAAGCATAGCCTTACGGCGATCACCGAAACCGGGAGCCTTGACCGCGCACACCTTGACGATGCCTCGGATGCTATTGACCACCAGCGTCGCCAATGCCTCACCTTCCACGTCTTCGGCCACGATCAATAAGGGCTTACCGGATTTAGCGACACCTTCCAATACCGGTAGCATGTCGCGGACATTGGAGATCTTCTTATCGTGAAGCAGGATATAGGGCTCTTCCAGCTCTGCGCGCTGACTGTCCTGGCTGTTGATGAAATAGGGGGAGAGATAGCCCCGGTCAAACTGCATACCCTCGACCACGTCAAGCTCGTTCTCCAACGACTTGCCCTCTTCCACCGTAATAACCCCTTCCTTGCCAACCTTGTCCATCGCCCCGGCGATGATCTGGCCGATCGATTCGTCGGCGTTGGCGGAAATAGTCCCGACTTGGGCAATCTCCTTGTTATCGGAACAGGGCTTTGAGAGCTTCTTCAATGATTCCACCGCGGCTTCGACTGCCTTGTCGATACCTCGTTTCAGATCCATTGGGTTCATCCCGGCGGCCACCGCCTTCAGCCCTTCCCGGACCATGGCTTGGGCCAATACGGTGGCCGTTGTAGTACCATCGCCAGCCACATCGCTGGTTTTGGAGGCAACCTGCTTGACCATCTGTGCCCCCATGTTTTCAAACTTATCCTTCAGCTCGATCTCCTTGGCTACCGAGACACCGTCCTTGGTGACGGTAGGCGCGCCGAAACTCTTTTCGAGCACCACATTCCGGCCTTTCGGCCCGAGTGTAACCTTCACTGCATTGGCTAGAACATTGACGCCATGCAAAAAACGGGCGCGTGATTCATCGCCGAATTGAATATCCTTTGCGGTCATTACGATCTTACCTCGTCAAAACGATAGCTAACGCATACATGAATCTGGACCGGTTGAGCGTCACTCAATGACACCCATGATGTCGTCTTCACGCATCACCACCACCTCTTCGCCGGCCACCTTCACTTCGGTGCCTGAATACTTACCAAACAGCACCCGGTCTCCAACCTTTACGTCCAGTGGGCGGATATCACCGTTTTCCAGCAACTTGCCTTTTCCCGCGGCGATCACCTCCCCCTGGATCGGTTTCTCGGTCGCCGAATCAGGGATTACGATCCCACCCGGGGACTTGCGCTCCTCTTCCATCCGGCGAACAACGACACGATCATGCAAGGGACGGATCTTCATAAACTCATACCTCATCAATCAGGCTCTCGCGAGCCACGTAAATAAAAAAACTATTAGCACTCCACTTTAGAGAGTGCCAATAATCTATGGATATTTTTTTCTTCGTCAAGCCCCTCCGCACAAGATTTGAAACTATCCGCAGACCCCTCTCCCTTCCCACCTTGGCGGTGGCCGCCACCGACCACTATTTCCCGTCAACGCCCTCTACCCTTCCCCCTTCAACGAGAAGGGGGAAGCGCCGTGGGATGGACAGATCTCGGAGAGATTAGCCCAGATTGACCTGGATCTTTCTGGGTTGGTGCTCTTCGCGTTTGGGAATCCGCAGTGTCAGCACGCCATCCTTTAAATTGGCCTCGACCCGATCGCTATCCAATTCCCGGCTAAGGGAAAACGTGCGCTGGTAACGGGTTGATCGCACATCCGCATAGAGTGCCTCCATCCCGTCCGGCATTGGAATAACTGCCCTGCCTTCGACCGACAGCGCATCATTCTCAACGCGAACCTCTAAACGGTCCCGGGATACTCCTGGCATGTCCGCCTGCACGGTAATACCGGTGGCATCCTCGAAGATATCCACGAGTGGACGGACGGCCACCTCCGGTTCCTTTCCCTCACCACCGGTGACCGACCCATGGGCCATAACATTTTTTTGTTCAGTCATTTCTATTCCTCCTGCCTGTTACTTAACTTCGATCTTCTTGGGTTTGGTTACCCCTTTGCGTTTCACTGCAATATGCAGTACGCCATCCCGGTAACTGGCATCAACCTGATCAGGGTCCACATCATCCGGTAGTGTTATCACCCGGCGAAAGGCGCCGTCGTACCGCTCCTGACGATAGTAGTTAGCCCCGTCTTCCTTGATTAATGCCCGCTCGCCAGTCACGGTAAGAAGATTTCGTTGAATAGAAATGTCCAGCGACTCGGGGTTCGCTCCCGCCGCGAACAGGTAGACATCCACTTGTTCCGCGTTAGCACCGATATTGATTGGCGGATAGGTTCCCCGTGCCGTGGAACGAATGCTATTTGGCCAACTGGTTCCACCAAACAAATACTCCATGTCCCGCTCCATACGCCGCAACTCGTTGAACAAGCCGCCTTCGAAACCTCTTAGACTTCCCAACATTTTTCTATCTCCTCTAAGTACCTTGTGAAGGATTTCCATTTTTCAGATTGGGTAGTTTTGCGACTTTTCAAGAGGTGCATGGTCTACCTCCTTGCGGACGTTGCAACCCGCGAGAAGAGCTACCAGCAGCCTCCAGCCGGTGGCGCGGCGTAGCTGACCGGTACTCGCCAGACGGTCTGGCGACCGGTCCAACGGAGATGGGCATCAACGGCTGGATCGGTGCCCTTAAGTTATCCAAGTGATACACTGAAACAAGGGATAGGAGCACCCGCAGATGAAAGGCGTAGGCTTCTCGAATAACGATCGCAATTTCTTGGCGCCTTGGATTATCGGTGCCGGAGGCTGGTGTTTACTGACGGTATTTCTCCTGGACACTTATCAACAGATAGGTGATCCACGCAATCTTGAGGATTTATTCTTTGTGCTGGCCCTGTTGTGGGGAGAGTTTGGATTCGCGGCACTGTTCAATGCAGCCTACTCCGGGCGGTTCTATCGCCTTGCTCCCTTCGCGGCGGTTACCTTGCTACCGCCGTTGATCGTCTATTTTCTATACCTTACCTGACCCAATCTCCCCAGCGTCCGAGGCTAACTGACCCGTTGCACTCGCGTCTCCGTAAGCCCCCTATGCAATCCGGTATGAGGATAGATATTCCGCAACCCCTTGAAGCTCCACGCCATGTCCGGTTTATACGGGCATTCGAGATAGGGATATTACGCGGTACCGGCGAGGAGGAAATCATCGTTCAGAGAGTCTGTGTCGTTGGAGCAGCCTGCGTGGTGTCACACAATCTGCGCAGCAGGGCAGATAGACCACGGCCGCCGGGCTCAAATCGATAAACCGGTGTTTGTTCCGCGGGTACCCCGGTGTTTGGAGACTCCTCTGGCAAATCACCCCAGGCTTCCCGAAGCGTCTGGCGCAGGAAACTCTCGTTGGTGCTGTCGTCGACCACCAGCAACCAGCGGTTGATGGGAATCTCCCGAATCAGGAAACGAAGCTCGTGCAGGCATCCGGCATTGTCAGCCGAAAAATGACGCAGGTCCATGAGCACCGAGTCTCCTTCCTGAACGAGTCGCGACAGCGCCGCTTGCCATGAGTCCTGATGGCAGAAAAAGCTGTTGATACGAAATCGCCCGTCCGGGTCCCGGTCACGCTCCTGATCGGCAATACGATGCTGCAACGAGATCGCATCCGTCACGAAGTGATCGGCTAACCGCCCACTGAGAAAATCCAGAAACTGGTGAGGTTGGACAATGCTCTTGGCTAAATCCGGACCGGTGATCGTCTGTATGGAACCGATATTCCGCCAGTAACCGGCGATTCCCTGAAGCAAGGATTCGCTACGCTGGCCCAGCGAAAATACGCGCAGAAAAACCAGGCCCCGATTCACCGTTGGTTCGCGAACGGACAACAGCCTCCCTGCCGCCAGCGTCAACCGGTAGGCAATGAAGGCCAGCGGCAGTATCGCCACCCACTCCATTCCTCCCCATACCAGCCACATGCTGTTGGTGGCGGCAAACAACAGCCAGAGCGAATCCAACAACAGTGACAGATCGCTGGAGCGCCGTTCCCGGTAGCGCTGAGAGATGACCCTTGCCAGTAGCCACCCGATCACTCCAAATACCGCCAGTGAAAGGATCCAAGTCAGTACCACCAATCCTCGGATGTCCAAACCGGTTGCCCTGGAAAACCCGGCCAGCCCCTCCACGCCAGGATCGCTGAATAACCCGAGCACGACCGCTAATGTACCGCCGATAGCGGTTACAACCCAAGACAATACCAACGGTGCGGCGGACCGTGCCCATCGGTTGAAGCCAATCAGCACCAACAAGGTAGGAATTCCGTTGACCGCAACCCAAACCCTGAGCATCGTCTCGGGTGTTACCGACGAGCGCGGCGGCAGGGTTACCGCGCCAAAACTGTATCCGGGGAGATTGTTCACCGTCGCGGCCCAGGCGCCACAAACGGCAAATATCAAACCGTAGATGAGCATGCCCCCAATCCAAAGCCGGGGGAATCCGGGCACGATCAAGGGCAGCGCCAGCATTAACGGCCAATAGTAAATCCAAACACCGGTCAGAAAGCCGGGAACCCCAAGTTCCGTTGGATAGACGAACTGGGCGGAGACGGCGAATACCAGGGCAAACACCAAACCCGCGGCCGCCTGCCAGGCCATCCTGATCTTAGTAGTATTCACCAGTTGCCGATAGAGACGGTCGGCAGCGGGAAGGTCCGCCTTCTCCGGATGTGCAGCATACCCAGAGGTCCTACCCCCGGGGGTCGCTTGCAAGCCCGCTTCCCCATAACCCCCTGCGGACGCCATCGTGCGGGTAACCGATAATCGGTAGCGCCACAATAACAGCGCGGCAATGAACAGTGTCAAAACGGTGGCAACAACCGTAATCAGTAACATCGACACCATCATCAATTGCGGTGTCAAGCCCTCGATCAAGGTGTAACCCTCAGCATTCGGCGGGTATTCAATTCGCCCGGCGCACGGCAGTCCATTCCATCTCCTGCATCACCCGCCCCTTCCAGTCCTTGATAATCAAGTGGCACTGGCGTTTATCCGCACCGGGAAAGGCACAATGACTTCGGTAGTTGATATCCAATCCGGCAGGGTTTTCCCATTCCATCACCCGCCGCTTCGCATCCCAGGTGCCTGGTGGAAGATAGAGGTAGGTCCCCGAAGAAGAGAATACCCAAAATGGATAGCCGCCATTTTCTTCGTCATAGGTTCCGTAAATGTGGTCGCGGGTTCCATCCGGCTTGGGGCCGGCTTCACCCCGGATGAAGTGCCGATTCAAGACCCAGTCGTAATGTTCGCGGTAGCGTAACTCCTTGGGTTCGGGTTGCAGGACCCGCACACGCAGATCCCAGTCACCGACAAATACCGCCAACCCGCCAGGGTCCGCCCCGGCTGACCGAGGGCATAACCCAACCCAGGTAGCCAGCGTGGCAATGACGACAACAGCGGCGGAAAACCGGGAGGACGATCGAGCACGGATTCTTGAAACAGTTGATGACATACGCTTTCTCCATCGGTAATCGATTCCATCGAGGCCATGCCGGCGGATGCAATCACCTCAAGCAAAGCCGATTCCTGGCCCCGAGTGCAGTCAATCCGGATCCCCACTCGCCGCGAACCAGGCAAAATCAAGATTACGCGACCCCCTCATACTGACCAGCCTCACCGAATTAAACTACCTTATTGCCCGTATTGCGTGAATCTCCCTGAGTGGCGGGAAGACCAAAGCCAACAGGCTCAAACTTTTCGCCATCAGAACCGACTGATAGCGGCATTCGAGATAACAAACGTACCTGTTAGCGCCTGCCTCCACTGAGATCGCGGCATCGACCGGACATACCTGACTCAATACCCAAAATATAGCAGCAGAACCACCCACCCGGCCCAATCTCTCGACCCCCGAATAGGGCTGTAGCCGGGCAGTGGCGGAGTAGCGGTTTGCATACCCAGGAATAGGCGACCGTCCTGCTCCGGGGAAGTGCCGTTGTTTCCAGTCCGCCACCCCTGTGACTGCCCTCACACCCGTTTGGCTCGGCCGGATATCCGGGGCTGATGAATTCTCCGGTAATCATCGACAATTCCTGGTAGCCTGTGCCGTCGACACTCGGGAGAAATCGCCCGAATCCTTGTTTACAACCCTCCAGCGAGACACGCTTGTTCAATGATGGAAACCTTGCATGCCAACGGGCGTACCCTCGCCTATGTGAATCTCCCCTCCAGTGGCGATGACAACCGACCTAGCCTCATATTCCTGTGCGGTTTTCATTCCAGTATGGAGGGCATCAAGGCGCTGGCGTTCGAGGACTACTGCCGTAGCCGGGGGTTGTCATTCACGCGGTTCGATTACTCCGGCCACGGCAGCTCCAGCGGGGACTTCGAAGCAGGGTGTATTGGTGACTGGCTTGTCGACACACTCGCCATTTTCGACCATCTGATGAGCCCGCCATGCATCGTCCTGGGCTCCAGCATGGGGGCCTGGATAGGGTTGTTGCTGGCGCGTCTGCGAAAACCGATGATTAGCGGCTTCGTCGGCATCTCATCCGCGCCGGATTTCACCGAACGGCAGATACGTATGGCACTTTCGTCCCGGCAACAAGAAGAATTACAGCGCTTTGGCCGCACCTCCTTTCCCTCCTGCTACGAAGATGGCCTCCCCTACCCCATTACGTCCCGACTGATCGATGACGGAGTCCGCCACCGGGTAATGGGCAACACCATCCCGCTCGATTGCCCGGTCAGATTGGTACACGGCACCGCGGACCAGGAGATACCCTGGCAGACAGCGGTGGAACTCGCCGGGTACATTGCCAGTGACGACCTCACCATCACCCTGATCAAAGACGGCGATCACCGGCTTTCCGCACGTCCGCATTTGAACCGGATTTTTTCGATAGTCGACGGGCTGGTGGCTAATGGCTGACCTCGGCCCTCACAAGACTGGTATTAATTCTCTTTATCGACTAGTGTCATATTGTCCCAAGGAAACGCCTTTCTCACTGGAAACTGTCGGCGCTGAACGCGGGAAGAAATGACTGGGTGGAAGTCAGTATTTTCGATACCGAAGGAGAACAGATGAAAACGTGGATATCTCAAGCGGGGCTGTTATGGGGAAGCGTCATGCTGGCGACAACGCCCGTGCTGGCGGGGCCCTTCGATGGCGCACTGGCCTCCTGCGCCAGGAGTGTCGAGTTTTGTGACGAGTTAAGTTACGACAAAGATTTGTGTAACAGCGCCCAAAAAGCGCTGCCCGACTGCGACCAGAACACCGGCTCTGGCGTGTTGTGCAAATTGAAGCTAAAGGATATTGCGCCCACTCAGGTTTCCGTTGGTGCCCATGCTACCCAATGCAAAGCGAAATCAAAGTTTAAGCGGGACCAGAAGAAGATAAACAAGTACCTGCTAAAATCAGCCCACCATGTACCCACCGTCATCGGCCCGG
>JAGRGP010000100.1 GCA_020445415.1 Gammaproteobacteria bacterium | reverse complement strand
TCCAGCATCTGTTTCACATAGCGGCTATCGGAATGCATCGACAATGCAAGAACCCGTACGTCGGGTATCGATTTAGTCAGTTGCCGTGTTGCGTCGATGCCATTCATTTCATTCATGGCGACGTCCATGATGACGAGATTCGGGACTAACTGACGTGCGAGCTTCAGCGCTTCACGACCGTTTGAGGCCTCGCCGACAACTTCGTAGTTCCCATCATCTTCGATAAGACTGCGTAATCCCTCGCGCACTATCTTATGATCATCGACGATCAAAATTCGGTTTTTCATGCCTCCACCTCCGTGTTACCGATCGGTACCCGCAGGGTAACGCATGTACCGCCGTTGACTCCAATAGAAAGTTTTCCGCCCAGCATATCGATGCGGTCCCGTAACACGAACAAGCCGAAGCCACCGTTCACCTGGGCCTCGGGCTCCACGGGATAATCCATGCCGACGCCATCGTCGCGCACCTCAATCAGTATCTCGTTGCCGGTTGTATTGATGGAGACCGAAGACCGGCTGGCCTGTGCGTGCTTAACGATATTCAACATCAGCTCCCGAATAGCTCGAAAGAGAAACACTCGGGTCTCCTCTTTGAGACGATCGTAACTTTCGGCGCTGTCCACACGAAATTGTATACCTTGCTCCCCCAGGATGTTTTCCGCCAACCATTCTACCGCGGGACCCAGGCCCAATTCATACAGTACGGGTGGGCTTAACTGAACCATGAGCGTGCGCAATTCCTTCAAAGTGATATCGATGGTATCCAACACATCGTCGATACCGCGACAGGGACCGGGCTCGAGACTGCTCTTCAAGCGGCCGAGGTTGATCTTGGATAGCACCAGCCGTTGGGTTGGACCATCATGCAACTCCCGGGCGATACGCCGCCGCTCCCGCTCTTCCGCCAATACCAGTTCGGCTCCCACTTTACGCAAGCTCTCGGTGCGCTCCTTCACACGCTCTTCAAGCACTTCGTTCTGCCGCTCCAGTGCACATTGGGCGCGTCGTAACGCAAGGTGTGTCTGGATGCGGGCCTTCACCGTCGGCGGGCTTATCGGTTTGGTAATGTAATCCACCGCACCGAGACCCAGTCCCAGGGTCTCACCCTCCACATCATCCCGGGAAGTGAGAAAGATCAACGGAATATCGCTGGTCGCCGGATTGCTCTTGATACGCCTGCAGGTCTCGTATCCGTCGATACCCGGCATCAGCAGATCAAGAAGAATAAGATCGGGTCGACTGCCACGCTGCAACTGCCCCTGTGCCTCCTCACCGCTGCGGGCAACCAGAACGCGATAATCGGTTTTCAAAATTCCGATGAGTACATCCAAGTAGAACTTCTCATCGTCAACGATCAAGATCGTTGCTTTTTCCACCTCAACATCCCCCCTCAACCGGCCCTCGCGGCGATTTCCCGCGACAGCAGGTTCAATGTCTGGCGCGCGGCATCGAATTCATAGTTATTGATTTGCACAACCAGTCGATCCGCCAGCAGGTTTCCCTGATCACCAAATGACATTGCATTAATCCGGGCCACCAGATTCAATGCTTCCACGTCCCCATCGTCGAGCAATAATGCCAGTCTGGACAGTAGATCCTCCACTGGCTCGTCACCCAACCCTTGCGGTGATTGGGATGGCGACCCATCGTTCGGTGCATTCGACATATACTCCCGCAACGCGCCCAGTGTTTGATCAAGGGCCAGCTTCAGCTTGGGCAAACGAAATTCGACCGCACTGAGGTCAGTTTGCTGAGCATATGGCTCAAGTGCGGCGGCGGCATCCTGAACTTGGAGTGCGCCGATATTTCCTGCCACACCCTTGAGCGTATGCAGCAGATGCCCCACTTCCCGTCGTTCACCCGCTAGGCAATGTCCCTCCAAGCGTTGCACAAAATCGCCATAACGTTCAGTGAACTCACTCAACAGCCTTTCGTATAATTGTTGGTTGCCGCCAACCTGAAGCAGACCAATAGCGAAATCGATGGCCGAATCCGGCGGATAGGTACGCACCGGTGGGTCTCTCCGATAGTTCACTTTGGCAGTGCCCTGATCTTCGTCGATTCTGGCGACACTTCCCTTTGTTGGCGTGTGTTGTCCCAGCCACGTACTGAGGGTGGCGTGCAGCAATGCGGGATCCACCGGCTTGGGGATATGCCCGTTCATCCCCGCTTCCAAGGACCGTTCAGCATCACCCACCATTGCGTTTGCAGTCATTGCCAAAATCGGTAGCGATTGCATACCGGATAATCGACGAATGCGTGCCGTGGCTTCGTAACCGTCCAGGTCGGGCATTTGAATATCCATCAACACCACATCCGGCCGCCTTCGTTGCACCTGATCCAAGGCCTGTTTGGCGTTGCCACACACGGTGACCGAAAGCCCCATTTGTTCGAGCAACTCCTTTGCCACCTGCTGATTGATCGGATTGTCCTCTACCAATAGAACCTCGCCCTGCAACTCTGGTAGCTCATCATCTCCAAGGAGGTTTTGCTCGCGGTAGGCGGGCTCGGGGTTTGGACCAAAGGCTTGGGCAACCGCGTCTAATAAGTGAGAAGGCGTCAAAGGCTTGACCAGAAAACCGTCGATACCCTCCAAATCCAGTGCCTGCTCCATAGCCTCACGGCCATAGGCGGTCATCATGATAATACGTGGTTGAACCTGGAGATCCGACTGGCGAACAATACGTGCCGTCTCAAAGCCATCGGGATCGGGCATGCGCCAGTCAAGTAATAGCAGATCATAAGGTCGGGCGGTAGTACGCAATCTGTCTAGCGCCTCTGCGCCGCTCGCGACCACATCTACCCGATAAGACAGTGATAGCAACAGATCCGCTAGAACCTGCCGCGTGATGGCGTTGTCTTCTACCAGTAAGACCCTGAGTCCTTCGGTAGGCAGGCGATAGCGTGGGATCTGTTGCTCGGCAATACCGAAGGGTAGCTTCAACTCGAAACAGCTACCTTTCCCCAGCGTACTGTATGCGCTCAGCGATCCACCCATGAGATCGGCCAACTGCTTACAGATGGACAGTCCGAGGCCAGTGCCCCCGTACTCGCGAGTGGTCGAGCCATCCGCCTGTATAAAGGGTGAGAACAGTTTATCGATCTTGTCCGGTGCGATGCCAATACCGGTATCTTCCACCCTAAACTGCAGCTCCAGGCTGTCGTTTTCCAAACGTTTTCGAATGCCGACAATAATACTGCCCTCGCGGGTAAACTTGGTGGCGTTACCCACCAAGTTGGTCAATATCTGCGTGAGCCGGTGAGGATCCCCATGCAGACGCGAGGGCACATCGGGATCTATGTCGTAAATAAACTCCACCGGTTTCTCCGCCAGTCGGGTTCCGGCAAGCGTCGTAATGTTATCAAGCACCTCGTTGAGATCGAAGTCGATCTGTTCTACGCGCAACTGACCCGCTTCAATTTTGGAAAAATCCAGAATGTCATCGATGATGGTCAGCAGCGAGCGCGCGGAGATCTGAATCTTACCCAGATAATCCTGCTGTCGCGGGGTAAGCGACGTGCGGCTCAACAGATGACCTAGCCCAACAATGGCATTCATCGGCGTACGGATCTCGTGGCTCATGTTAGCCAGGAACTGCCCCTTGAAGTGGCTCGCTTCCTCGGCCTGCTCCTTCGCTCTCGCCAGCTCTCTTTCCATGTTACGGCGCTCCGTGATATTCACCACCACACCAAGCAAAGCCGGCTGATCGTTGAAGCTGATAGGTAACGCAGACAGTATTCCCTCGATGATCTCTCCCCGGCCGTTGCGGTATTGCACTTCGTGCATACTAACCTGCCCCTGTTGTTCCAAGATGCCGACAATCTCCTCGCGCTGTCCCGCGTTGGCGTAAAAGGCATCTGTTTGGCTACCGACCACCGGTATATCACCCCCAAATTCTTCCTGTGCCCGGGGATTCGCCAACAGAATCTTTCCCTCACCGTCGGCGATCGCAACAGCCACCGGCAACGCGTTCAGCACCTTCTTGAACTGGACTTCCGCAGCCTTTCTCTCAGTAATATCCCAGTTTACCCCGATAAGCTGATCCAGTTCGTCGTCGCCCGCCGGAATAACCGTTACTGCCCCATAGATATACCGCATCGATCCATCAGGCCGACAAATGCGAAAATCTACCTGGAAATCACCGCCGTCACGCATCACTTTGCGCAAGCCAGCGGTAATCGCTTTACGATCCGAGCGGTGCACACGCTGTAACCACTCTCGCAAAGTGACGTAATCTCTGTTACCAAAGCCATAGATTTCCAATAAACAATCATCAAATACCAGACGGTTGGTTCCATCGGTCAACCGCTCCCAAACGCCCAGTGCGATCGCCTGAGTTGCCAGGGCAAATCGTCGGTTCGCCGCCAGCAAATTCTGATTCAGCCGATGAACATCCAGTTCGGCCTGCTTGCGCCGGGTAATATCGGTATGGGTACCAAGCGCACGCAACGCCTTGCCCTCGGCATCGCGGGCAAACACATGGCCACGGGAGAGGATCCAGCGATATCCGCCTTCCTTGGTACGCAATCGAAGCTCTTGCTCGTACTTCATGTCGGGATCGTTTAGCAAACGCTCGTTGTCGGCCAAGACGCGTTCGCGATCTTCCGGATGCAGCAGTTTGCAGAATGTTTCGAAGGTGCCAGGCAGCTCGTCTTTAGCGTAACCCAGCATGGTCATCCACAGCGGGCTGTAAAAAACCTCTCCGGTTCGGCCATTCCAATCCCACAGGCCCACGGAGGCAGCATCCATGGCAAGTTGGAAACGTTCCTCGCTGATGCGAAGGCGCTCCTTTTGGCGGCGAATAGAATATGTCCAAAGTAGGGTCAGCGCGACTACCACGCCCGCGATTGCCATAACCAGTGTTATGCGCTCGTAGTTTGTCCGGGCAGCAAACTTTTCCCGACCCCAGCGGTCGAGTATCTGTTGTTTCTGACCTTTGGTGATGGCATCAAGCGCGCGGTTCAACAGGGGAACCAACGGTTCGAGCCACTTCTGAACACCCAAGGCGAGGCGCGTATCAAACTCTGTTCTGCCAACGATGCGGACGTTGTTGATGCCCAGCTCGCCGATATGGTAACTCGCCTGTGCCAGCGTGGATAATAATGCATCGACTGCGCCGGTGGAGACAGCAGTCAGCCCGTCCTGAATCGTATCAACCGTGTAATAATCAAGATCCGGATACCTGGCCCGTATCTCCGGGACATAACCGTAGTCCTTAATCACGGCGATACGTTGACTGGCGATCTGGTTGATATTACCAACGTATCCCCGCGATTCATTCATTACGATAACGACGGGGCTGGAGAGGTAAGGCTTGGTAAACCGCAGCACGCTGGCCAGCTCGGAGTTATCTGTTTCCGACAGTACATCAACCCCACCCTCCCGCGCCTTTGCAACAGACTCGGACCAGGTTTCCGTTGGCACATACTCAAACCGTACGCCCAAAATACTTTCTATCAACCGCAAGTGATCGGAAACGATACCGATGTATTCTCCCTTATCGTTAACCGCTTCGTACGGCAACCAGTTGGGGTCACCGGTAAACCGCAGCAACCGATGCTGGTCCAACCAGGCTTGTTCCGGCGCGCTGAGCTCCACCGTCACCGGCTCTACGCCGGCACCAAGCCATCGGCCATAGATCTTTCGTTTCTCTTCATTGGTGATCGCAGCCAGGCCCTTGCGCAGGATGGAGGAGAGCACCGGCTGATCTTCACGGGTAACGAGGTGCAGAAAACTACTGCCCAGATGCCGGGTGGATTTGAACGGGACGATACTGCTGATACTTTTCTTCTTTAATAGAAAATCCAGAACCGCATAGGCATCGAAGAGAATATCCGCCCGTCGTTCCAGCACCGCCTCGAGTGCTTCGGGCATAGAATCAACCAAGACAATCTTGAGCTGCGGGAAAAACTGTTCAAGCTTGTCGATCAACGCGTAGCGGCGCGGAATCGCCACCCGCAATCCTCGCAAATCGCTGAGATTACGGACATCGAGGTCGTCACGCACGAAGAAATAATCCAGAACTTCAAAATACGGTTGTGTATAGTTCAGAAACTTATCCCGGTTAGCGGTGTAGTAAACCGACCCGAGCAGGTCATACTCACCTTTGCCAATGCCATCGAGCAGCTTATCCCAGGCATCGGTTTCAAAGACGAAATGCAGGCCAGTTTTCTGGGCGACCAGATCGATAACATCCCTCGTCACACCCATATATTCGCCTTTGTCATCGATCATGTCGAAAGGTGCCCAATCCGGCACCACACCTACCTTTACGCGCGAATGATTGTTGATCCAGTTACGCTCACCCGGGGTTAGTCCAACAGTGGGTTTCAAATGTGTGGCGATTTCGTTGAGGTCAAAACGGTATTGTTTTAGATCTGGATTATGGGTCTTGCTCAGAGCCCGGTAATCGATGCTCAGGGGATCCGCGAGAATGCGCTTGAATCGGCCGACGGTGTCCACCGTGGCGGCCACCATGTTACTGTCGAACAGCAGGCCCTCATCGCTAAAATCGTGGCCGTTAAGATAATCGAATATCATAACGACACCCTGGGCGCCATCGAAGATGTTTCCACCGATATCGACGTCGATGAGCCCCTGCTCCAGCCCCTGCATCGACCGCTCCGACCAATTGATTCCGCCAAACACGACCTGCTTGGAGCCACCGGTTTCACGATAATGCGTAGCAGCGCTCAATGCCAACTCGTCATAAAAACTCCAGACAATATTCAGCCCGGGGTCTTCGCTCATGACACGATCGAAGATTTCGGTGGCGGCAGATTCTCCGTCATTTATCGGCAAGGCTTCCACCAGTGTCACATCCGGGCGGGCATTCACCACCGCCTTCAATCCCGCCAACCGCCTCACCATCGGCAGCTCGTGCTTGCCGGTGAACGCCAGTATCCTAAAGGCGTTCTCACCGCGCTTGCTGGCCATCTCGATCAGTCTGGTCGCTAGCCTGACACCCGCTTGTTGGTCATCCGGCGAGACCCCGCCTATCCAATAGCGGTAATGCGTACGCGGAACCTTGTCGGGATTTCGCAATCCCGCGTTCACCAAGAACGCGGGGGTGCGCGAGGCTTCGGCAATGCGCAGAATATCCTCGCCTATGCCCTGATAGTCGGTGAATAGAATTCCATCTACACCTTGGTCCGTGACACGACGGACCTGCTCGAGCATGCGCTCCGGGGAACGGCCAGCGGCATAAACCTGTAGTTCTAGCCCGACGGCTTGGGCGGCTGCCTGGGCATACTCGGAAAACTGTCCCCAGAAGTTTCCATTATGGGGTACAAACAACCCCACACGCGGGGCCGCCTGAACGGGCATCATAACCGCGAAACAGGCGACCAGAATAAAAGTTATCTGGCGAATACGCTTCCCCATCCTTCACAACCCCGTGTTACGGAACGGCGAAACCTTGCCGCCCCTGCCCAAGTGAGTATACGCCATGATGCGATGGGGTGACCTACACTTTGGGGAATACGGAATCGGATACCGAAACAAACCATTCCCGTCTTGCCCGCCTCGCTGAACGCTTCACGCAAAGCGCGGATCAGTCACTGGGTGGCAACTCTCTTCCGGTCATTGGCGCTTATGGAAGCGGGCAGGACGAGGAACTCCAGCCCTGGCTCCTGGCCATTCAATCGATTCCCATTTCTTCGTCTACGGTGCGTACGATCGCCCGGTCGTAGGCGAGTAGTTCGCGGTTTTTTCCCGAATAATCGAACTGGCTCAGAAAATAGCGGATGCTATTGATGCGCGCCTGTTTCTTGTTGTCCGACTTGAAGATAATCCAGGGAGCCTCTGAAATTGAGGTCAAGCGAAACATCTCCTCCTTGGCGAAGGTAAACTGCTCCCATCTCTCCCTGGACTCCTGATCGACCGGACTCAGCTTCCAGGTCTTGCGCAGATCGGATTCCCGGGAGTAAAAGCGTTTTTCCTGGGCATCCCGGCTAACCGAGAACCAAAACTTGTTGATGCGGATGCCCGAACGCACCAGCATACGCTCAAACTCCGGTACACTGCGGTAGAACTCCTCCACTTGAGGCTCAGTACAAAATCCCATCACCCGCTCCACCACTGCCCGGTTGTACCAGCTACGATCGAACAGGGCGATCTCTCCCCGCCCGGGCAGATGCGAAACATAGCGCTGGAAATACCATTGTCCCGATTCTTTCTCGGTGGGCTTGTCCAGAGCCACCACTCGGCAGATACGGGGATTGAGAAACTCCATGAACCGCTTAATGGTGCCGCCCTTTCCAGCCGCGTCCCGTCCCTCGAAGAGCACCAAGAGCTTCAGCCCATTCTCTCTGACCCATTCCTGCAGCTTGACCAACTCCTCCTGCAAAGGCGTGATGATTCCCATGTATTCCTGATATCTCAGAAGTTTGAGTATCTCCTGTTCGCGCCCCTTCAGGACTTCACACAGCTCCGCGACGACATCACTGGTGGACGGGATATCCACCAGGGCTTCTTCGATCTCGGGATGGGTATCAGCCATGGTGGCCCTCTGAGTGCCTTAGGTGAGGGTAAATAGGCTTGACCAGCGGGCTAGTCACCCATAACCAGGTGATCCTGGCTGATCATCCTGACGCGCGATCTAAGTCGCCACGCGGTTGGCGCATAGCATCGCGCTTATCCCAACCCGATACAAGCATCTCCTGGGTAGTACCCGACCCAGTACATTACTGCACCGTGATAGTAATCTTCTCGGAGATCAGCGGTGGATCTTGGGGCTCGTGCTGCTCGTCACCCAGCAACAACTGCAGCGTATGCCTACCTGTAGGAAGTTCGAGCAAAGTATCGGTCTCTCCTCGATCGAAATGAATATGGTATGAGTCTCTGGGAATTGGCTCATTCATATCCGGTAGCCGCTCCACGTCTACCAGTAGATGATGGTGACCGGCAGTATGCCGTTGTTTACCGGTAGTTCCGGCGGGCGTGATTCCGAAACCATTAATTCCAAATTCAACCCTGAACGGGCTACTGACTACTGAGTCGTTTGTAAGATTGATGAAATAGATCGTAGCATCCTTCGGCGGTGAATGTGCTTCTGCCATGGCCGCGGCCAATACCGCTATAAGGGCCAGGGCTGAAACAAAATTCCCCTCGCGCATATCTTATCTCCTACTGGTTGTAACTGTTATATACCGATGTTTTTCCCCCGCGTTGAAAGGTAAGCACGTCATAGGGATCTTTGCGGGGCCCCTCCATACCCGGGGATCCCATTGGCATGCCTGGCGCGGTTAGGCCTTCCACATCAGGCTTTTCCTGCAGCAGTCGTTTGATGTCATCGGCAGGCACATGACCCTCGATAACATAACCGTTAACAAGGGCTGTGTGACAGGACTGCAATGTGTACGGCACACCCAGTTCCGTTTTGATCGCGTGCATGTCGCTCCGGTCGTGGGTCTCTACGGAAAAACCATTGTCGCGTAAATGATCTACCCACGCATTGCAGCAACCACAGGTTGGGCTTTTATAGATGACCACTTCAGCCGCCTCAACCAGCCGTTGACTGAGCAGTAGGCCTACAGTCACAAGTGTGATTCCCCCCAGCAACCAGGTTAGTAATTTCCCGAAATCGCGACGATTCCTCGCCCGTGCAGCACTCATCTTTTTCATCGATTTATCTCCTTTGTGTCATGCAACCAGTTTAGCCGTTATTGATTGGCCGTAGCTGCTTATTGGCCTGGGCATTCCGGTCATGCCAAATACGATATATCTCGTCAGACCAATGGGACTGCACCCAAGCCAGGATGTCATCGATCTGTTGGGCGTTCAGCCTGTCGGAGAACCCCGGCATGGTTCCACCTAACGGCACGCCACCCACGCTAACCGTGCGGCGGAGAACGGAAAGTGGATGATGCCAGGTATGTGCGGTGCCATTGAGTGGGGGCGGCGGATATTTTCCTTCCACATTTGTTTCGCGCCAATTCGGCGTACCCGATGCATCGGGCTTGTGGCAGCTGGCACAATGTTCCTGGAACAGTGGATTGCCTCTACTAATCTGTGCTTGACTATACCAACGACCAATCGGCAATGCCTGAGACAGTGCCGTTGGTTGGTCCACGCTTGTGGTAACGTCTTGCGGGTTGCCGCAACCCGTCAAACCCATCAACCCAGGTAACAACAAGATCATTAGTCTTATCTTCATTCTCTGGTTCCCGCTTCTTCATATCACCGGTGTTACCCGATACTAGCTAAAATCAAGGCGCTATCATACGAAAAGCCGTGGGTGCCGCCAGTCTCCGCATCCCCCGCCTACCGAGTAGGCGGGGGATGATATAGCAAACCCTCGTGGACCGGCATGTTGCACGGGAGCCGACCCGATTTTCCGCACAATGGCCGATGCCTGGCGGCCGGCGTCGAGTAGTGGCGATTCGCCCGCCACCCCGGCCAACCATTCCACCATCGATCAGTACAGCCGATGCCTGAACAGCCATGCCGCAAAGCTGAGGGTGATTATTCCGATCAGGGCCAGCGGCCAGTACTGAGGAATAAGCAGGGACATGGGTGTGCCCTCGAGGAAGACTCCGCGCAGGATGATCATAAAGTAGCGCATCGGATTGATGAGGGTAAGATTCTGCACCGCCTCCGGCATATTTGCTATCGGTGTCGCGAAACCGGAGAGGATTACGGATGGCACCATGAACAGAAATGCGCCGAGCATGCCCTGTTGCTGAGTCACCGCCAACGAAGAGATCAGCAACCCAAAGCCGACCGCCGACATTAGGAACAGCAAGATACCGATGTAGAGGGAGAGCAGACTACCGATCAGAGGGATCCTGAACCACAGCACGGCGACGGCGATGATGAGACTGGATTCAAACAAGCCGATAAGGATGCCCGGCATGGCCTTGCCGATCAGGATCTCTACCGGGCGCAGCGGCGTGACCAGCAACTGGTCGAAGGT
>JAGRGP010000010.1 GCA_020445415.1 Gammaproteobacteria bacterium | reverse complement strand
AAGAATGAGTCCTTTGCGTTATATGATGAGCTGGCGGCCTCCGATCCTGTCTACAAATCTATCTATGAAAACTGGAGCAAGTTTAAGGTGGACTCTGATAGATGGCTCAGCACCGCCGAGACGGCTTACGCGAGTTTCTCATTCGGAAGTTAGTTATCTGCCTGGAATTTTTCCGTTGAGACATTCATAACCCAGCACTGCCAGGGAAGGCCGTGCCCCTCCATGCATTCAGCATTAACCAGCGAGCCATTTCCGGCTTGTATCGCCTGAGCTTTGTGAGTTCCCCGTGGTAGTGTGTTGCCCAGAAGCAAAACCCGTCTGCTACGGCTGCTGCCCAAACCCTATGCCGATCAACCAGGTCACCAATTGAGGAAAATAAAACAACAGCAGCAGCCCTATAATCTGTATGCCAATAAACGGTATAGCGCCTTGGTAGATATGTCCGGTCTTAACCTCTGGTGGCGCCACCCCGCGCAAGTAAAATAGGGAAAAACCAAAGGGAGGGGTCAGAAACGAGGTTTGCAAGTTCATTCCGATCATCACCCCAAACCATACCAGTGCCATACGTGCGGGTTCGTCGAATTCTGCAAACATGGGAGCAAGAATCCTCGCCGCCACCGGCGCCACCAACGGCACAATTATGAAAGCGATTTCGAAGAAATCGATAAAAAAACCTAAAACAAAGATAGCCAGATTAACCAGAACCAGAAAGCCTATGGCACCTCCGGGTAAATTGGTAAGCAAGTCTTCAATCCATAGGTCCCCAAACAGACCACGAAACACCAGGGAAAACGTTTGAGAGCCAACTAGAATAAACAGCACCATGCTCGTAAGGCGCGCCGTAGTATCCATGCTTTCTTGAACGGACTTGAGCGTCAGCCGGCGGTTCAATGCCGCCAACACAATCGCCCCCACCGCTCCAAAGGCGCCCGCCTCGGTAGGAGTTGCCCAGCCAACAAAGATACTGCCTAACACCACCACGATTAAAATCAGCGGTGGCATCATTACCCAGACGATCTCTCTCCAAAGCGCCCAGCCACGCAGGCTGCGGTCTGAAACTGGCATGGCCGGTGCCGAATCGGGAGAAGCGAAGGCAACTACCGCTACATAAATCATGTACATCACAGACAACATGATTCCCGGGATCAGCGATCCGACAAAAAGGTCTCCAACCGACACACCAAGCTGGTCTGCCAGAACGATCAATACAATACTGGGTGGGATCACCTGACCAAGCGTACCGGACGCCGAAATGATGCCCGTGGCGAGTGACTTCGAATAATGGTACTTCAGCATGATAGGCAAAGCGATCATACCCATGGCAACCACCGTGGCACCCACCACACCAGTAGCCGCGGCCAACAGCGTACCCACTAGTATGACGGAGAAGCCAAGCCCGCCACGCAACGGACCAAATGCGTTACCCATGGTCTTTAGCAAATCCTTTGCCAAACCCGTACGCTCAAGGACGGTCCCCATCAAGATAAAAAAGGGCACTGCCAACAACGTATAGCTCTGCATCACTCCAAAAACCCGCTGGGAGATCGCCTGAAGCATGGGGAAGGTAAGCAGGTCCATATAAATCCCGATAGCCGCAAATATCAGGGAAGTGCCCCCCAAGGCGAATGCCACCGGATAGCCGCTGAAGATCAGTATCAGCGCCGCCCCAAACATCAACGGGCCGAGTAAATCCGGATTCATAAAGCGGCCTCTGAATTATCCTGATCGTCTTCGCCACCGACTCCCTTGAGAATGGCGAGATTATGGATCAGCTCCGAAAAACCTTGTAACAGCAGTAAGGTAAACCCGATGGGGATAGCGCTCTTGATCAAATAGCGAGGGAGTCCCCCGGGATCGGGAGAATCCTCCAGAATGCGCCAAGAATCGAGAGCGTAGGGCAAACTAACCCAGATAATCAGAGCGCACAGCGGTATCAGAAACAACAGGGTACCCAGAACATCTATCCATGCCTTGCGTGTGCGCGTTAAGCGCGAATAAATGATATCCACCCGGACGTGGGCGTTATTACGTAATGCATAAGCGCCCGCCCACAGAAACACGAGGCTGAACATGTACCACTGGGCCTCGATGTACATATTCGAACTGAGATCCACGCCTATCGACTGGCTCAGCTTCCGCGTGACCGCGTTATAGACGCCCACCAGCACCATGATGAGAACCAGCCAGGAAAGAATGATACCAATTCGGTTATTGAGCCGGTCGATGGCGTGAGCAATTCGCAATAGTTTTTCCATAGGCCTCAAACCCGCTGGTTGACGGCACAAACGGGTTGAGGATATCGGAATTGGCAGGCGGTTGCTACTGCGCTCATTCGCCGGCCGGATCGCTGCCGGGATTGCAGTTCCCTAGAGTGGATCCAGATTGGCATAAGCAAGCACCAACCACTTGACGCCTGCAGATTCGAAATTGATTTGCACCCGGGCACTCCCCCCCTGACCCTCGGCGTTCAACACCACTCCTTCCCCAAACTTGGCATGCACGACACGTTGCCCCAGCCGGAACGCCTGGTCGTCATCACGGGAGGCGGCGGCCACTCCCTGAGGATAAAGTGGACGATTCAATTGAGTACGCTGCCGAACCTCGTTCAACAACGCGGGCGGTATCTCTCGTAAGAAACGTGACGGCAGAGAATAGTGTTCACTGCCATGTAACCGGCGACTCTCTGCGTAACATAGATAGAGCTGCTCCATCGCTCTGGTCATACCGACATAACAGAGACGCCGCTCTTCCTCCAGTCGCACCGGATCTTGGCTGGACATGCTGTGGGGAAACAAACCCTCCTCCAGTCCGGCGATGAACACTACGGGAAATTCCAACCCCTTGGCTGAATGCAGCGTCATCAGCTGCACACAATCTCCGTATTCATCTCCTTGGGTATCACCCGCCTCCAGGGCGGCCTGTGCCAGAAATGCCAGCAACGGATCGGGTTCGGCATACTCATCGGCAACGAACCCGTTGTCGAGCACCAGGTCGCCTCCCTTCATGGAGTCAGACTCAAGGGCAAATTGGCGAGCTGCATTGACCAATTCTTCCAGGTTTTCCACCCGGTCCTGCCCCCTGCCATCCCGGTTCTTTTGATACAGCCCGATCAACCCCGATTCAGCGATCGCTCGTTGCACCGAGTCCTGCAATGGTAAGTCTCGCACCTCTGTCCGCAGCTTTTCGATCAGGCCAATGAAGCTGGCAAGCGCATTAGCAGCACGGCGGGGTAGGGCGCCTCCACTGATAAGGTCGCGCGCGGATTGCCACAGTGAATTTTGCACGCCCCGAGAGTGAGCCCTTACTTCATCCAAAGTACGAGGGCCAATGCCCCTCGGCGGCTGGTTGACCGCCCGTTCGAAAGCGGCATCATCGTCAGGATTGGCAACCAGTCGCAGATAGGCGAGTGCATCCTTAATTTCCGCGCGCTCAAAAAAACGCATGCCACCATATACCCGGTAGGGTATCTGCGATTGAATCAATCCCTCCTCAAACTGCCGCGACTGCGCGTTGGATCGATACAGAATCGCCGCTTCGGCATAGCAACGCCCCGAATCCGCGAACTGGCGGATGCGCTCTACCACAAATCGAGCCTCGTCTACCTCATTAAAGGCCGCATAGACATTGACCGGTGACCCTTCGTTGCCTTCTGTCCAGAGTTTTTTTCCTAACCTGGACGGGTTGTTGGCAATAACCGCGTTAGCCGCATTGAGGATGCTCTCGGTAGAGCGGTAGTTCTGTTCCAATCTGATGAGAGGCGCCTCTGGGTAGTCTTTCTGAAAATCCCTAATATTCTCGACCCTCGCCCCCCGCCAACCGTAAATCGATTGGTCATCATCCCCCACGACGAAGAGATTTCCGCGCTCTCCCGCCAGCAGTCTCAGCCATGCATACTGGACACGATTAGTATCCTGAAACTCGTCCACCAGCAGGTAACGAAAACGTTCACGGTAATGGTGAAGTATATCCGGACGATCTCTGAACAACTCATGCGCGCGCAACAGAAGCTCGGCAAAATCAACCATGCCCCCTCGCTCACAGGCATCTTGGTACGCACCGTATAGTTGAATCATCTGCTGCATGAACGGATCACCCCCGTCGTCCATGCCCTGTGGCCGCAAACCTTCATCTTTCTGCCCGTTGATGAACCACTGGGCCTGACGGGCAGGCCATCGCGCTTCATCCAGATTCATGCTCTTGATTAGCCGTTTGAGCAGCCTGAATTGATCGTCTGAGTCGATGATCTGGAAGTGCTTCGGGAGCTTTGCCTCCTGCCAATGGGAACGTAACAATCGGTAGGCAAGGCCATGAAAAGTACCTACCCACATGCCACCGACCGGCTGACCGAGAAGGGTCTCGATGCGCCCCTGCATTTCACGGGCAGCCTTATTGGTGAAGGTTACCGCCAGAATATTCCAGGAGGATGCGCCCGCCACCCGTATCAACCAGGCGATACGGTTTACCAAAACCCGCGTCTTGCCGCTGCCGGCACCGGCCAACACCAGCAAGCTCCCCGGAGGAGCCGAGACCGCTTCCCGCTGGGCACCGTTCAAACCATCCAGGATCTGTGAAACATCCATCGATCAAGACCCCAGGTGCCGGTATCGCTCGCGCAACTTTGGCTTTTCGATCTTTCCAGTCGCGTTACGCGGTACCTCATCGAACAACACCAGCCTGGGGCGCTTGTAGCGCGGCAGTCGCTCGGCGAACTCAAGTGCCTCCGCCTGGGAAAGCGCCCGCCCCGGCTTGAGTTGAATGATCACCGTCACCCGCTCTCCGAGGCGCTTGTCTGGGGTCCCGATAGCCGCTACATCCTGTATCGCCGGATGCTCCATAAAAAAGTTTTCAACCTCAACGGGAGACACATTCTCTCCACCGGTTATGATCAGATCCTTTTTACGATCCACGAGCCACAGAAACCCTTCTTTGTCCCAACGCGCAATGTCTCCCGTGTGCAGCCAGCCGTCTTTTACGGCCTCCGCCGTGGCTTGGGGATTGCGATAATATTCTTTCATTACACCGGGACCCTTGACCAATAGCTCGCCCGCCTCTCCCATGGCCAGATCATTACCCTCACTATCCACAATACGGCACTCCCAGTCGAAGCCTGGCACGCCGATTGAACCGATTTTTTGTATGTTGTTAAGCCCCAGGTGCACACACCCCGGACCGGTACATTCGGTCAGCCCGTAGTTGGTGTCATAATCATGCCAGGGAAAGACGCGCTTCCAGGCATGGATCAAGCTAGGCGGGACCGGCTGAGCGCCAATGTGCATCAGGCGCCACTGTCGGAGGCGGTACCGGTTCAAGTCGAGTTCGCCTTGTTCCCACGCAATGAGTATGTCATGAGCCCAAGGTACTAACAGCCAGACGATGGTGGCTTGCTCCTCGGATACCGCCTCAAGAATCCACTTGGGATTGGCTCCCTTAAGAATAACCGCCTTTCCGGCGACAATAAAACTGCCGAACCAATGCATTTTAGCACCGGTGTGGTACAGCGGAGGAATACAGAGGAAGGTATCTTCCCGGGTTTGTCCGTGGTGCAGATTCTCGACGTAACAGGCATGCTCGAGGTTGCGGTGCGTCAACCTGACTGCCTTGGGGAGCCCGGTTGTGCCCGAGGTAAAGTAGAGTGCGGCATCGTCACCGATATCCAGGTCCAGACCGGGATCATCCGCCGGGATGCCCCTAATGAATTCGAGGTAATGAACCGCAAAATCCGGGCAACTGATCGCTTCACCGAAAAAAATATAGCGCTCGATGGCCGCATCGAGGCGAGGCTTTACCGCGGCGATTCTCTGAGTGAACTCCTCACCGAACAAGAGTACCTTCGGCTCTGCAAGCTCTATACAGGCAGCGATGACATCCGCTTCAAAACGGAAATTCAAAGGTACCGCCCAGGCACCGGTGCGCAAAATGCCGAAATAGGTGGGCAACCATTCGATACTGTTCATCAACAGATGAGCAATCCGATCACCCTTGTTCACGCCAATGGCACGCAGTGCGTTCGCGAACCGGTTGGCATCCCGATGAAAGGATTCCCAGGTCATCTCCCGGCGCCGCCCAAGGGAGGGATCCCGCTCCACCAAGGCGATATCGTCCCCGTACACCCTGGCGTTTCTCGCCAGTATTTCGGTAATAATCATCTCCGGGCTCCCCTGTTTGGTTACAACCGGTAGCGCCCCCGCGGATTCACAGAAAGGAGATATACTCGCCCAGGGCAGACCGGATCTCTTCCGAAGTGGGCAGCCAAGCGCGGTGGTAATCATCCAACGCACCCCGGCAGGTCAGCCGCATGACATCCGGCTGCGCTTCGGAAAGAAGACCAAACCGAAAATAACGGTGTACCGAAACCCCTCTTTCCCACATCAAGCCGCCTCCCCAGCCGTAACCGGCGCTCAAATCGAGGGCGGCAAACATCGGGCCATCCCGGCTGACCACCTGCTCCCGCCCAGCCTCAACTCGGGTAACCGTAAATACATCCTTGTGGACCACCTGGACCTCGCTACTCAGACTCCTTACTTCGATATCACAACTAGGAAGATAGTAATCCAATCGGCTCTTAGTAATCGCCACACCCTGTTGAAAGAAGACTCTGGCTTGCTGTGGCGCGATCTCAATATCTCGATTCAACTCGATCCGAGACCCCTCAGAAATCGGCCCCTCCGAATTGGTGCCAACCCACACTCCCGGCTGCGCGCACCCTCCCAACAGCATGGTCACACTCAGCAATAATGCCGTTCTCTTCATTGTCCGCTAATCCCAGATCCAAAAAATCCTAGCATCCATTATAGCCGGGCGAGCACGGGCCGGGACAGCGAGCGCGGCCTGGAATCTGGGTAGCACCTCACGCCTGTTGCCGGCAGTGGGTTTCGCGGGTAAGCAAAATCAGTATCAGGGACAACACCAGCCATGCCAACATGAGGAAAAAGCCACTCCGATAGGCGCTGAGATCATAGACGCGGACACCCGCTGCCTCAACCCCTCTCCAGGACAGATCGAGCATCCATCCCACGGCGGGCTGCAATACCATCGGACCCATCATCACCCCCATATTGACCATGCCAGAAGCCGTACCCGCGAGCGGTACCGGCACTGATTCCCTGGCAAATGCGAATCCGATAATCATATTTCCCGCAAAAAAACCCACCAACACAAGCAGCAGAATCAGTATCCAGACAGGGAGGCCGGGGACGACCAACAGCACCCCCCAGCCCACCAACTGGAAAGCGCAACCCAACACATACAGGGGCTTGCGGTGCCCCAAGTAGTCTGATAGCCAACCAAATACGGGGCCACCAACCGCCCAGGCAACCAGTAACATCGAACAAACGGCAGCAGCCTGGGTCTCCTCCATGCCATAGTGAGTAGTTAAGAAAGGCACTCCCCACAGGCCGGAAAAGGTGAGCACACTGCCTACGATGCCGCCAGGAACTAAATACAGCAACCAGGTATTGCGATAGCCCAGCACCTGGCGGATACCCGCCAATATTCCGGTGGGCCGTTCATGGGAAGCCGTCTCATGGGGCCGTACATGGCTAAGATATCCCCGCTCCGTCGGATCGTCACGGACCAGCAGCCAGATGGCCACGGCTATCCCGCAGGTTAGCATGGCCGACACCAGCATCACCGGCCGCCATCCGTAGCCGTCCACCAATATCCGCAGCGGGACCCCCGCGAATACCGCGCCGATAATTCCGCAAAACAAAGCCATTCCGGATGCCAAGGCATATTGTCCGGTAGGCAGCCAGTGGCCCGCCAACTTGAGCATGCCGACAAAGGCTACCGCCACCGAGCCACCAATCAATAGCCGGCCAAAACCTGCCCAGGCAGCATCCGGCGCCATGGCGAACACGAGGGTGCCCACACTCGCCACCGCCGCTCCCAGCGTCAACAACCTACGGGGCCCCCAATGATCGGCCAACACGCCGGTGGGAACTTGCATGGCTACATAACTATAAAAATAAAACGCGGACAGGTTGCCCAAAGCAGCGGCGCTCAGCGCGAATTCACTCATCAATTCCGCGGTCATCACCCCCGGCGCCACACGTTGATAGAAGCCGATCAGATAAAGTGCCGCTCCGAGGCCCCAGATAGCCCACGACAAACGCAAGGGTGGGTGTCTTTCTTGATTCATGTAACCCTCTGATCATGGAAAAGGGAGAGAAAGCCGGCATTGTATTACAGTGGCTACCGGGATAAGCGATGATACTGCTACTATTAATCCAACTTACTCTGACCAGAGTATCTGTTTCCCGGGCAGGTTGGTAAGCAATCCACACGCCACCTATTACGGAGTGATCGGGATGACCGAAAGAAGCGATAGCAACGAAAAGCTCGACCGCATTGTCGCCGCAGCCCGCCGCAACCGGGAGCAACGGGAACAGGGATACCGTGAACAGGCGCTCAAGATGTATCCTTGGATTTGTGGACGTTGCGCACGGGAGTTCACCCGGGAGAACTTGCGCGAGCTGACCGTCCATCATCGGGACCACAATCACGACCATAACCCTGCGGATGGCAGTAACTGGGAATTGCTATGCCTCTACTGCCACGACAACGAACATCAGCGACAGCTGGAAGCAACGGTCAGCACGGGGGAGAAGGGGGCTGGGACAAGCGCTACGCACAATCCGTTCGCGAACCTAAAATCGCTGTTAAAATAGGGACCAGTCGGCTTGTGCCCGCTGCTCGGCCGCTTACGATCCCAGTGGCAATGCCGTTCTATTGATAACCTGGCGTAGCACGAAGCTAGAATGCACACCGGTAACGCCTTCGATGCGGGTAATCTTGTTCAGCAACAGCGCCTGATAGGCATCCATGTCGGTAACTATCACCTTGAGTTGATAGTCAGCCTCCTGTCCAGTGATCAGCAGGCACTCCAAAACTTCCGGAAGTGCCCCTATCTTGGCATCGAAATTGGCGAACCGCTCGGGGGTATGACGATCCATCGAGATGTGAATCAGCGCCAGCAGATTCAACCCAAGGCGCCGGGAATCAAGTAACGCGCGATAACCGGTGATCAGCCCGTCCTGCTCCAGAGCACGTACCCGGCGCAGGCAGGGCGATTGAGAAAGTCCGATCCGTTCCGCAAGGTCCTGATTGCTGATACGGCCCTCAGCCTGAAGAACTTCCAGGATGCGTCGGTCATAACGATCCAGGCTCACTGCCTCACACCGCCCCGGCCCGGGTACCAATCAGTTCGATGGGATAGCCATCGGGATCTTCGATGAACGAGATGATTGTGCTGCCCGCATTCATGGGGCCTGCCTCTCGCAGCACCTTGCCACCCTGGGCCTTGATCCTATCAGTGGCCCGATAGACATCATCTACCTCAATGGCAAGATGCCCAAAACCGGTACCCTGCTGATATTCACTCTGTCCCCAGTTGTAGGTGAGTTCAATTGCAGTATGCTCGGATTCGTCGCCATAACCAACAAAGGCTAGGGTGAATTCTCCCTCGGGATAATCTTTTCTTCTCAATAGCTGCATGCCCAGAACCTTCGTATAAAAGGCGATGGAACGCTCAAGATCGCCAACTCGCAACATCGTGTGCAACAGTCTCATTCTTGCTTCTCCTGAAAATTTTCCCGCGGGGTAGCTCAACCAAACTGGTGCCGATCCGTTGGGGCATTGGGTTCTTTAGTACCCTCTTTCAAAATTCACCCGGTATTCCAGTGGTCGACCCGTGATAAATCGCCGATAGTTGCGGGCGAACAATGCAACGATATCCGCCGGAAAGCTAAGTGCCGAGATGTGAGGGGTAACAATACACCCGGGCATATCCCAAAGTGGGCTGGCGGCCGGCAAGGGCTCGTGAGCAAAGACATCCAACACCGCGCCGGCAAGCCGGCGCTGCTGCAATGCCCAACTCAAATCAGTCTCCACAATCGAACTACCACGGCCAACGTTAATGATAACGGCGCTCGCTTTCATCCGCTCCAAGGCGCCACGATCGATAATATGACGGGTATCGGGCGTATCGGGAAGTGCCAACACGAGATAGTCGAGTTCCGCAAGGAAATCTCCCAACTCGCTACCCGAATAGGTACGTTCGACAGCCGGGCAAGGGGAGGGCGTTCGCCGGTAGCCAGTAACCCGCATCGCGAAGGAGGCACCAGTTTCCGCGAGATGCATACCGATAGAACCCAGGCCGCAGATGCCGAGCACCAACCCACGCAAACTTCGATAGGGAATCGGCTGCCAACGATGTTCCCGCTGCTGCTGCCGCATATCGAACAGACGCCGCTGGATGGCTAGTATGTAGCCGAAGACATACTCACTCATCAACGGCCCAAAAAGCCCCTTGACGCCGGTCAGCAGATAGTCCCGGCGCAAACCCGGCCGGCACAAAGGCTCCACACCCGCATAGGTCGACTGCACCCATTGCAGACGCGGAGTCTGGTCCAATAGCGCCGATATCATTCCGGGAGGGCCGAGCAAGATATTTGCGCGTGGAAGCCATGCCTGCGCTTGAGCCTGGTTGTCAAAACCGCGTACCTCCAACCCCGGTAACGCCCCATCGCCGAGCAGCCGCAGATACTCGTCAAAGTCGCTACCTACAATGAGCAAATAATTGTCCAATCGGCCACCTTGAAAAAACTCCACGCCAGCATATAGGCATCAGAATATCACTGTTAGCAATTATCTACCCGATAGGGGACTATTAACAGAATATTCTACCAATAAGTAAAAAATCAACGGCGTATTCGCAAAGAAATGTCGCACTACTTTAGATAATCTATGTTTGTCCGCTAAAACGGTCAACCAAGACCGATACCAACCCAGTATCGGTCGGTAAAGCCACACTCACGAGGTATGGCGTGGTCAGCTCCCCACCAAGGGAGTTATCAACGGAGTCGTCGGAGCGCGAACGGCCGACTCTACAATGACTTGAAGACAAGAGGGATTCTTAGTGAAGGCATTCAACCACCAAAAGTATCGTCCCACGCCGGCGGTTGCGCTGGCCAATCGCCAGTGGCCCGAACGCAGCATCCTCAGGGCACCCAGATGGGCCAGCGTAGACCTTCGCGATGGCAACCAGGCATTGTTGGAGCCCATGAGTGTTGTACAGAAACAACAGCTCTGGGGATTGCTGGTGGATCTTGGCTTGAAGGAAATTGAAATCGGATTCCCCTCGGCGAGCCAACCGGACTACGACTTTGTCCGTTGGCTCATCGAGGAGGATCAGATCCCCGGCGACGTGACCATCCAAGCGCTGGTTCAAGCGCGCGAAGAACTCATTACACGCACCTTCAGCGCCTTGCGCGGCGCCAAACGGGCCATCGTGCATGTCTATAACTCTACCTCGACAGTGCAGCGGGAAAGAGTTTTTGGGAAGGGCAAGGACGGCATTACCGGAATTGCCGTGGACGGTGCCCGAATGCTGCAGCGCGAAGCGGCGAAGCATCCCCTTACGGAATGGGTGTTCCAATACTCTCCGGAGAGCTTCACAAACACCGAAATGGACTACGCAGTGGAGGTCTGCAACGCGGTGTTGGAGGTGTGGCAGCCCACTCCCCAGCATCCCTGTATTATCAATCTGCCCTCTACCGTGGAGTCCAGCACACCCAACTTGTTTGCCGACCAGGTCGAATACTTCTCCACTCACATCCCCAAGCGAGATAGCATTATCCTCTCGGTGCATACACACAACGACCGTGGCTGCGCGGTGGCGGCGGCCGAGCTGGCCATACTGGCCGGCGCCGACCGGGTGGAGGGAACCCTGCTGGGCAACGGTGAGCGAACCGGCAATATGGATATAGTGACCTTGGCCATGAACTTATACAGCCAAGGTGTCGATCCTATGCTCGACCTTTCCAACCCCGATCGGATCGTCCAGGTGGTCACCGAATGCACCAACATCAAGGTGCATCCCCGGCATCCCTGGGTAGGAGAGCTGGTATACACGGCCTTTTCCGGCAGCCATCAAGACGCCATTCGCAAATGTCTGCAGCGGCAGCAACCTGACGAGCCCTGGCAAGTGGCTTATCTGCCTATCGATCCGAGGGATCTCGGCAGGGACTATCAGGCGGTAATCCGCGTCAACAGCCAGTCCGGAAAGGGTGGCGTGGCATTCGTCATGGAAAGAGACCACGGACTGAGCTTACCGCGCTGGATGCAGGTGGAGCTTTCCCTGATCGTGCAAAATGAAAGCGAACGGCAACGCGGAGAAATCGATGGTAATACCATGCATGAGCTATTCCTGGCTAACTTCGTCCGTGATAACTACCCCTTGAGACTGCTCGGCTATCGTCTCGAGAAACATCAACACGATAACATTGAGGTGCGCCTCGGTGACGGCGCGCGTGAATTGTGCCTGCAAGGAAGGGGAGATGGCGCGATCTCCGCCTTTGTCGATGCGTGGACTCGCTACAGCGATCAGTCGCTGAGTATTGTGGACTTTTGTGAGCATGCGATCGGGGAGGGGACGGATGCCGAGGCCATCACCTATGTACAGCTCAACGTGGACGGTATCAGAATCTCCGGGGTCTCACTCGATCAGGATACGGTGAGCTCATCGATCAAAGCAGTGCTATCAGCCCTGAACCGGGTTCAATTGCGGAAAACTCAGGCGGCCTAATCGCACCCGATCTTGATTTTTTGATGTTTTGCAAAAACTGGCGTACTTTTTCCACTAAAGAACTGCTTGTGCCGGCGGGGAGAACATGAAGATCAATATCGATGTAGATATCACTCCAGAAGAGTTTAGAACACTGATGGGATGGCCAGATGTCCAGAGCTTGCAAAACGATATCTTTCAAAAGATACGGGAAAAAATGAATGTGGACGCAGAAGGCTACGACCCACTGAGCCTGATGGCGCCCTATTTCGCGCAGTCGGTCGGGGCCTTGGACGCCTTTCAAAAGATGATGGGAGGTGTAATGCATGCCTACACCGACGGCAGCCGCAAAAAGGACGCCGCCAAGTAACCTGTAATCGTCACACGGACCAGCCGCCCAGGGCAGCACTCTCCACGTGAAATCACGAATCCCGGGCAGGGGAGGTGGCCCATCGTGATTTTACTTTTTGCCGGAGCAACCATGGTTTACACACCCGAACAGTGCGAGGAGCTAAAGATACTCTCCCTCTTCAATCCCTTGTCTCCCCATGCTGGAATAAAGGTCCATGCCTCTGCCAAAGCGGAAGCAATTTCCGCAACCAGACGCCTGTATGAAAAAGGACTGGTTACCCAAGTGGATGGCGGCTATCTCACTCGCATTGGCCAACAAGCGGCGGAACACGTTCACCAGCTCCGCACCCTCCTCTCCTAGAGCCAGTGGCAATCGCTGACGGTGACAAGATTACCGAAGTTCTCGATTTCTGGTACACGGGAAGGATGCCGTCGTACTGGTTTTCTTCGACACCAGCAATAGACGACGAGATAAGAGCGAGCTTCGAGCCCCTTTGGGAGCGGGCACGTGCGGGCAGGCTCGTACAGTGGCAAGCAAGCAGCGAAGGAGCCTTGGCCTTAGTGATCGTTTTGGATCAGTTCCCATTGAATATGTTTCGCGGCCACCCCAAATCCTTTGCCACGGAACAGCAGGCGCTAGAGGTGACAAAACTTGCCGTACAACGAAAACTCGACCGCGCGTTGCCAAACAACCGGCTAGCCTTCCTGTACATGCCACTCATGCATAGCGAAAACCTCGCTGATCAAGATCTCTCGGTACGCCTGTTTCGTGACGCGAAACTGGATGACAGTATCGAGTTTGCTCTACATCACCGTGAAATCATCCGCCGGTTTGGAAGATTTCCTCATCGCAACAAAATCTTGGGGAGAGCCTCGACCGCTGCAGAAATCTCGTACTTGCTATCCAAGAACGCCTTCAAGGGGTAGCGCAGACATCCTGGCCTGGTTGGAACAGCTGTCGACATGAATACCCCGCAATGGATAGTATTGGCCTACAACACTAATAATCCATCATGAGAGGAGACGGAGTATGAACGACGACGTTGAGAGCATGAGGCCGCACTTCGAACGTTTACTGGCGATCAAGGATCCGGAAGGTCAAGGGCTGACTCAGCAAGGGATGGCGGACACCTTGAACGGGGAGGGAGTTCTCTCTTTGACCGGCCAACCATGGAGCAAGTATTCGGTACGCCGAATTTTGAAAAAACTGGAACTCCAAACCGAAGCATCAATTATCCAGGCAAAGAATCAACCGGCACCCGTTAGTTCCAACCGTGCCGCTCCCAGCCGCGAGCCAACCCTCTCAGCTAACTCGCCGCTCCGGCAGTGGAGTTTCTATGAGTCGATCAGGGGGGTACTTGAGGAGCTGACGAGATCACCTCACACCGAAAAGGAACTGGCGCAAGCTCTCAACGACAGGAATATCGCAACCCTTGATGGCAGTCCTTGGGATAAGGACATGGTGGCCCGAGCGCTGCGGACCCTCAACCCGGTTACCGGGAGCTTCCAGGCGGAGGATGAAGAAGTCCGGGCTCGAATCAGGCAAGGCTTCTATGACACTCCGACCGAACGCTTTGTTGCCATCCCGATCGAAGCAAAGAATAAAAAGGATAAGGTACGGTTAGCGAAAAAAGATAAAGTGAAGAAAGAAAAGGGGAAGAAAAAGAAAGGCAAAAAAAAGTAGCGCAACGACCTGCCCACCGGGCATGCCGAAGTACGGTCTGGCGGCGGGCCACCAGCACGCCAAGATCAGGTCATCCACTATTGCTGGACGTGGCCGTGTAACGTCACCTGGGTAAATGGGATCTCCCAGTTATTCTCCGTGCAAGCATCCACCGACCAGCGCTGAATGGCCCGCCTTAGGCGATTGTACAAGGGCGCCACCTCGCCCTTGAAGTCGGCGATCACCACCAAATCTAGCGAGGAGGTATTAGCCATCTGGAATTCGACTTGGATATTGATCAGGTTCTCGTTGTAACCTTCCGCCGCGATACGTTTCGTTAGGTGATCCCTGAGTACCTGCAGTATGGTCGAAGTACTATCGGACTGCAGATCGTAGCTGATACCGATGGTCTCCTTGAGGCGAAAGTTAACACTGAGATTGCGTGGGGACTGACCCAGAAAATCCTGGGTCAGATAGGTTTTGCGAGCCCCACCCCTTTCGATCAACTCGACAAATTCGTGAGAAATTCCAATCACCTTTCCTCTAACCCCATCGCTCAGTAATACCCAGTCGTCCTTTTTACAGGGAAACCAGGGTTCGTCTTTGCGCCCAGGTCTGGATTTCAGGTCGACCAGATTCTCTATGGCAATCCGCTGGGAGATTCCGGCGTCGGGGTTTTCCAACGTCGTGAAGATATCAATCTTTTTCACGCTCCAGGGTAAACCTTCATAGAAGACTCGCTCACCCTCCCGCACCGCGCCAATATTCAAATACAGGCGAATCTGCTGCCAGTACCGGGGAACCGCGGTCCTCAGCGTCCAGGCAGCGCCCAGCAATAGCAGTATTCCAAGGCTGAAAAGTACCCAATCCTCGTTATAGTAGAACACCACCATCGGCCCGATGATCGTTAACGCCACGGTAATCAGGCGGTGAACCAAATCCAGCAGTCGTACCTGGAAGCTGCGGTGCGTCTTGTTGTAGCCCGGCACCATCCGCATCATTAGCTTGCGTGAGAGCCTCGACAACAACAGGACGAGGCCAACCACCAACAATGCCTGGATCAAATAGAGTCCGCGCTGCTGGAAAAACGACTTTAGATAACTTTGGGAAGCATCGGCAAACGACGTCTCCGTACTCTCGATCCGGCTAAGCTGGAAATTAGCTGCCTGTAACTCGCTCTCCATGTTTGCGAGCTGACGTTTCCAGTCGTCAAGCGTATCTTCGAGGTAGCTCCGCAGCGTTTTATCTTTGGTCTTTTCGATTAACGCGGAAACGTTTTCCACCGCGACCTTTGCCTTGGGTATCCGGACCTCGTAAAACGTAATCTTCTCCCGAAGATCCGATTTCTTCCTTACATCGCTGGTCATGTGCTTCATCTCCCTGACCACCGGCTCCATCAAGGAAAGCATTTCAGCCTGCAGGTTGAAACTGGTATCGGGTTTTTGGCTGATCGCTGCAAACCCAATTCCCGCCGCTATCTCGACAAAGTTGTCCTTGAGATCCTCAAGATCCTTTTCCAGAGACGAGAGTTCAGCCTGGAGCTGTTTCTTCTCCGAGTCTGATGGTGAGTTCTGGAGCTGTCGCTCTACCCCCTTGATCCGGCTCCGCAGATCAGAACGTAATTTGGAAAACCGCTGCAACGTCGCCAGCGTATCATCTTGAGGCGTGGCTAACGGGGTCTGTGGGGGGGGGGCATCGGTGTCTTGTGACCAGGCAACGGGTAGCACAAAAACCAAACAGAAGCAGGCGAAAATACACCGGCAAAATTTTCTTGAGATTAACATTTTGAATTATCCACGTGCGCATGGAACAACGCGCTAACAAGTAACCCACACCAACTACCATCCACCGGTCCAACGGTGCCACCACTAGCCAAGCACCTTCCGGGAGCCCATTTTAATTTTATTTGCTAGGCAGTGGCTACTACGGAGCAGGACTCTTGGTCCCGCCGCCAATCAGTAATTTTTTCGGAGACTATCCCGTGATTGTCCCTCCCCGGTGGAGCGACTATGCTTGCTCTTAATACAGTCGGCCGATCCAGTGAATCTGCACTTTATCTGTATACACCAATATCATCGACGAGGTATCGAATGCATTTTTTAAAATCCCTATGGGTAAGCCTGTTGGTTTCGGTATTTTCCGTTACCAACGCCTGGCCCAGCGACGACTACCAGGCAACCATTGACATGTTCAAGAATGCCGGCGAAAGCGGGGGTTATTTCAACAGCAGCTACGGCTACGCGGTTTTTCCAACCATTGGTAAGGCGGGTATTGGAGTTGGTGGAGCCTACGGTAAGGGGCGAGTATACGTAGGAGGCAAACCGGTCGGGGACACTTCCATGACTCAGCTTTCCGTCGGTTTTCAAATGGGTGGACAGGCATTTAGCCAAATAATATTCTTCCAAGACGAACGGGTCTTCAAAGAATTCTCCAGTGGTAATTTCGAGTTTGGCGCCAATGCTCAGGCTACCTCCATCGCCGCCTCTGCGTCGGCCAGCGCCGCTACCACCGGAGGCACTGCGGGAGCTAGCTTAGGGCGGAAAAACGCGACCGCGGGCGGATACCACAATGGTATGGCGGTATTTACCGTCGCCAAAGGGGGGCTCATGTACGAGGTCAGCGTCAGTGGTCAAAAATTCACATACACCCCGAGATAATCGCTTCCGGATATTTGCTGGTTACCCCGGCACGCACGCGGGCTACGATCGGGGTTTAGGGTCGGGGTTGAGGGTCGGTGCTGACGATTCGGGGTATTCGCGCATGACAAAGCGGGTGACTGCCCTAGTCGCCGCGGCACCGGCGGCGGCTACCGCCTAGCCGGCTGGGGAGGGAAGGGGGCTTGTTTTCCATAGTTTAAAAACCAGGAGTGAGCTTCTAACGACCCGCCGTTAGGCCCCAGCCTATCCTAGGCTTGGTAGGCAGCCACACTACTTATTTCGATGGTCTCATGGGAAGCACCGAGGAAGTCCTTGAAAACGCCCGGGGCCGGAATCATAAATTGGAGCCCCATCAATGGCCGAAGATCAGAAATATCTGAACAATCGACAGGGTGAGCCAGGGCGATGGATGGGCAAACCAAGGGTCGAAGCAGCGATCCCGCCTTAACCCAGGGTCCAGGTTCACCTTGCGGGAACAAGTGCTATTCTGCTCCAATTCCCTAATGACTGCGGTCCTTCCTCGTTAAGTATCCAGGGGCAGAATCAGTAGGGTTGGCGTAACACTCACTGGCTTAAAGAGGGCGAGGCCGTCCTGCGTGCCCCCATCCATGATTCACGCTTTTACAAGATACCTCCACGGGCTAAAGAACATGAGCGATACGAACCCCAATCCCCTGCACACTTGGTCCACCAGACCCATCGTGATTATTATTGCCGGCTGTCTGATTGCCTTGATCGGGTTCGGTATCCGCTCCTCGTTCGGGTTGTTTCTCGAACCCATGACAGTGGACCGCGGCTGGGGAAGGGAGACCTTCGCGCTAGCATTGGCAATTCAAAATCTACTCTGGGGTGCCGGCGTTCCCATCGCCGGTGCAATTGCCGACCGCCGTGGCGCGGCACCGGTGCTAATCCTTGGAGCACTGATCTACTGCGCTGGCATCGCCGGTATGGCGGTAAGCGATTCCGCCACGCTCCTACACCTTACCGGCGGCCTATTGACCGGTGTTGGTGTCGCATTTACCGGTTTCGCCATCGCACTTTCCGCTATAGCCAAAGCCGTAGGTAAGGAGCGGCGCTCGTTGGCATTGGGGCTGGGGACAGCCGCGGGTTCACTGGGGCAAGTGATATTTTCACCCCTTAGCCAACTTCTTATCGAAACCAGTGGCTGGTACGGGGCACTATTGATATTGGCCAGTTTGGTGCTGGTGATCATTCCGGTCGCCTTACTGCTACCTTATCAACAGAACGCAGCAGGGGAAGCCCCCAGTTCACAGACCCTAGCCGAAGCACTCCAAGAAGCAGCCGCTCATCGTGGCTACGTGCTGCTGACCGCGGGATTTTTTGTATGTGGCTTTCATGTTGCCTTTATCACGGTTCACTTCCCAGCCTACGTGAAGGATCTGGGGCTGGGGACGCATGTCGGCGCGCTTTCCCTGTCGCTGATCGGGTTGTTCAATATCGCCGGGTCACTTGGCTCCGGTGCATTTGGCCAACGATGGAGCAAAAAATGGGGCTTGTGCTCGATCTATCTGCTCCGTGCTATTGCTATCACCGCGCTGATGCTGTCGGTAAAAAATGAAGCGAGCATCTACCTATTCGCCGCGACTATGGGATTACTTTGGCTCTCAACGGTCCCCCTGACCACCGGCATCGTCGGACAGGTGTTTGGTGTGCGCTATCTCGCTACCCTGTTTGGCATCGTATTCTTCAGCCACCAGATCGGCAGCTTTATGGGTGTCTGGCTGGGGGGCTATCTTTATGACACCACGGGCTCCTACGACTCGGTTTGGTGGGCGGGAGCCGTGCTGGGTGTGCTGGCCGCTTGGCTGCATGCCCCGATAGATGAGCGCCCTTTAGCCCGGTTGGGCGCCCAATCTGGTAGTCTAAAATAAGAAGCCTGCGGTTTAGCTCGTACCTGGGTGAGCCCCCGCGCTTAGCGCGCCTATGAGGGTAAAATTACCATCGACACCTTCATAATATTCACGAGCTTGGGCCCGCAAGGGCTTCGTCAATAGCCTGCCGTAACGCCGTCTCCATGTCATCGTGAACACTCACTTTGACACCGTTAACGAAAAAGGTTGGCGTACTGTCGAGCCCCAGCCGGCGCGCCTCGGATTCCCCGCGCGTCACTTCGGTCATGGCGTGATCTCCACTTAAGCAAGCAGCAAACTTGGCTTCATCCAACCCCAGCGATTGGGCGATCTTGAGCGGAGAATCGTGGCTCAGGCTAGGTTGCTGGCCAAAGGCCGCATCATGATACTGCCAGTAAGAACCCTGCTCACCTGCGCAAACCCCACCCTCGGCTACCTTCCGGGAAATCCCGGAGCGATTTATCGGAAAATCCATGAACACCACCCGTAGCTTATCGCCATAATGGTCCTCCAATCGTCTCATGACTTCGGAGGCCGTCCGACAATGGGGGCACTGATAGTCGGCGAATTCCACCACCTCCACAGGCGCCAGTGCATCACCTTTGCTGGGAAAGCCAGAGGTGTCGATTACCGCTACCGGAGCTGTCGGCCGGGATAGCAACAGCTGATACTCGCCGCTCTCCTTTAGGCCGGTTACCAATGCATCGCGCTTAGCCAGTAATTGCTGCTCCGACAAATAACGGCCGATTTGCCCCTTGATGGTCTCGTAGGGCGAACTGATACGCCCTTTGTTTGCCTCGTAGAAAGCCTTGATCTCTGCCTCCGGGGGCACACGGTATTCCATCAACTCACCCAACAGCTGATCTTCACTCTTGTTCTGCCGCTCGGCTTCTTCGGTCAGATACAGTTTCCACAACATATTCTCGAGTAAGCGTTGACGGTCATCGAAATGTTTGAGATCCAGTTCGTACAGGGCCTGGCGTGTAGCAAGATCCAGATCCGCCAGGTGGATACCTCGGCCCCGAAAACTGAACAGGAGACCATCCCCACCGGCAGTGCCCGGTGCGGCGCAGTCATTTGCCGTTCCCGGCTTAGACTCCTGAGTACACACGTCAGCGAAAACCGCACCAGGGATAAGCCCGGCTAAGAAAACCAGAGATACCAGCCAACTTGTCGACATTCCTTTAATCCCCCGTCTAGTTGTACCGGGCAGCCTGCCAGCCGCTACGTCGTACCCGGTCGAGAGAACATACCGGCTGTCTCGCGTCGACACAAGATGCGGTTGGATTTCGCGGGACTATTGGCTATGTGAAACCAATAAATCGAACCCACAACGGGTATATTGTGAAGCGGCGAGGCCCAAGCTCCCGTTATAATACGCATCGATTCCATGTGTATTCGTGCCCTGGGTGGTTCCGGGGACACCATAAAAACAGGCAAATTGCATGAGTAGAGTCCTGATCGTCGGTGCCGGCGGTGTCGGCCGGGTGGTCGCCCATAAATGCGCGCAGGTGCCGGCGGTTTTCTCTGCTATCTGGTTAGCCAGCAGAACCCTGGAAAAATGTGACCGAATTGCCGCCGAGATAGGAAAGGGGAGGGTGCAAACCGCCCAGGTGGATGCCGACCAAACCGAGGAGCTGGTAACGCTGATCCGGCGCGTTGCGCCGCGTATGGTGATTAACGTGGCATTGCCCTACCAGGATCTGAGTATCATGGATGCCTGCTTGGAGACGGGCGTCGACTATCTCGATACCGCTAACTATGAACCTCCCAATGAAGCCAAGTTCGAGTACAAATGGCAATGGGATTACGACAACCGGTACCGGCAATCCGGGATCATGGCCTTGTTGGGATCCGGCTTTGATCCCGGGGTGACCAATGTCTTCATCGCCTACGCCCTGAAGCATCACTTCGATCAGATCGAAACCATTGATATTCTCGATTGCAACGCCGGAGATCACGGTTACCCCTTTGCCACCAACTTCAATCCCGAAATCAATATACGGGAGGTAACCGCGAATGGCCGCTATTACGAGAATGGCCGCTGGATTGAGACAAGACCCATGGAGATTTCCAGAGTATTCGATTTCCCGGCTATCGGCCCGCGCCGCATGTACCTAATCTATCACGAGGAAATGGAATCCCTGGCAAGGCACCTGCCGGGGGTAAAACGGATGAGATTCTGGATGACCTTTGGCGAAAGCTATCTTCGGCATCTCGAGGTGATCAGAAATCTGGGGCTAGACAGTATCCAGCCACGGCTATTCGAGGGACGTCCGATCGTTCCCCTGAAGTTTCTCAAGACACTGCTGCCCGATCCCGCTTCTCTGGGGCCTCGCACCCATGGCAAGACCAACATCGGCTGCATCATTCGCGGCAGTAAGGCAGGAGAAACGCATACTCGCTATCTGTATAACGTAAGCGACCATCAACAGTGCTTCCGGGAGACCCATGCCCAGGCAGTGTCCTACACAACCGGAGTACCCGCCATGATCGGCGCTAAATTGATGCTTGAGGGCAAATGGAAGAAAGCGGGGGTATGGAACATGGAACAGTTGGACCCCGACCCCTTCATGGAAGACCTCGAGCGCTACGGGCTACCCTGGCATGATCAACGCTGTGATATCGATATCGACCGGCTGCCGGTGGCATGAGCAAACACGGCGAGGATCTGCCTTCACCCTGCTATCTATTGGACGAATCCCGTCTGCGGACTAATCTCCAGCTTATCGCCGAGGTAAAACGGGCGGGAAACTGTCAAATTATTCTGGCACTCAAAGGATTCGCGATGTGGTCCGCATTTCCCTTGGTGCGGCAATTCCTTTCCGGTTGTGCCACCAGTTCCCTCTACGAGACACGCTTAGCAAAAAAATGGTTCGGGGGACACGTGCATCTTTACGCGCCCGCCTACGATCCCGGCGATTTCTCAACCCTGATCGAATTAGCGGATCGAATCACGTTTAACTCGCTGGAACAATGGCTCCGCTTCGGGGAACCTGCGACAGCGGCGGGAATATCCTGTGGATTGCGGGTCAACCCGGGAGTCGACGAAGTGGCTACCCCATTGTACAACCCGTGTGGCCCCCAATCCCGGCTTGGTATTTCGCCCACGGGACTCGGCGCTAACCTACCCCCCGGCATTGAAGGTCTGCACGTCCACGCCCTGTGCGAGTCCAACGCAGACTCCACCGAGCGGCTCATTGAGGCGGTCGAGGATAAGTTTGGCCACTTGCTGGGCCAGTTGAAGTGGCTGAACCTCGGGGGAGGCCATCTAATGACCCGCGACGGCTACGACCTTGGGCGGCTGATCCGGGCGCTGAGGACCATCACCGATAGATACCGAGAGTTGGAACTGGTACTGGAACCGGGTGCCGCCATTGCCTGGCAAACTGGCTCGCTGATCACCACCGTACTCGACGTGATAGAGCGGGGCGGCACTCACATTGCCATCCTTGACACCTCGGCAACCGCCCACATGCCGGATATTCTGGAAATGCCTTACCGTCCGGAAGTAGAAGGGGCGGGAAATCCCGGCGAGAAACCTTATACCTACCAGCTTGGCGGATCCACCTGCCTGGCTGGAGACGTGATTGGAGACTACTCCTTTACACAACGGTTAACGGTAGGAAAGCGCCTGGTATTCAAAGATATGATTCACTACACAATGGTCAAGAGCACAATGTTCAACGGTATAGTTCATCCCGCCATCGCCATTCAGCGGGAAAACGGCAATGTGCAGGTAGTCAGAAAATTCGGTTATACCGACTACGAATCCCGGCTGTCCTGAGCCACAGAGGTCAAACCGGTACACACGACAGCGGCCCGCTGTTGCCGTTTTCCAGCAAGCCGCCCGGTTCCCATCCAGTCTCATCGGGGTTATGAAACCGCCACTCACTGGTTATTTAGAGACCAACTTCCCCGTTTAAAAGGCATCCCGAAACGCCCTCACCTTTTGCCTGGGACTGTATCACGTTTCACCGGATTACCCGCGAATTGTACTCAATAATCTGGCAACATTGCCGCCTAACTTTTTGCCCAAAATAGGGTGATATGCCTTGCGCTTCATTCGAGTTGGTGGAATTTCGCGCCAGTCTCGGGGTAGGTACCCTTCAATCTTGGTCTTGGGTATCACCGGCAGAATTCGAAGCTTAACAAAAACACTCCGTACGGGGGAAAGTATGGTTCGCCGCTTCCTTGTTGTCACTGTCTCTGTTGTCGTCGTCTTGGTCTCCACCGCGCTAATTGCCGAGCCGGGAAACAGTCCAAGTTCCAAAAAGCCGCGGATGCTCGGTAAGGGGAATCCTTTTCTCCTCCATGACCTGCCCCCAGGCCGGGTACGTTCCAAGATCGAAGGCCTACCGTTTCAGGCATGGAACCGGGCAATGGACTGGTTGCACCGGTTTGAGTTTCCTGAAAATGACCTCGAATCCATGGACGTGGATAACCAAGGTGGCGTGCTCTATACAGATCAGGCTCCAGTTCTCCCGGCTGGAGATGGAGAACCTGCGCCCGCCACGGAGGGAGAGGTGTCTTGGCAAGGTGCCGCGGCGGTGGACAACGCCTTTCTTCTGCACAGCCGTGCCGGCGCGCCCCGGGTGGTGTACTTAGATTTTAACGGGCATATCTTCTCGGGAACTGCCTGGAGCAATGGGACGATATCCGCCGCCGCATTTGATTTGGATGAAGACCCTGGCACCTTCAATGAGACTGAACGAAATTTCATTGCCGAAATTTGGCATCGTGTTGCCGAAGACTTTTCTGCGTTCGACATCGATGTGACCACCGAGGAACCCGCGGTTTTTGACCGACATACCGGGCGCATATTGATCACTTCCAAAACTCAAACCAACGGAAGTGAGATGCCGTACAGCAGTTACGGGGGTGTCGCGTACATCGGTGTATGGGGTGGAAGCGATTACGCGACCTACTATTCACCTGCTCTGGTCTACTACGACAATCTGGCCAAGTTCCCAACCTACATTGCCGAAGCCAGCTCACATGAGTTCGGACATAACTTGGGCCTCTCGCACGATGGAACCGGCAGCACCACCTACTATGGCGGTCATGGAAGTGGCGCGACTTCCTGGGCCCCGATCATGGGTAACAGCTACTCGAGAAATGTCACGCAATGGAGTAAAGGAGAATATCAGGGGGCCAACAACACGCAAGACGATATCGGGATCATTGCGTCGGAGCTGACCATGGCCGACGACGACCACGGTGATACCATGGTGCAAGCAACACCCTTAACCGTCGATGTTAACGGCCAAATTTTGGTGAGCAACCCGGAGCTCGACCCCGATAATGACTACCCAGACAACAAAGGGAAGATCGAATCCAGCACCGACCAGGATATGTTCTATTTTCAAGCCGCGGCAGGCCCTATCGACCTAACCGTGGTCCCCGCATGGGATGCGTTTTACCGCGATAATAAGCGCGGGGCTAATCTAGACATACAGGCAAGCCTGTTGGATGAATCGGGCGCCGTTCTGGCCACCTCCAATCCTGCCGCCGAAACCGATGCGAGCATTTCAATTAACGTTCCCGGCGGAAACTACTATTTAGTGGTCACGGGCGTCGGCAGCAGTAACTTTTCAGCCTATGCCAGCACCGGTCAGTATTTCATATCGGGAAGTATCTCAGTGACTGCCTCAAATCTTCCGCCCATAGCGGATTTTGGGGTTACTTGTAACGACTTGAATTGCGCCTTCGTTGATTACTCCAGCGATCCGGACGGATCGATCACTGCCTGGTTCTGGGACTTTGGTGATGGTGCAACCTCCAGCAGTCCAAGCCCCAGTCATAGCTTCGCCAGCGCCGGCAGCTACCCGGTGAGTCTCAGGGTTACCGATAACGACGACGACACGGATATTAAGATACAGAGTTTGACTGTCACGATCGATGACATCATCCCGCCAGTAGTTACTCCGCCGGCGGACATCACTCGCGAGG
>JAGRGP010000099.1 GCA_020445415.1 Gammaproteobacteria bacterium | reverse complement strand
TTCATCATCCAATGCCTGTTGCCGATTCAATGCCAGGAGGGTCCCACCCCTGACCGCACAAGGATCCCCAGCCGCGCCCGGCACCGGCCCCCGTTCAACGAGGTAACGGTAAACCTTATCGTCCTGCAGGGGGCCGTCATTCTCCGCGTCGCGATCCAACACCAGGCCATAGCCAAGATGCTCCAGGAGGTCTATTTCGAACCGGCGCAATAACGGTTCTACCCGATCCTCACGCGCGAGGGAGCACAGAGTGTCGGCATACAACGCGAACAACGACTCCTGGGGATCTTCCCGTTGCAAAAGGCGCATCAGCAGTTCATTCAGATAAAAGCCGCAGTATAGGCTGATACCCCGTAGTGCGGGAGGCGAAGCCGCGGGCTCGAACGCTCCCAAGGTTCTGACTTCGCCTCGCCCCGACCAACTGATCAACAACGGCACAAATGGCTGCAGTAACCCGCTTCCGCGGCGGTGAGCGCCGCGCCTCACACCTTTGGCAATGGCTGGAAATCGGCCCAACGAAGGGGTGAAACACTCTACCAGCAGGCTGCTGTTGGAAAATGGCCGGCGGTGCAAGAGGTAGGCCGGACGAAGCTCCGACCGCTCAGCCACCGTAACCCAAATAGGTCAATGCCTTTTCGTCACTCGACCAACTCTTTTTGACCTTTACCCATACTTCGAGGTACACCCGAGTTCCGAAAAATTTCTCCATCTCGATCCGGGATTGCCGAGCGACCGCTTTCAGTGACTCACCCTTACGCCCGACAATGATGTTTTTCTGCCCCGCTTTCTCCACCCAGATCAACGCATTAATACGATATAACCCTTCCCTGTCCTCGAAACCCTCGATCTCGACGGTGAGCGCGTAAGGTATCTCTTTGCTGAATCTGCGAGTCAATTGCTCCCGAATCAGCTCCGAGGCAAAAAAACGCTCGCTTCTGTCCGTCAACTGGTCTTCGGGAAATAGTCTTTCTCCCTCGGGCAGCCGCTCCAAAATCTGCCGTTCCAGCAGGCCGGTATTGTCTCCCTTGAGCGCCGATACGGGAACGGTCTCGAGAAACGGGCAGCGCTGGTTTAGCTCAGCGATAAAGGGCAATAGCTCAGCTTTGTCCTTGACCGTATCGATCTTATTCACCACCAAGATCTTACTAGCCGTTGCCCCAATCACCGATTCCAGCACCGCTTCATCTTCCGCGGTCCAGTGGAGCGCTTCCACCACGAATAAGATCGCATCCACATCCACCATGGCGGAACGGGCCGCCCGGTTAAGGTAACGATTCAAAGGCTGATCCCCCCGTTGGTGAATCCCCGGGGTATCCACATAGACAATCTGACCCTCCGGCAACGTCTTGATCCCGCGGATGCTGTGCCTCGTGGTCTGCGGTTTGTGCGAGGTTATCGCCAGCTTCTGACCAATCAGGTCGTTGATCAGGGTTGACTTGCCGACATTGGGCCGGCCAACGATGGCGCAATATCCGCTTCGCCGAACGCTCAATCCCCAAGCTCCTCGAGCAGCAACGATGCCGCCGCTTGCTCGGCCTTCTTGCGGCTGTTGCCTTCACCCTGGCGGGAAATACGCAAATCGTCAATTTGGCACTCGACGACAAAGCACTGGGCATGCTGCTCACCCGAGACCGCGACCACGGTATAGCTAGGTAACGAGTAGTGCCGTGCCTGCAAATGCTCTTGCAGCCGGGTCTTGGGGTCTTTCTGCTGTGCATCGGGTGAGAGGTTGCCGATACGCTTGCCCAGCAATTCGAGTATCACTTGCCGAACCGCTTGATACCCCCCGTCAAGATAGACAGCGGCAAATACCGCCTCCAGCGTATCCGCCAGAATGGAGTCTCTCGTATGCCCTCCACTGCGCAGTTCGCCCGCACCCAAGCGCAGATGATTACCAATGGAAAGGGCCTGGGCAATAACCGCCAATGTGTCCTTTCGGACCAACCGCGAGCGCAACCGGCTGAGCTGACCTTCCCGCGCACCCGGGAACCGTCCGTAGAGCTCATCTGAAACGACAAACCCGAGGATCGCATCACCGAGAAACTCGAGCCGCTCATTGTGGGGATTCCCCGCACTGCGGTGAGTCAGCGCCTGTTCCAGGATTCCAGAATCGGAGAACCGATATCCGATATCACGGCACAGACGATCCAGGGATGCCGTCAATTAGATACCAGCTCCACGCTATCCGAGAATGACACCAATACATCTACATTGGCCGCCATGTTCTTGCGAACCTCGTAGACAATTTGCACGGTCATCACACCCCCTTCCTTGGTGATCTTGATGGCATCCCGTGCCATATCATAGACGCCATTCACCTTCAGCCGCTTTTGAACGATGCTCCGTACCTCGGATACCGTCTTCTGCGTTATCAACGGCTCCTGCTTTAGTGAGCTGAGTACGGTCATCACGGAAAAATGTTCCATGTAGATGGGTGCAAGCTTCAAGGTAAGCAACGAGAAAAAGCCGATTAGCGCTAGAATCACCAACCACCCTATGCCCGTTACACCCCGCTGTCTGTAACGATTCATCATTCTCTCCCATTAACGCTTCGAGTTACTCGATACCATTTCCTATCCGTTTCCAGTTAACCGGGAAGCCGGGTAAGTTCCCATCCCAGCTCATCCAAATCCCAAAAGCCTTGCCAACCAGATTGCCTTCCGGGACCAAACCCCAGCAGCGGCTATCGTTACTGTTATCCCGATTGTCGCCCATGACAAAGTACTCCCCCGGCCGCACCGTCACCGGGCCCTGTTGCAGTACCTGGCAGCCGTATCCGAAATCCGGCACCCGGGGATTGATCAGCACATCGTGGTTCCGTTCGCCTAGCTGCTCCCGGGCGTGCCGGGATCCTGTTTCCCGGGCGCCGCTACCCGATCCGGCATAGATCCCGATCGGGGTCTGCGGCTGTGCGGTTCCATTCACGTAAAGCACCTTGTCCCGGTACCAGATGCTGTCACCCGGAACACCCACGACACGTTTGATATAGTCCACGCGTGGGTCCTGAGGATATTTGAATACCACCACATCACCCCGCTGCGGTTCGCCCAATTCGACCACCTTGCGGTTTAGCACCGGTAAACGGATACCATAGGCAAACTTATTGACCAGAATAAAATCGCCCACAAGTAGAGTCGGCATCATCGATCCCGACGGGATACGAAATGGCTCTACGAGAAAGGAACGAAGGATCAGCACAATGAGGATAATCGGGAAAAAAGAGCGCGAATACTCCACCAGGAGCGGCTCCTTGACCTTAGTGGATCCCTCGCCTTCAGCTGCCGCCACCCGCCGCTTGGGAGCAAAGAACAGCGCATCGATCAGCCAGATGACACCGGTCAGGAAAGTCGCAAATACCAGAAACGCAGGGAAATCAAAATTCATAAACTAGACTCATCTTGTTGTTTGCCCACTTCGGTGATCGGAGACTCTTGGGGTAAGACAACCGCTGACGGGTTGACTCCGACTCACCGGGCCCCTTGCCCCGGTCAATTCTCCTTACCCACTTTCAGGACCGCGAGAAAGGCATCTTGGGGAATATCCACGCTACCCACTTGCTTCATCCGCCTCTTACCCGCTTTTTGCTTTTCCAGTAATTTCCGCTTCCGGGTAATATCACCGCCATAACACTTGGCGGTCACGTTCTTGCGCAGCGCCTTCACCGACGTACGGGCAACAATTTTACTGCCAATCGCCGCCTGGATGGCCACTTCAAACATCTGCCGCGGAATCAGCTCCTTCATTTTCACCGTGAGGTCCCTGCCCCGTGCCTCCGCCTGCTCTCGATGAACGATCACCGACAGTGCATCGACCGTTTCCCCGTTGATCAGTATATCGAGCTTGATCAGCGGCGCGACCTGAAATCGCTTAAATTCATACTCGAAGGACGCATAACCTCGGCTCACCGATTTCAAACGGTCAAAAAAATCGAGCACCACCTCATTCATCGGCAAATCGTAGGTAATCTGCACCTGGCCACCGAGGAATTGGAGGTTCTTTTGGTACCCACGTTTCTCGACACAGAGATTTATCACGTTTCCGAGGTAGTCTTGAGGCACCAAGATATGGGCTTCGATAATGGGTTCCCGTACTTCCTGCAGAAGATTTGCCGGCGGCAAATCGGCGGGATTGGCAATATGGATGGTCTCACCATCCGTCTTCAGCACCTGGTAGATCACAGTAGGCGCGGTGGTGATGAGATCCAGGTCGTACTCCCGTTCCAGGCGTTCCTGGACGATCTCCATATGCAGCATCCCGAGAAAACCGCAGCGGAACCCGAATCCCAGCGCTTGGGAGGTTTCAGGCTCGAAGTAGAGAGCCGAGTCGTTGAGTTTCAGTTTCTGCAGCGATTCGCGAAGGTCCGTGTAATCGTCGGAGTTTACCGGATAAAGCCCGGCAAATACCCGGGGCTGCATCTGTTTGAATCCAGGCAGGGGTTTGTCCGCCTTACGGTCTACCAAGGTTAATGTGTCGCCAACGGGAACCCCGTCGATCTCCTTGATACCGGCGATCACATAGCCCACCTCGCCGGTTCCCAGGCTCTTTTTCTCTACCGGCTTGGGCGTGAATACGCCCACCTTATCGACCTGATAAGCACGCCCGGTAGACATGACGCATACCTTGTCGCGGGCACGCAGTACGCCGTTCTTGATTCGCACCAGGGAGATTACACCTACGTATGCATCGAACCACGAGTCGATGATCAATGCCTGCAGGGGTTGATCCTCATCACCCTTTGGCGGTGGAATAACTCGTACCAGTTCCTCCAGGAGATCCGGTATCCCCACGCCGGTCTTGGCGCTGACCCGAATCGCATTCTTGGCGTCCAAGCCGATGATTTCTTCGATTTCATTGATGACCCGCTCGGGCTCTGCCGCAGGCAGGTCGATCTTGTTGAGCACCGGCAGTACTTCCAAATCCTGCTCGATAGCGGTATAGCAATTGGCGACACTCTGAGCCTCGACGCCTTGGGCGGCATCCACCACCAACAATGCACCCTCACAGGCCGCCAGCGAGCGTGATACCTCGTAAGAGAAGTCCACGTGACCCGGGGTATCGATAAAGTTCAGCTGGTATATCTGATTATCCCGAGCCCGGTAATTGAGTGTCACGCTCTGGGCTTTGATGGTAATGCCCCGTTCCCGCTCCAGGTCCATAGAATCCAGCACCTGCGCGCCCATCTCCCTTTCGTTTAATCCTCCACAGATCTGGATGAATCGATCTGCGATGGTAGACTTCCCGTGATCGATGTGAGCGATGATCGAGAAGTTGCGTATGT
>JAGRGP010000098.1 GCA_020445415.1 Gammaproteobacteria bacterium | reverse complement strand
GACATGATCTGTTCAACGTACATGGGGTTCCTCGATTATCAAATTGCCTTCAATGACCAAGGTAGGCCCGCTGCACCGCTTCATCGGCGAGCAGCTCCGCCGCGCCGGAAGCCATGATCACCCGTCCAGTCTCCAGCACGTAGCCCCGGTCCGCTATGCCAAGAGCCGCCTTGGCATTTTGTTCGACCAATAGGATGGTCACCCCCTTCTCATTCAACTCCCCGATAACCCGGAAGATCTCTTCCACCAGTAGCGGAGCCAGACCCATAGAGGGCTCGTCCAGCAACAACAGGCGTGGCCTCCCCAGCAATGCTCGGCCAATCGCCAGCATCTGCTGCTGTCCTCCGGAGAGGGTGCCCGCGGTCTGCCTCTGCCGCTCTTGGAGGATCGGGAACAGTGTATATATTTGAGTCAGTTGTTGCTCGATCCACTGTTTATCATTGCGCAGAGGGTATCCCCCCAGCCTCAGGTTATCTTCCACGCTCAGGGGGGCGAACACTTGCCGCCCCTCCGGAACGTGGCAGATTCCCAGTCTTACAATATCGTGACTCGCCTTGCGGGTGATGTCGATACCGTCAAAGTATACCGATCCGCCAGATGCCCGCTGCACTCCGGATAGTGTTTGCAGCAGGGTACTTTTTCCGGCGCCATTGGCGCCCACCATGGCTACCAGTTCACCCGGGTATACCTCCAGGGAGATACCGTGCAACGCTTGAATGGGGCCGTAGTGAGATGTCAGTCCATCGATCCGCAACAAGGGTTCAGACGGCATATTGCACCTCGCCCCCGAGATAGGCTTGGATCACCTTGGGATTGCGCTGTATTTCCGTGGGGGTTCCTTCGGCCAGGCGGCTTCCATAGTCGATTACCAGGATGCGGTCAGAGACATCCATTACCAGTCCCATATTGTGTTCCACCAGGAGAACGGTAACGCCCGACGCGCAAATGCGGCGAATCAACTGCCGCATCTCGACGGTCTCGGTATCGTTGAGTCCGGCGGCGGGTTCGTCCATCAGCAGGAGGCTGGGTTTTGCGGCCAATGCCCGGGCAATCTCCAGCCGCTTGAGGACGCCGTAGGGCAGGGCGCTGGCCTCCTGACCGATAAACTCCTCGAGACGGCAAAATTCCAGCGCCTCCCGGGACCACGCCTCCGCTTGCCGTTCTTCCCGGAAGATCCCGGGCAGGCGCAGGGCGGCGCTCCAGATCCTGCTGCGGGTACGCAGATGACAGCCAACCTTGACGTTGTCCAACACGCTCATATTGAAAAACATCTGTAGGTTTTGAAAGGTGCGCGACACCCCCAGGGAGGCTACCTGATGGGGGAGTCTACCGATGAGTTCCCGATTCTGAAACTTGATGCTGCCCTCGTTGGGCGTATAGATCCCCGAAAGCATGTTGAACAAGGTGGTCTTGCCCGCACCGTTTGGGCCGATCACCGAATATACTTGCTGTTCCGGTACCTTGAAGCACAGGTCGGCGATGGCGGTTACCCCACCAAACGATTTGCTGAGCCCTTCGACCTCAAGCAATGTCACGGCGTTGTTCCCCTCCGGATGCTCTAGCCCGCTGGAGAAGCCATTTGCGGATCTGTTCGTTAAACCCAACGAGCAATCCTTGAGGCAGAAAGATCATCATCAGCATCAATATGGCCCCGAATATCATCACCTCAAATTCTTCGAATACAACCAGCAACTCCGGCAGGAAGGTAAGGATAACTGCCCCCAGGACGGCGCCATAGGTAGATGCCATGCCGCCTAGCACCACCATAGTGACCAGTTCAATAGAAAAGAAGAAGCTGAACGATTCCGGGCTCACGAAGGTTTGCTGATGGCTGAATAGGCTACCGGCCAGGGAGGCGATCAGGGCAGCCAGCACAAATACGGCGGTTTTGGTGGCGGTGGTGTTGATACCCATCATCTCGGCCGCCACCTCCGAGCCATGCAGGGCACGTAATGCCCTTCCACTGCGGGAATTGATGATATTTTGGGCCAGCACCACGACCAGCAGCAATACGCTGCCGATAACGATGTACCAACGTAAATCGCTGTCCACTATCCAGCCAAAGATGGAGAGCGTTGGAATATCGCCGAGTCCGTCCGGTCCTCCCGTCCACCTCTCTCCCTGTACCAGCAATATATTGACGATGATCCCCAGACCGAGGGTCGCCATGGCCAGGTAATGTCCCTTGAGCCGCAGGATGGGGCGGGCTACCAAGAAGGCGACGGAGCAGGTGAGAGCCATGCCTGCGACAATGGCCAGCCAGGGATTCCAGCCGAAACGAGTGGTTAGAATCGCCGAGCTGTAAGCGCCGATTCCGAAGAAAGCGGCGTGTCCCAGAGAGATTTGCCCAGCGTAGCCCATTAGCAGATTGAGGCTGACCGCAAGGATCGCGTTCAAGCCGGCGGCTACGGCCACCACGGTGACATAGTAGTTGTCAGGAAACAGAAACGGCATGGCCACCACGATGGCCGTGAGTATAAAGAAGCCCCGCAGATATCTCATACTCGGTCCGCCGATGCCTTACCAAACAGCCCACTCGGGCGAAAGAACAGCACCAGCAGCAGGATTACAAAACCGATGGCATCCTTGTATCCCGAAGAGATCAGCCCTGCTGCCAGGGATTCGATGAGACCTAGCAACAAGCCACCAGCCACCGCGCCCATAGGATTCCCCATTCCGCCCAAAATGGCCGCCGAAAATCCCTTGAGTCCGAGCATTACGCCGGTTTCGTATGAGGTGAAGGTGATGGGTGCCACCAGGATTCCGGCGCTGGCGCCAAGCATCGCCGACAGCCCGTAGGCAATCAGCATCATCCTACTTACGTTGATTCCGACCAGATGAGCGGCGGTGCGGTTGCACGAACAGGCCAACACTGCCTTGCCTTGGGTGGTGTGGTTAAAAAAATAGTGGACCCCTATCACCATCAGTGCCCCTCCTCCCATGACCCAGATATTTTGGGGCAGTAAGGTTGCTTCACCGATATGAATGGGTGTTTCTCCAGAAAAATGCGGCAGCGCGAAGATATCCTTCCCCCAGAGCAGCAATGCGATACCACGCAAGAAGATGGAGGCGCCGATCGTGATGATAATGGTGGTCACCACGGAAGCGCCGCGGGCCGGGGCGATGGCGAACCGCTGCAGCGCCATTCCAACACCAACGGTTATCAGTATTGAGATTATGATGGCTAACCAGAGTGGCAGCCCATTACTGGCGGACAGTGCAATGGCGCTCATTGCGCCAATCATCACAAACTCACCCTGGGCGAAATTCACCACATCCGAGGCGTTGTAAATGATGGCAAATCCCAGCGCGACCAGGGCGTAGGTGGCACCCACTGTTACTCCGGTCAGCAGGAATTGCAGTATTTGGTCAAACATTGGAAATGCAGAGATGAACAGACCGATTAGCGTTCGGGTGGGTTCCAGGACCAGTCAACCCGGGCGGGTGGCGCCGTGGACTTGCGCATACCGCCTGGCCCGGGTGGCTGGTCTGGCCAAACTACTCGACAATAACCCAATTGCCGTTCTTGATTTCAAGCATTTTGAAGGCGTCCATACCCAGACCGAGATGGTCTTGCGGACTCATGTTAAAGACGCCCGCAGTGCCGATGAAACCCTTAGTGTTCTCGATTTCGTCCCGGACCTTGGCCTTGTCGGTGGTGCCGGCCCGCTCGATTGCGTCCAAGGCGATGAATAGCCCGTCATAGGCGTGACCGCCAAAGGTCGATACCGGGCCATGGGCAGCCTCGAACTTACTTTTATAGGCCAAAAGGACGGCCTTCTGAGGATCCGAGTCAGGAAGCTGATCAGCTACCAACAAGGCGGCGGCCGGAAGGCGCACCCCCTCGGCGGCTTCACCTGCCAATTCAATAAACTTTTTGGATGCTACACCGTGAGATTGATACAGAGGCAAGTCGATACCCAGTTGGCGGACGTTCTTGGTGACGATGGCCGGACCGGTCCCAAATCCGAAATTGAGAATTGCCTGGGCATCCGTGTCGCGGATCTTGGTAAGCTGCGCGGTCATATCGGTATCCTTGGCGCCGTATGACTCATCGGCGACGATAGTAATACCAAACTGTTTAGCCAAATTGATACTTTGAGTACGCCCGGATTTCCCGAAACCGCCACTGCCGCTAATCAGTGCGACCTTGCTAATGCCACGCTTACGCATATCCCCGTAGATCTTGGCTGCCGCCATAGCATCGGTGTGCGGCATCTTGAAGGTCCACTTTTGTACCGGGTAGATAATCTTCACCGAGCCTGCCAGCGAGATGAACGGGATCTCGCTCTCGGCCACGAGCGGCATCACCGCCAGCGACGTGCCAGAGGTGGAGCCACCAACGATCAAGTCAACTTTATCTTTTTGGATCAATCGTTTGGCAAACTTGACAGCATCCTTCGCCCGGCCGCCGGTGTCATAGTGCACCAATTCTATTTGCTTGCCGGCATGGCCTCCCGCAGCGTTGATTTCCTCAACGTACATTTGCAGGGTCTTTAACTCGGGGTCGCCCAGAAAGGAGGCACCCCCCGTTATCGCCAGAAAGCTGCCGATCTTAATCGTCTCGCTTGCCATGAGTTGGCTGCCGGTCAAAGTAAGAATGGCGGAGACAGCGAGTGAAGAGATGGTTTTGATAATGCTCATTTCGGATATTACCCCCCGTCAATACTGCGGAATAAATATATAGAGATGTGAGTAGTGTGCTTGTGTGGTCCAGCTAGGCCTGGCGCCATAGCCACTTTAGTGTAATTTGGGTTGCTAATCGCTTTCTAGGTTAAAACTCCGGTTTTTTACCATTTATCGTTGTCTCTGCACAGGAGTAATTCTTTGGGTTACTCGGGGAATATACCTTGGCGATCTTTGCTTGGTCGTTAAGGTGGTGATAAATAATTATATATTTCAATAAAATAGCACCATAGGAAAATTTTCCGACCGGATTTAGTCCAGTCAATGGATAGCGCGGCTATTTTAAAGGAGGCGCAGGGCCAAGAAAATCATGCGGTGAGCCTGACCACCCGGTAGGTGACGTACATAATTGACAAAACCGCGCCGCCAAACAGATACAGCCCGGCATGAATCGTTACACTGGCGATAGCGCCGAGTTTCACCGCGACAACCAAAATGGCGACGACCAGGACGTCAAGCATAGACCAGCGTCCATAGTCGTGCATCAAGTGCAGGTAGCGTCGGGTTCTCCCGCTTGGTGGCAGCCGCTTGCCGAGCAGCAGGAACAGCAGGATGATTTTCATAACGGGTAGCAGAATACTGAATCCGAAGATCAGCAGAAACAGCAATATCTGACCATTTCTCCACAGCTCTATTGTGCCGGACAGCACAGAGAAGGTGTTGTTAACGATGAGTAGTTGGGAGATCGTCAACATCGGCGCATACAGGCCTGCGGCCAGCAGCAGTGAGGCGAATGCCAGCAGCCAGCGCAACCGTGACGCTTCCGAGTCGGGAATGAGGGTCGGCTGGTCGATCGTCACTTACCCCGTTGGGTTAGGCATTCAACATCAGTTTCGGCAGAGTGCCCTGACACATTCCAGGTAGGCTTGTTCGTTGGGCATTGTCCCCTCCCGTTGAGCTTCCCAGAGTGTGCGTCCAAGACATTCCATCATCCGGTGTTCCGTTTCGTGGGGATCTCCCAGTTTTGTCAGTAACTGCCGGTATAGCCGGGCGATTCCAGGAGGCCGGTCGCTACCAAACTGCTCTCGGAGGCTGATGTGCATGCCCATGTGTAGGTACGGATTGGTTTCGCCCCCTTCAGGTAGATAGTCTCGCGCTGCGCTTGACTCACCTTTTTCCACCAAGCGGTGATACTCGGGATGTTGGTGAATGACGCTGGCAATCAGCTGTTCCAGCGGGGTCATGGGGTGCCGTTCCTGCAACTTTCGCCAGGATTCGGTATACATCCTGCGCATTGCCGTTCTGTTGTCCCCAAACATACCACTATTTCCCAGATCTCATCAGCTATCCCCCGGCCCGTTATCGATGGCCTTATCCCGGAATTCACACAGGTCCTCGATAACGCAGGAGCCGCAACGGGGACGACGGGCCACGCACGTGTAACGCCCATGCAGAATGAGCCAATGGTGAGCGTTTTGCAGAAACTCCTCCGGCGTATATCTGAGCAGTTTCTTCTCGACCTCGAGCACAGTCTTCCCCACGGCGATGCGGGTACGATTTGCGACCCGGAAGATGTGGGTGTCTACGGCGATAGTCGGTTGGGCAAATGCCGTATTGAGTATCACATTGGCGGTTTTACGGCCGACCCCGGGCAGTGCCTCCAATGCAGCGCGGTCGCGGGGTACTTGCCCGCCATGGTCACGGAGCAGGATTCCGCACGTTTTGATGATATTTGACGCCTTGCTATTGAACAGGCCAATTGTGCGGATATGATGTTTCAGTCCCTCTTCACCCAGCTCGAGTATTCCCTGGGGGGTATTGGCGACAGGGAACAGATTTGCCGTAGCCTTGTTTACCCCTTTGTCGGTAGCTTGTGCCGAAAGGATTACCGCCAGTAGCAGTTCAAAGGGGCTCTCATGTATCAGCTCCGTGGTCGGGTTGGGATCAGCAGCCCGTAGGCGGGTGAATATTTCTTGGCGCTTGGCTTTGTTCATCGGCCTGCGGGGCAACGGTTACCCGGTGGCAAGTTCAGTATTGGCGGCGGCTTGGTGGGTCGCCGCCTTGCGGGAATGAGACAGGCGCTTGTCGATCAGATTCTTCAAAGCGATTAAAAACCCCAATCCTAGAAAGGCACCAGGTGGCAGGATCGCCAGCAACATGCCCTTAAAATCATCTCCCAGGGAAATGGTTAGGCCACCGGCGGCTTCGCCGAACATGAGATTGGCTTGAGAGAAGAGCGTTCCCATACCCAATAGTTCCCGCATGGCTCCGAGGGTAACCAGTGCTAAGGTAAAACCGCTGCCCATGGCCAGCCCATCCACCAAGGAACGGCTGATAGCATTCTTGGACGCGAATGCCTCCGCCCGCCCAATGATGGCGCAGTTGGTCACGATCAATGGAATGAAAATCCCAAGAATCTTGTACAGTTCATAAAACCAGGCGTTCATGCTTAACTCCACCGCTGTAACGAACGAAGCGATGACGATGACGAACACCGGCAGCCTAACTTCGGGCCGCACCCAGTTCCTGATGATCGATACGGTTACATTGGAGAGTGTAAGCACCAGCAGCGTGGCGAGTCCCAGACCCAGGCCGTTGATCGCGGTATTGGTGACGGCCAGCAGAGGACAGAGTCCCAGCAGCGCTACCATCGCTTGATTGTTGTTCCATAGGCCGTCGATTACCAGTTGCCGGTAACTCTGAGCACTCATGTTGGTCCTCCTGTCGCTGACTGGAACAGGGAGTTGCCGTGATCCCGATAATAAAGCAGCGTGTTTTTCACGGCTTTTACGATTGAGCGAGGGGTGACGGTAGCGCCGGTAAACTGGTCAAATTCTCCACCATCCCGTTTGACCTTCCAGCCGGCGAGGCCTGGATTGGTCAGGGATTTATCCGTGAAGCCATAGATCCAGTCCGATTTCTGTTCCTCCACCTTATCGCCTAGCCCAGGTGTCTCTTTGTGTGCGACCACCCGGATGCCACCTAAACTGCCATCGATACGAACCGCCACCAATAGTTTGATGGGACCACTATACCCATCGGGCACGACCGGCGTGAATACCGCGGCGACGGGTTTGCCTTCCTTGAGCCCGAGGTAGACATCCACCTCTTCTTTACCCAGCCGGTCGGCGTCCCGGGCGACGGTGACCGCATTGACGATGTCGTTGTCAATGGATTCAGCCGGAACCAGTGCGGTGAGTAGTTTGAGTAGCGCTTCCCGTTCGTTGGTCGCGATGATCTCCTTTGTTTGATCATGAACCAGCGCGACCATACCAACTCCGCTCACCGCGAACAGGGATAAGATCAGTCCGGCGATAATAACCGGGTGTTTAGTCATTGCCGCGTTCTCCGTGGCCGAACACCCGGGGTTGGGTGTAGTAGTCAATGGTGGGTGCCGCCATGTTCATTAGCAATACCGCGAAGGCAACCGCGTCGGGATAGCCGCCCCAGGTACGGATCACATAGGTGATGATGCCGATGCTGGCGCCGAACAACAGTTGCCCTTTTTTAGTGGTGCAGGCGGTTACCGGATCGGTAGCGATAAAGAACGCGCCCAATAAGGTGCCGCCGCTGAAGATATGAAACAAGCCGAACGGATAAGCCTCTTGGTCGAGAAAATGGAACAGCATCGAGAATACCAGCAGGGCTCCGAGCATCGATAGGGGGATGTGCCAGCTGATGATTCGTTTAAAGAGCAATACCAGTCCTCCCAACAGGAACCAGTTACCAACCCACTCCCATCCCTGGCCACCAAAATCACCCCAGAGCGGGCTTTGGCGGATCTCACTGATCATGATGTTGAGGTCGAGCTGGGTGCGCATCTGGTCCAGTGGGGTCGCCATGGTGATGGCATCCCAGGATAACCCCGCCGGCAGCGTGCTGCCGAAGATTGCCGCTAAGGTCTGTTCCAGGTCCAGCGGATTATGGTTGAGCATTTCAGGGGGCAGCCAGGCGGTCATCTCCACCGGGTAGGAGACCAATAGCAGCACGTAACCCGCCATCGCGGGATTGAAGGGGTTGTAACCGATGCCGCCGTAGAGTTGTTTAACCACAATGATGGCGAAAGCCGTACCCAGCACCGTCAACCACCAAGGAAGCAGTGGCGGAATGGCAAGGGCGAATAACAGCGCCGTTACCACGGCGCTCAGGTCGTTGAGGGCGGGCGCCATCCGCCGACCACGCAACTTTAGGACCACTCCCTCCGAGGCAATGGCGGTCAGGGTTGCAAGTGCTATGTGAATAGGGATGCCCCAGCCGAAGTACCAAGTCATGGCCAGCGATCCCGGAACCAGGGTGAGGATCACCCAGAGCATCGTTTGAGTGACGCTGTTGGGCCGTTCCGAGTGAGGAGATGAGATAAGGGGAAACCGCATCTTAGTGGTCCTGGACATCATGCGGTCGAGGCGGCTGATCGTCCGGGCCGCTAGCCGGCTTTCGGCGCGCGTCGGCCAGGTTGATTTGCCGCCGTTGGTCAGGGGTCAGATGTTCGGTGTTTCCCGGCACTACACCCTGTTGGGCAAGCTTGGCTTTTTTCTCGGCCGCCCGTTTTGCCGCCGCCAGGATCGCCGCTTGCTTGGAGTCGCGCGCGGCACCCGCGTCTGCCTTAGATTTTCTGGACAATGCCTCCTTCTTTATCCGCAGCCGTTCCTGCTTCTCGGCTTCCAAGCGGGCCAAACGCTCGGCCCGTGCTTGATGCCGTAGGCGGGCGAGCTCGGCCTTTTTTCTCTCCCGTTCCTGATCCCAGCTCTCACTCTTGGCGAAACGAAAATACTGCACCAGGGGTATCCGGGCGGGGCATACGTGAGAACAGCAGCCGCACTCGATACAATCGAACAAGTGGTATTCCTGGGTTTTTTCAAGATCGTGAGCCCTGGCATACCAATACATTTGCTGGGGAAGCAGGCTCACCGGGCAGGCGTCAGCACACTTTCCGCAGCGTATGCAGGGGGTGGCAATACCCGGGTCGGGAGCCTCTTTGGAACTGGCGGCAAGAAAGCAGTTGCTGGCCTTGGTTAGCGGAATCTGGTCGCTCGCCAAGGTGAAGCCCATCATCGGTCCCCCCAGGATCAAGCGGGCAGCCTTACCAGTGTAACCCCCGACCTGCTCCACCAGGTCCTTGAGTGGAGTGCCGATCAATACCTCGAGATTGCAGGGGAGCGCCACGCCCTCCCCAGTCAGCGTAACGATTCGCGAGATCAGTGGGATGCCTCGTAACACCGCGTCCGCTACCGCCGCCGCCGTTGCCACGTTTTGGCAGACCATGCCGATGCTGGCGGGAATATCGCCGCTAGGGACATCATGACCGGTCAGCACCCTGATCAGTTGTTTCTCGCCTCCGCTGGGATAGTGAGTGGGGATAGCGATAATCGTGGTAGCCGCTAGCTTACGAGTCTCCGCTGCCCGGGTCATGGCGGCGATGGCCTCTGGCTTGTTGTCTTCAATGCCGATCAGGCATTCCTCGGCACCGAGGATGCGCATGAGGATCGCGACCCCATCCACTACGCGCTCCGGCTGCTCCCGCATCAGCATGTCGTCACAGGTGATAAATGGTTCGCATTCGGCACCGTTGATGACCAGTGTTCGTATCCTGCGGCGCGGACCCGGATCGAGTTTTACACGGGTGGGAAAAGCGGCTCCCCCCATGCCGACGACGCCCGCGCCCTGGACTCGCTGTAACAGGAGCTCCGGTTCGCGTTTCTCGAAATCGTTGATGGGCGGGGGTAGTTCCGCCCATTGGTCCTCGCCATCCGCCTCGATCACGATGCAGGCCGCCGGCAGTCCCGAAGGATGGGGCACGGGATAGGCATCGATGGCGGTGACGGTCCCCGATGTGGGGGCATGCACGGGGGCGCTGATCCGTCCTTGACCAAGGGCGATCGGCTGACCTTTTAGGACGCGTTCCCCCGGGGAAACAATCGGTTGAGCGGCGCTGCCGATGTGTTGTTGGAGGGGCAAGATGAGCTGTGCCGGTAGTCGGGCTTTTCGAATGGGCGTGCCGGTCGATTGCGCCTTGTTATCGGGCAAGTGGAGTCCACCAGGAAACTTGAATAAGCGGTGGACCGGCTTATTGCTGGGAGGATGATACATCATGAGCCCCCGGCGGCTTCGGCAGCGAGGTTTGGATTATCGTTAGCAACGGGTAGCGGCCATTTCCAGTTTTCCATGGCGACGGTGATGGGAACCATGTCTATGCATTCTACCGGGCAGGGTGGCAGACAGAGTTCGCAGCCAGTGCAGTGGTCGGCGATAACGGTATGCATTTGCTTGGCCGCACCGACGATCGCGTCCACGGGACAGGCTTGAATGCACAGCGTACAGCCGATACATTCCTGTTCGTTGATCACCGCCAGTGCTTTGGGTTTGGCCACCGCTTCGGTATCGTCCAGTGGTACTGGGTCCTTGCCCAGCAAATCGGCCAGCGCGATCATGGTGGTTTCACCACCAGGCGGACAGAGATTGATATCCACCTCCTCCGTGGCAATTGCCTCGGCATAGGGACGGCACCCGGCAAATCCGCACTGACCACATTGGGTTTGGGGCAACAGAGCGTCGATATTGTCCACGATAGGGTCACCCTCCACCCGGAAGCGGATCGCGGAGTAACCTAGCAGCAAGCCAAAGGTGAGTGCCAGCAAGGCGATGGCAGCGACCGCGGCAAACATGGGCGGTCAGCTAGCCACCAGGCCGGCAAAGCCCATGAAGGCCATGGACATCAGGCCTGCGGTGATCAGCGCGATGGCATTTCCCTGGAATGGGCCGGGCACATCTGCCACCGCTACCCGCTCGCGCACCGCAGCGAACAACACCAGCACCATGGAAAAGCCTGCGGCGGCTCCGAAGCCGTACAATGCCGACGCGATAAAGTTGTGCTCTTCCTGCACATTCAACAGGGCTACGCCGAGCACGGCACAATTGGTGGTAATCAGCGGCAGGAAGATGCCGAGTACCTGATACAGTACGGGGCTAGTCTTGTGCATCACCATCTCGGTAAACTGAACTACCACCGCGATCACTAAGATAAACGCGATCGTGCGCAGATACTCTAATCCCAGGGGTTGCAGCAAATAGTCGTTCAGTAAATAACTGCATACCGCGGAGAGGGTGAGCACGAACGTGGTGGCCAGCCCCATCCCCACCGCGGTTTCGAGTTTGCGGGACACGCCCATGAATGGGCAGAGTCCCAGGAACTTTACCAGAACAAAGTTGTTGACCAGAACAGTGCTGATCAGGATGAGTGCGTACTCTTTCACGGGATTTGCAGATTACGTTTTGACGATACTCAGACACCACATGTGTCATTTTAAACCACTTTTGCGCAATGATAATCCGCAAATTTTGGGTGGCTGTATCCGCTGCCATATACCGCGTTCGGGCGGATCTCTATTTCCCTCGAGGGGAAGTGGAAAAAATGTTATTTCACCCGCATGCCAGGTTGGGCGCCAGAATCAGGACTGAGTAAGAAGATGTCCGTCCCCCCGGGCCCAGCGGCCAGTACCATCCCTTCCGAAATCCCAAAACGCATCTTTCGCGGAGCCAGGTTGGCTACCATGAGCGTCAGCCGGCCTTCGAGTTGATCCGGGTGGTAAGCGGCCTTGATGCCGGCAAAGACTTGACGGGTTTCTCCTCCCAGGTCCAGGGTTAGCCGCAGCAGCTTGTCGGCGCCTTCCACCGGCCCCGCCGAGAGGATTCTGGCGATCCGCAAATCCACTCGGGAGAAGGCCGGAAAGTCAACGGGGTCGCCAATCGGATCATCGGTCAGAAAGGATGAGGGTGTCACCGGTGGCGGGCTTGCCTCCAGATCTTCCTTGGAGCTTTCCACCATCGCCAGAATCTGAGGTTGTTCGATACGGGTCATCAATGGCTTGAACTTGGCGATCCGGTGTGCCCTGAGCGGAGTGGACAGATCGGACCAACTCATCGCCGGGACCTGCAGGAAAGCCTCCGAGCGTTCCGCGGTAGCCGGAAGTATTGGACGTAGGTAGCCGATCAGTAATCGGAACAGATTCAGGCCCATGGAACAAACCGCCTGCAGCGATTGATCGCTTCCTTCTTGCTTAGCGATAATCCAAGGCTTTTTATCGTCTATGTACTGATTGGCGCGATCGGCGAGGGTCATGATCTCCCGCACCGCGCGACTGAATTCCCGTTGTTCGTAGTGCTCGGCGATGATATTTCCGGCACTCAGAAAGTCAGAGAACAGTCCAGGTTCAGCGATTTCCGCCGCGAGCAGGCCGTCGAAGCGCTTGTTGATAAAACCCGCGCAGCGGCTGGCGATATTGACTACCTTTCCGACCAAGTCAGAATTAACCCTGGCACTGAAATCCTCCAGGTTGAGGTCGATGTCTTCCACCCCCGAGCCTAGCTTAGCGGCGAAGTAGTAACGTAGATACTCTGGATTGAGATGGTCTAAATAGGTACGGGCCTTGATGAATGTTCCCCTGGATTTGGACATCTTCTGTCCGTCCACGGTAAGAAAGCCGTGGGAAAAGATCGCAGTGGGGGTACGGAAATCGGCACCATGCAACATCGCCGGCCAGAACAAGGCGTGAAAGTAGATGATGTCCTTGCCAATAAAGTGATAAAGCTCGGCGGCGGAATCCGGCCCCCAGAAATCATCGAAGTTGAGTCCCTCAGTGCGGTCGCAGAGGTTTTTGAAACTAGCCATATAGCCGATGGGCGCGTCCATCCAGACATAAAAAAACTTCTCCGGATGGCCAGGAATCTCGAAGCCAAAGTAGGGTGCATCCCGGGAAATATCCCATTCTTGCAACCCGGCTTTAAACCATTCGTCCAGCTTGTTGGAGACCTCTCGTTGCAGATGCCCTCCCCGGGTCCACTGTTTCAACATCTCCTCGAAGTCACCAAGTCGAAAGAAATAGTGTTCTGATTCCCGGTTTTCCGGGGTGGTGCCCGAGACCGCAGATACGGGGTTCTTTAGCTCGCTGGGAGAGTAACTAGCACCGCACACCTCGCAATTGTCTCCGTACTGGTCCTGGGAACCACACTTGGGACACTCGCCTTTAATGAAGCGGTCGGGCAAAAACATCTGTTCCACCGTATCGTAGGCCTGGGTAATGACCCGTCTGGAGATATGGCCTTTGTCCCGGTTACGCTCGAAGATCGTATTGGCGCAGAACTGGTTCTCGTCCGAATGAGTGGAGTGATAGTTATCAAAATCAACCCGGAATGCGGCAAAGTCCGCTTTGTGTTCTACCGAGATACGCTCGATGAGTTGCTCGGGGCCAATGCCTTCCTGGCGGGCCCGCAACATGATCGGCGTGCCGTGTGCGTCATCGGCGCACACATAGATACACCGATGACCACGCATTTTCTGAAACCGAACCCAGATATCAGTTTGGATATATTCCACCAAATGACCGATGTGAATCGGGCCATTAGCGTAGGGCAGGGCACTGGTAACTAGGATATTGCGTTGCTTGCTGTTCATGGTGATCTACCGGGAACACAGACTTACCAATCGGAGATGGGCAATCCTACCATCATAAACCCCGTAACCCCAGTGTTCTCGGACTGCCCGAGCGCTGGCTAATCCGGCAGCCGGCAGACCGCGGAATAGGTTAGCGGAAGGGATGCATCACGGCGGGAAATAACCAACTAATTTGGTTGGGTTTGGTTCCAGTTTTCGTGTAGAATGCGCCTCCATAACTTTCCCGGGGCCACCTCAACCGAGGTGGGCCTCTATCCAGGAGACAGAAATGGCTGAAGTAACCAAAGAGCGGATTGAAGAGGCGATCAAAGGATATATTGAGCCTCACATGGAGAAGAATCTGGTCGACGCCAAGTGTGTCAAGGGCGTGGACATCGACGGCAATGCGATCAAGATCAAAGTAGAACTCGGATTTCCCGCGAGGGGATTCATTGACGATATCGCCGCCCAGGTAAAAGACCGTGTCGAGGCGGTGGAGGGAGTGAATTCGGCGGAGGTGGAGATTGGCTGGAAGGTCGTTGCCCACTCGGTACAGAAATCGCTCAAGCCCATCGACAATGTGAAGAATATCATTGCTGTCGCCTCGGGCAAGGGGGGGGTTGGCAAGTCCACCACCGCGGTCAATCTGGCCCTGGCCTTGAGTGCCGAGGGGGCGAAGGTCGGCATTCTGGACGCGGATATCTACGGCCCTTCTCAACCGCGTATGCTGGGGGTCACGGGACAACCTGAGTCCAGGGACGGCAAGACGCTGGAGCCCATGGAAAACTATGGTCTGCAAGCAATGTCCATCGGGTTTTTGGTCGACGAAGAGACGCCAATGATCTGGCGGGGTCCCATGGTTACTCAGGCATTGGAGCAACTGCTCAACGATACCAATTGGGATGAGCTTGACTATCTGGTCATCGATCTGCCCCCGGGGACGGGAGACACCCAGCTTACCCTCGCCCAAAAGGTACCGGTCTCGGGCGCGGTGATCGTGACCACACCCCAGGATATTGCATTGCTCGATGCGCGCAAGGGATTCAAGATGTTCGAGAAGGTAGAGGTGCCGGTATTGGGTATCGTCGAGAATATGAGCATTCACATCTGTTCCAACTGTGGACACCGGGAACACATCTTTGGTGAGGGGGGTGGTGTGCGCATGGCTCAACAGTACGGGGTGGAGTTCCTGGGTGCGTTGCCGTTGGATATCCGGATTCGGGAAGAGACCGACGGCGGGAAGCCCACGGTAGTGGCCGATCCCAATTCCGACATTTCCCTGATCTTCAGGGAGGTGGCGCGTAAGGCAGCCGCTAAGCTGGCGCTCCAGGCCAAGAGCTATGCCGCCAAATTTCCCAACATCGTCATCCAGAATAACTAGCTAAATCGGCAGGCCTGGTGAGATGGCAATCCGGCCCGCCTTGGGCGGGCCGGACCACTTAGCATACTCAGCACGTAAGGTGTGGCAAGATTGCCGTGACGGGTTGCGTAGTCCCGGTGTCACCAGCCACCGCCACCCCCCCCACCACCTCCGCCTCCCGATGATCCTCCGCCACCAGAACCCGAAGATGAGCCCGGTGGGGAGGAAGATGAGGCAATCGCCGAACTCATGGCGTGTCCCATGGCACTGCCAAAGCCGGCGAGATTAGTGTGACTCCAACTGCGGCCGTGATACCAACTGGGGGCATACCGGGTTCCACCCAATCCAGCCGATGTCAGTACTCCGACAAACCGTTCTGCCCAACGTTGCTCCACACCCAGTGCGATAGCGAAGGGGAGGTAGCGTTCGAACAACTCCGGGGTTTTTTTGGGTGGATGGCGAAAATTGAGTTCGTCCTTTTCGGCAACGGAGAGGTAGAGATTGAAACCCAATGCGCGATCAAGGAGTTTCCGCCCCTGCCATGTGGGTGCTTTCAACCATTGATAGAACAAAAAATTTATCGCTACCAGGATCAACAACAACGTTGCCAGCATGGGTGCGCCTTGGGTGAAGAGAACAATGAGTCCGAATACCTCGCCGGCGAAGAAGGGGACGGCAAACAGCGTGGTCCCGATAGCCTTCGCGTAGCCGCTCCCAGTCGATAGGGCAGACCGCCAATTACCCCAGGCCGTCCAGCCTAACGCGAATACTCCCACTGACCAGAAAGCGAGCCATACCGTCATGAAGCCGGTGATCTCTGGCCGGTCACCTTCCGGCAGGGTTACCAAGGCGGCACCGATGACGAGCGCGGATAGCAATGCCCCCGGCACGAGATAAACGCTGTTGGTGAGGAAATAGGTCTTTTCGTAGTCTCGGCGGAGCGCTCGTTTGTGCGCCTTGACCGCCTTGCTGATGCGTTGGTGATTGCTGCTATCCAAGGCAATACTGCGGTTTCCCGAGCCGAATAATGCACTCGCGATGGCACCCTCACCAGCAGCAAGCCGCGGCATCTCTCCGGTCTTGGTCAAGGTAAAGGTACCCTGGGCATCCTCGTTGATACGCAGGTAACCCCGCACCGCCATGTTGACCAGCGCGGCACTGAGCGTCTGATTGTCGTAACCCATTTTGTTGATGAAACGGAGGGCGGCGGGAGAGTAGCCGTCCGGAGGGCGGTACCTGGGTATGATCGTCCCCGGGCGGGGGTCTCGGCCTACCCGGAACCAGGATATCAAATAGTAGGCTAGGACCAGGGCGATCCCGGACACCGCGATCAGCAGCGGCTTGTTATCGGCCCATAACCAGTGCAGCCGTTGTGATAGATCGGGCCTTACGATTAACCCGCCAGGCCAAGTGGCTACGATGGTCAGTCCTTCGTGTCGGCGCAAGGGTGAGAGGGTCTGAAACCAAGCCTGCCCGTTTTCGACGCCCCCCCGAAACGCCTGCCCCCGTGCCCCCTGTGGCCCGGTGTACCCCTCTATCTTCACGTCGCTGTCCGCTACCCCGGCCGGAAGTCGGACAATCGCGCTGGCCTTGTTGATTGGAAAGTCCCAGCCGTTACCGGTGACATTCCAGTACAGTTCATCCCTCTCTTCAAAGTGACCCAACTGACGGCTGGTTTGATAGCGCAAGGTATACTGGTACTCGCCAGGTTTCAGGAATACCCGCTTCTGTCCTGCGTAGATGCGGATACCGTTGCTCCGTTGCTCGGTATGATATGACTCCGGGCGGCCATCCCGACTGACTCCCATGAGCTGGAAGTTGATCCGGACCCGGTTTCCGAACCGGTCCCGGTAGGTGGTTGGAAAATCGCGATAGATGCCCCGTTTGATCTTGTTTCCTTCCGCTCGGATCCGGATGTGTTCTTCCACGGCCATACTGCCGTCTCTTCGCAACTGGATATCGCTGTGGAATTCCAGGATCTCCTCGGCCGGTTGGGCAGTGGCAGGGAACAGCAATGGTGCCAGCAGCAACAGAGTGGTAACAAAGCGCCGTTTCATCGATTGGTTTCTCCATGGGGGGTGCCGGCCGGGTCGCTTAACTCGAAGAATGGTGCCTGATGGAAGCCGAACCA
>JAGRGP010000097.1 GCA_020445415.1 Gammaproteobacteria bacterium | reverse complement strand
CATGCCACCCATGCCGGACATGCCATCCATACCGCTCATACCATACATAGAGGCAGAAGCAATTGGAGCCGCTGCTAAACTAATAGCAGCAGCCATTCCTACAGCCTTCAACCCTTTGACTAAACGACACATTCGAAAAATTGCCACGATTGAGTTCCTCCATCAGAACTAGAGTTTGTTTACTGTCCTAAAGTGCCCAGACAACAAATAGGTCTGAGACCCGGTTCTGTCCGCCGTAACCTTAGTGGTGCACACTTAGCTTGCTCTATTGAGCCCGGAATCGAAGTTATTGATACCAGCCCCGAATATCGTAGTAACCGTGCATCCCCGGTCTGTTAAACGGGGTATACCAGTTACCTTGGTTATCCAGAAAATAGAGGCTTGTCGGATAAGGAGGTTGAATGCCTGTCAACGCCTGTTGGTACCAGGCTTGATCATGTTGAACCCACTCGATAGTCGGAGCCCCCTCGGGGCGCTGGTCGGGTGTCAATCCGGCAACTGGGTAGTCTGCACAAACCGGAGTTACGGCGATGATTGAAACAACAATCCCGGTATGAGTCATGAAAGCCCTGCCAAAACCCGACATCAATCTACTCCTCTCCTCAAGCACTCACGGCGACTGGTTAATGAGGTTGTCATCAACCTTCACCTTCCACTAGGCAAAACCTATACCAACATGAGGGTTTTATATCTATCAGATTGTTTTTTATGGGTTTTAATAACACTAACCCCGATTACCTTGGACCACACCCACCAGCCATGCCTGACAATTTGTCAGGCATGGCTGGTGGATCTCTAGTATCTGCTTGTTTTATATACGAATGAACTTCTGCCAGATTGGCAATCCGAGGCGACAACGATACTGGCCCGTATTGTGTCTGGGGATTCTGTCATGCAGATGGGGTGGTTTACCGAAAGATAGGTACGACAATGCCATCATGGTCTCTGATAGCAAGTTGATTTCTAAGCCGGTGGGGGGGAGCACGCTCCACAATACTGACGAGATAAATCCAGTTCACTTTTCTAATCTTACCAACGGCCAGGTCGTTATCTGATTGCTGATCCACCCAAAACTCCGCCAGGGTTCTCGCCTCGCCCCAGGTATCAACGGGTAGTTGCACCTCGCCTGCGGCAATCGGCGCACTAAGCTGCTCTTTCACCGTGGGCCGATCCGCTGCCTCCACGCTCTGCGCCCTCCCTGGAGTCAACCTTAGGCTGCCGTCCTGGCTCGATTCAAGCTGCCATCCACGAGCGGTTAATGCTTCCTCCAACCCGGCTAGATCGCCTTGACTGACGACGAGTAAAGCAGGGCTCTCGGCAACGGGCGCAGTACGCCGCTGGGCTACAACCAGTCCTCCACCCCCATCCCGATTCACCTCCCACCCACTGGCACTGAGTAACGCCTGAAGATCGCCAACCTTATCGGTAGGAGAGGCATCGGAGGAGACTGCTGCCACGGCATCCGATTCCCGCCTATCATCGGCTCCCCACGGAGCTCCTGGATAAACAAGCAACGCCCCATTGAAGCCGCGTTCGACTCTCCATCCCTGTTGTTTGAATTCCTCTTCGAGTTTACCAATGTCGGTTGCCGGAATAAGGCCGGCCGGAACCTCGACGGGCAGGGGCGCGGCTTCCCTGGCAGTAGATTCTGTTAGCTCGGGCCCCGGAGGCCGAACAACCAGATCACCCGTATCGCGCTTGGTAACACGCCATCCGGCTGAAAGCAGTCTCTGCTGCAACCTGTTCAGATCATCTGCCTGAATTGCTTGAGCCGCGGTCAAAGCGGGAACCAGCGTCAACAAGAAAATGGAAATCCACAATGTTATTGATAACTTGACCCCACCCCGGCCAATTACAAGTGCAGTCATCTCTCCCCCCAAGATCGTTTCCAGAGTTCGAAGATCATGTCGTGCAAATAACATACCTAACTAGAAAATTCGCAAAACCGAACGCTCACAACCTTGTATCAGCATAATCTTACCAAGCCGTTAACTGCCTACCCAGGGAGACGACTATCTAAAATAATTTCTCATAAAATGATAGGGTTGACTGGAGATACCCCATGATGGAGATGGACTATCACAAACCAACCGGAAAACGAATACAACCCGTAAAGACGTGCAAACCCCTGCCCAAGGCGCCTATGCTATGTCTGGAACTAGGCCGGGTTGTTGGATTGTCAAACTCGCGAAATGTTTGACCACCAACATAGAATCTCGTTTTCTGTCAAATTGACAGGGGCACGGAGCAGCATCAATGGGCTCTTCTCAGATCAGCTGGTTTTCGAGCAGTCTCAACCGGAAGTTCACGGTCGGGACTGCCGCCGGACTGGTTGCGTTTTCCGTTCTCTTCCTCGCCCTCTTCATCGGCATGTATCAAAGCCAGCTACGCCAACAGCAGGCAAGCGCTGCAGATCAGGTCAACCGCTTGCTCCAAACCTCCCTTGAGGCGGCTATGCTGCGCCGCGACTTGGATATGCTGCGCTCTATTGTTGGGCAGTTTGGCGAACAAAAGGGTGTTAAAAATATCATCATCGTCAATCGCAAAGGCGAGATCCGCTTTTCCGACCAGGCAGACTCTCTGAATCGCCAGGTGGATCTGAATTGCGACGGATGTACATTCGACCCGGCTCATACATCGTCTACCTTCAGCTTCTTTACCCAAAACAGCAAAGGCGAGCCGGTAATGCGTACGGTACACCCGGTGGCGAATCGCCCACCGTGCAAGGAGTGTCATGGATTGGCTGCCGAACACCCGGTGAACGGCACACTGATCGTCGACTACGATGCCTCGGCGATATCCCATCATGCAGTGAAAACCACCCTGGTACTGATGGGTTCGGGTGCCGTCGTGGTGCTGATCAACCTGGCTGGCGGCTGGTGGTTTATCCGCCGGTTCGTGATTGCCCCAATCCGCAAACTCGACCGCACCAGCCTTGCCCTTGCTTCCGGCGACCTGAGCGCCCGGGTTGTCTTGGAGGGGAACGATGAGCTTGCGCAACTTGGCGACCGCTTCAACAACATGGCGGAAAACCTCCAGGCGAGTCTGCTCGCTAACCGCAAGAAACGAGCATTCCTGCAAGGTTTAGTGGACGCAAACCCCGATGGCATCCGGGTAATCGACCAGAACCACCAGGTAGTTCTCGCCAATAAGGCATACTGTGATCAATTGGGATTGACGCCTAACCAGGCGCTCGGATTGACATGTTATCAAGCCACCCACGGGCGGCAGACTCCCTGCACTCCGACGCTGATCAATTGCCCGCTTCAGATGATTACCGCAACTGGCAAGCCGATTAAGGTGCTGCACCAACATATCGCTGTCAGCGGTGATAAAATGGCGGCCGAAGTTTATGCCGCTCCGGTGGTCCTGGACCCTGATGGGGCAGGTGTCGGTGAACTCATGGTCATCGAATCAATCCGGGATCTTGGGCAAACAGTACAGATATCGCACGAGCAGAAAATGTCCGAACTGGGACGTCTGGCCGCAGGCATCGCCCACGAAATTCATAATCCCCTTACCTCGGTTCGACTAGCCTTGGATTCCCTGGTCCGTTACGGTAGGCATAATGACAGCGAAGTTTCTTCGCGATTCGAGAAGTACGTGGAGTTGGTGGACCAAGAGATCAATCGCTGCATCGAGGTTACCGAACGGCTGTTGAAGATGAGTATGTTTACCGCAGCCGAAAAGCAAGTTGTCGACCTCAATCGGGCAATCGATGAAACGCTCAGCCTCCTAAAATGGGAGGCGGCGGAAGATGGCGTGGAGACGGTGCAGGAGTTGGACGCCTCCAATCCACGCATCGTAGCTAACGAAAGCGATGTCCGCATTGCGGTACTTAATCTCGCTCAAAATGCTTTTCATGCCATGCCCGATGGTGGCAGACTGCGGGTAACTAGTAGCCGCGCCAACGGGCACGTCAAGATGTGTTTCGAGGATAACGGGGTGGGTATACCGTTGGAAGATATTTCTCGAATTTTCGATCCTTTCTTCAGCCGTAGGGCGGACTACACCCAGGGAACCGGATTAGGCTTGTCCATTGCCCGAACCTTGATGGAACGCTACCAAGGGCACATCACCGTCCGCAGTCAACTGGGATGTGGAAGTCAATTTACGGTTAGCTTTCCCGACCCGGACAGCGCACTGGAGTAAATCACTTGAAGCATCAGGTTCTGGTAATCGAAGACGATAAACTGTTGAACTCTCTGGTGGTTGAACACCTCAGGGGAATCGGGTTCGACCCATTTCCGGCATATAGTTGGAGCACCGCCGAGAAGTATCTATGTGACCACGAACCGAAGCTGGTCATCATGGATGTCAAGCTTCCCGATGCCAATGGCGTGGAATTGCTTCAGAAATTGGCCCAAGAAAGCCCGGTGGTGGTGCTCACTGCATTCGGGTCGGTGCAGGACGCGGTGAAAGCGATGAAGGCCGGTGCCGCGGAGTATCTGGTAAAACCCATTACATTGGACGAACTCGAACTGGTAGTTCAACGAGTGGTAACCAATGCTTATCTGCAACAAGATCATCAATTTTGCAAGGCACGATTGCAGTCTCGGTCAGACCGTTTCATGGTCGGCACGAGCGCAGCCTTGCAACAGACCGAGAAATTGATAGACGCCGTCGCACCCAACGACATCAGTGTGCTTGTCCAGGGAGAAAGTGGCGTGGGTAAAGAGCTGGTTGCTTTGGCGATCCATGAATGTAGCCCCCGTAACACCCGAAACTTTGTTGCTGTCGATTGTTGCACGCTCCAGGAAAAGCTTTTTGAATCAGAGGTATTCGGTCATGAAAAGGGAGCATTCACGGATGCTCGGCAACAGAAGCGGGGATTGATAGAGGGCGCTGAGGGAGGGACCCTTTTTCTCGATGAGATCGGAGAGATCGAGGCCAGTATCCAGGCAAAACTCCTGAGAATTTTAGAGTCCGGTACGTTTCGCCGGCTGGGAGGGACCAAGGATCTACACGCCAACGTGCGAGTGGTGGCGGCCACAAACCGCGACCTGGAGCAGCTAAGCCGCGAGGGAAGATTCCGCGCGGACCTCTATTATCGCTTAGCGGGCTTTGTGGTCAATGTCCCACCGTTACGGGAACGCCGCGAGGATATCGAGCAACTCGTCGAACATTTTATCCACAATCACAACTTTTCCCGGCGTATCGAAAAACGTCTTGCCGCTTCGGCGCTGCGCCTCCTTAAGGCTTACAATTGGCCCGGAAATATAAGAGAGCTCAAAAACATCGTGGAACGCGCGATTATTCTCTCCGGAGACAGTAGCGTGATCCGCAAGGAACACTTGGCCTTCTGTGCCTCTCAACTAAGCGGCCAATCATCGCTGTCACTCAACTTCGACTCCGAGCCCTCCTTGGACGACATAGAAAAAGCCTACCTTGCCCTGTTACTCGAACGCCATTCAGGACATCGCTCAAAGATTGCCCGCGTTCTCGGCGTCAGCGAACGCAGTGTCTACCGAATGGTGGAGAAACACGGTTTCGGCAATTGAAATCTCCGCCTTGGCGGAAAACACTTGGCACCTGAATTGGGTAATATAGGCATTCGGCCACGCCAGCGGGCGCCGACCAAAAAGGATAGTTTACGTGAAGCTGAGCTTAAACGAGTTTAAGTCTTGGAAAAACAAGAAGATAACTTTACTTGGAATGTCCGGAGTGGGAAAGACGCACCTATCCGGTATGTTGAGTCACTACAATTGGTTTCATTACTCGGTGGACTACCGTATCGGTACCCGTTATCTGGACGAGCCGATAATGGATCTGATCAAGCAACAAGCCATGCAGGTTCCGTTTTTAAGGGATCTTCTGCGCCGAGATTGGATCTATATTGCAAACAATATCAAAGTAGACGACCTGGGGCCGGTGCTTAGCTTTGTCGGCAAGTTGGGAAACCCCGAGTTAGCGGGTGTATCGCTGCAAGAATTCAGATATCGCCAGGCGCTCTATCGCGACGCGGAGATCCGGGCGATAATGGATATCCCCTCTTTTATCCATAAGGCCCAGGAACTTTACGGTTATCCCCATTTCATCTGTGACGTGGCAGGTAGCCTGTGCGACCTGGAAGAGGACCGATCGGTGGAGATGCTCGTCAGGCACACCCTGGTTCTCTACCTTCAGGTGGATGACCCCAGCGCGGAGGCCGATCTGATCGAACGCGCCCAGCAATCGCCTAAACCCCTCTACTTCAGGCCATCGTTTCTGAATGAGCAGATCGCCGCGTACCTCCAAGCACGAGGCTTGCAATATGCAGCGGAAATGGATCCCGACGATTTCACCCGCTGGGTGTTTCCCCGCTTGTTCAGGGCACGGATCCCCCGCTACGAGGCAATCGCCTTGCCACACGGATATACTGTAACCGCACGGGAAACCGCGCAGGTACGGGATGAAGCCGATTTCCTGGAGATGGTGGAACAGGCGATAATCCGCAACGAAGGCGCTTGAGGAGGAATTTAGAACACCATGCCCCTGGTATCTCATAACGCACTCCCAACCTTCGAACGGCTGCGCCGCTCGGGGCAGACTGTCTTGGAAACGGGAAGAGCTCTGCACCAGCATATCCGGGAACTGCACATCGGCCTGCTCAATATGATGCCAGACGCGGCCTTGGAGGCAACGGAACGCCAGTTCTTTCGCCTGGTGGGTGAAAGCAACCCCATCGCCCAGTTCTATATGCACCCTTTCACACTCAATCAATTGCCACGGGGCGATGGGGCACGCAAGCACATCTCCCGCTACTATGATACTTTCGACCAACTCCAGCGGGATGGCCTGGACGCCCTAATTATCACCGGGGCCACTCCAACCCACCCGGATCTCTCTCAAGAGCCATTCTGGGAACCGTTGAAGGAGGTCGTAGAGTGGGCCAACAGCAACGTCACCTCCACTCTGTGCTCCTGCCTGACCACCCACGCGGTATTGCAGTCAGTGCATCAACAGCGACGGACACCCTTGGGATTTAAGCGCTGGGGGGTCTTCCCGCACCAGGTGGTCGACCGTAGCCACCCCCTGGTTCACGACGTAAACACCCACTTCGATGTCCCTCACTCCCGGTTTAACGAAATTACCCGGGAGCAGTTCGAAAGAGCCGGTTTGCACATACTGGTGGAAAGTGAAGTGGCGGGCGTGCACCTCGCGGTGAGCCGGGACCGGATCCGCTGGGTCTATTTTCAAGGACACCCAGAATATGACACGGTCTCCCTGTGGAAGGAATTCAAACGGGAGGTGCTGAGCTATGCCGCGGGCCAGCGGGATGATTTCCCGGTTTTTCCCAACCATCTGTTCCAACCCAGGGAGCGGGCGATACTTAATGAATTCCGGATGCGGCTGGAGGAGGCGATGGCAGCCGGACGGGACATCCCCGCCCTGCCGGACGAGCTGATCATCGGCAGGCTAAACAACACCTGGCACGACACCGCTGAGGCAATTATCTCGAATTGGATCGGTACGGTATATCAGCTGACACACCAAGAGAGGAACCGGCCGTTCATGGACGGCATTGATCCGGCGGATCCATTGGGATTGGGTCTCCATGCTCGCGAGGCTGTCCAATGAAGGCAATGGTCTCCGCTCTCGTTCTCCCCGCCCTCCTGGGAAATGGCCAGTTACTGGCCGAAACCCAGGAGGGAGCTAGCAGGCTTGAACTCGAGCGGCTGGGCCGAGAGAGTTCACTGCAACTCCAACAGATTCAACGGGAACTGGAGCCATCGGCAACACCAGAGGTCGCCCGGGACCGAGCGGTGCTCAAATTACAAGAATCGCAAGCATTACGGGCACTGCAGCGTCAGCAGAATCACGAGCGCCTGAGTGAAACACCCCGCCAGCGGGGAGAAACTACCACGTTGCCGCACCTATCGGGATATGAGCGGTTTCGACAACAGCAACAAAATCAACTTTACCGCTTCCGAATACAACGACAGATCCGCTCAAGTTATCGGTAAGGCAAGCAAGTTCCCCGGTGGCGAACCGGTACCGGGGGAAAGGGCAGACGAGATCCTAAAAAAATTGAGGCAGTTCCTATCACGTGGGGCAGGAAAGATACTATAAATACGCCGATGAAAAAAACAAAACATACGCTATCCGATCTCATAATCCGTACCGAAGAACTCGAAGGCCAGGTCACCAAAATAAAGGGCCGGCTTGACGTTCTCTCCTTCCATCGCCACAAGCACCGCAACCGCTTGAAATTGCTGGCTGGGGATACCCAGCACCTGGATAAAAGGCTGGACGAGGTGGAGCACCAACTCCCCACCTTGTTGTCAATGGGTGGCAAACGGCTGGCGAAGCGGTGGCGGGAACTGCAGAAGCAGTACAAGGCTCTCAGGAAATCTCCGCCGAAGAAGCCGGTAACAAACCTACCCAAAAAACTAAAACGGCTGAAATCGGCGCTCGCCAACCTGAGCGGCCGGCAACGCAAACTCCACTCCTCCCTGAAAGACGTGGCCAAACGGGTCGCCACGACAACCGGCGGATCGGAGGATCTGCGTCAAGAGACTTCGGCACTGAAGGGTCATATTCAAGCACTCGAGGCGGCCAGCACCCAACTGCTCGAGACCGGATCCGCCCAAGAAGCACGCATTCTGGACACGGAGACCCTGTTGGCGGAAATAGCCGCTAGCCAACAGGATGAAACCTGGCAACGGACTTTGGAAGCTGAAGTCGATGCCCTGCAACGAGGGATTGATGAGCTCCGGCAAGATGCTGGGATGCATGCTGCACAATACGACAAGTTGGAGCGGCAACTGAAGGCTTTGGACGGCCGAGTCGGTGAGCGGGAGGCAGCCAGCACAGCGGTGGAAGACCCGCCGCTCGAGGCACTACCAACAGAAGCGCAGGAGTCCCGTCTGCTGGCGCTGGAAAACCGGCTCGCCGAACTTGGCGAGTTGGTGGAGCAGTTTAGTGGACGGATAGGCGAGCGGGAAGGCGATCTTGAAAAACGGCTGGGTTGGGTGGAGTCCGAGATCATCAGGCTTGCCGAGGCATCGGAAATGCTCCAGGAAGGAGTCCGTGAACTCGGCAGTCAGGAACTCAACACCCATGCCAGACTGGAGACGTTAAACGATGCGCTAAAGGCGTTTGGCGACACCGCCCAACAGCCCTTGGCCGATGGTATCGACGACCAAGACAACCCCCAAGAGGAACCGCTATCCGCCATCTTGCATCGCCTGCACGGGCTCGATGAATTGGCGGGATCCATTCAAGACCGTATCGATGCTCTCCAGCAGTCACAGGATTTGCTGATTGAAGACAATGAGCGATTCAGCGATCTGAAGAATCAGCTAACCGGGCAACTCGACCGTATCGAAGCCGTGGCTAACGCCGACCGGGAACGCACTGATCAACTGCAGGCGGAAATGGCACTGGCCCGAGAGCATGATGAAGCCCAACAGCGCACGAGCGAGGAGAGTGGCCACCAACAGTACGAACTGGAGGAGCAGATCCACCGGCTTTCCGATGAACTCCAGGGACAACTAGCGCAGCTTGGCGTGCTTTCGCAAAAGATCGATGAACTCGATAACCCCAAGAATTTTGCAAACAATCCGCTGACGATTCGATTGGGTGAACTCGAGGAAAGCAGCAGGCTCACCACACAACGCTACGATGAATTGAGTCAAGCTCAGCATTCCCTGCTATCACAGGTCCAAGGCACCAAGCCCATGGCCGAGGCACACTCAAAAGCCATCGGGACGCTTCGCGCAAGTGTCGACGAATTGACGAACAAAGGGAACGAGCTCGAAGACCACGTCAATCAAGCTCTGTCATCAGGGAAGTCGAACCGCCTGGCACTGTCTCTGTTAACCCTCCTATTGTTGCTGGGAGGAGCGGCACTCTATTGGTATCTGTCACAGGCGGCTATCACTCAGGAGAATCGGCTGGAGGCATTCGTTCAGTCACAACTCAGTTCACAGGAATCCGAACAGCAGTTAACTCAACAGTTCGGCAAGTTGGAATCCATGTTGGTTGAGGCCTCCAGGAGAATCGAGGAAATTCCCCGTGCCGCAGCGGTTAACCCCAGTATGGATATGGCCAGGATTGACAAGATCGAAGCGCAGCTGGCCGACCTTGCGCAGCGGCCTACCACAGACCCATCGGTGGCTACCGGCTTTTCCGAGATGCAGCAGAAATCCTCCGACATGACGCGGGAAATGCAACACCTCGCCAAACGGTTAGCTGCTCTCGAGTCCAAGTCCACGCTTCCCCAACAAACAGCGGAAGTGGAATCCTCCGCAGCGCGCATAACAGACTTACAGACGTCGCTGGCGGGGCTCAGCGACAGACTGCTGGGGGTGGAGCGTGATCAACAACAGGAACGTGCTACCCGTGACCAGATGAGTGCCGGACTCACCGAGCTGGCGGCATCATTGAAGCAACTGGAACAACGGATGGAATCGCCCGTTTCCACCGACGCCCGTCAGCACCACGTAAAGCAAATGCAACCACAACGGGCATATGCTATTCAGCTAGCGGGGGCATACCGACGAATCTCGCTCGAGCGGTTTTATCAGGCTTCCGGACACCAAGACCAGATGGCGTTTTTTCGCACCACATTCAATGACCGTGACTGGTACATTCTGCTGTATGGAAAGTACGAAAATTTTTCCGACGCGTCTCGGGCCTTCAATCAGCTTCCGGATTACCTCCGAGTTTACGGGCCATGGATTCGCCGTATTCCGGCCAACGCCGAGTACCTGCCTTGAGTGCGGGGGTTGCCGAAGTACCTAGTACCAGGGGAGGCACCCGCCCCCATTCGCCGGCGATGCCTCCCTGGTTACTATTACGGCCAACGGTTCATGATGACTGAAAACTATTACAGGGTGCGGTGTGGCAAGCTCTCCATTCGGCCAGCCGGGGTAATCAGAACATAGTCGAGTTTACGCTGCAGTTCCTTGATTCCACTGGCTCCGCCATAGGTTAGGCCACTACGAAGCCCGCCGATGATATCGGCGATAATCACTTCTTCGTCTTCCCGGTAGGAAACCTCGGTTGCAACACCCTCGGCGGTCTTCCATTCGGCCATCCCACCATGATATTCGTCTTGCACTTCGCTGCTGGCCATGCCGCGGTAGATCTTATACTTGACTAGATTCCCATCTCGATCGGTTCGGGTGAGAACTTTTCCAGGGGTGGGGCGAGTCCCGGCTAGGATACTACCCACCATGAGAAAGTCCGCACCAAAGGCCAGCGCCTTGACCAAATCCCCCGGGCTGCGCATGCCCCCATCCGCAACGATGGACCGGTCTACCTTGGCACATTCACGGATCGCGGTAAGGCCGGGGACACCAAAACCCGTCTTGATACGGGTAGTACAAACCGAACCGCCGCCAATTCCCACCTTGATGATATCTGCGGCGCAGGAGGCCAAGTAGTCGGCTCCCGCGTAAGTAGCCACATTTCCCGCCATGATACAGGCATTCTTGCCGAGGAGATTACGTACGTTTTTCAGTGTCCGTCCCACATACTTAGCATGGGCATGGGCTACATCGACACAGAAAAAATCGGCGCCCGCATCCCGCAGCGCTTCAGTCCGCTGCAAATCCCTTTCGGCGCAACCGATAGAGACAAATACCTGGTGCCGGCAACGCTTAAACATCGCGACGTTATCGTCTATGGTCATAAAGCGATGCATAACACCGATTGCCCCGTTTGAACCCATAAAATCCGCCATCTCAACACCTGTGATGGTGTCCATGTTGGAACTCATGAGGGGTAATTCAAGCGACAGCTTTCCCGTTCTATCGCGCATTGAAATATCCACCACACGCCGGGATTCCCAATGATTGTAAGCCGGGACCAATAGCACGTCATCGAAAGTTATCGCGTGATTCATTGCCTCTATCCATCCAATATCAAAGGACTTGATGATTAAGTCAAAACCAATCCCATTGCAGCGGCAAACCGTTTGCTTAATACTCAGAGAATTTCGCTGGCCGGCGCAATATCGGCGAACACACTGGTCGCCATCCAATTACCGAGATCACCGGTCAGTGCTTTCGGGCCAACCACCTTCAGCTTGTCTTCGATAACCGCTTTACGATAGTTGATCTGCCCCATCCAGACTTCCGCCATGGTGATCACGGTGGTAGTGATATAGACATCCACATTCTTGCCAGGATCATTCACGCAAACATCTATCTCGTTGCCTGTCACCACCATCCACCAGTCGGGGTACTCCTTTATATCGGTAAACTTGAAGCGGATAACCGTCTCGTCTCCGATCAGGTGTTTTGGGTTGATGCTGCGTTTTAGATAGAGCATCAGCAGCTCGACATCATAATCCCGTTCAGTGAGATTGGAGCGCGCCCAGCGCATCCCCCATTCACCCAGCGACTTGATTACGGGAAGCAGCTCGCTGCAGGAACGCGTTGGGAAATATTCATAGCCCTTGTTGTATCCCACATTAGATCGCGCGACTTTTATAACTTTATTTTGACCTGACTAAGCGGTTTTTTCCCGGATTATGAGTCATGTCGAAATAGCGAGAGAAGGCAACTGACAGCAGCGGGGAGATGGTTAGCGATTTGGTACCATCATCCGTTCACTGGCGGGACAAACCGGTGAACGGATAACGAACTGGTTGGAGGTGAAGCTGGATTTGGTACCGATTCAGAAAGTTATCTCGTCGTCGAACGGCAGTTCGAGATTGCGACCGGCCTCCGTGTTGAGGTGGTCGAAGCCGTTGTCTTGGTCGATGCGCATCATCTCCTCGAG
>JAGRGP010000096.1 GCA_020445415.1 Gammaproteobacteria bacterium | reverse complement strand
AAAAGTGACCAGATCATCGCGTCGCACCCGGACGCACCAGGAGCTGTTTAGCTGCGCGATCACCCCGCCATCGAGCTGAAACGTGGCATAGGCCGCATCATCGGCATCTGCTTGGTATTCCCGTCCCTGCTCGTCCCAACGCCTGGGAATATGGGTAGCACCCAGACAGCTCACCGAGCGTACCGGAGCGATCAGATTATCCAGGATATACCGCCAATGACAGAGCATATCCGTGATGATGCCTCCGCCTTGCCCAGCGCGGTAGTTCCAACTGGGGCGCTGGGCAGGTTGCCAATCCCCTTCAAAAACCCAGTAGCCAAATTCTCCCCGCACCGAGAGAACGCGACCAAAGAACCCGGAGTCCCGCAACATTTTCAGTTTAATCATGCCTGGGAGATAAAGCTTGTCGTGCACCACGCCGTGCTTGATTCCCGCCTTCTCCGCATAGCGGGCAATAGCCAGGGCATCATCCAAGGTCTCGGCAATGGGCTTTTCACAGTAAATGTGCTTCCCGGCAGCAATCGCCTGCCTGACCAGCCCGGCTCTGAGCTGGGTGGTGGCCGCATCGAAGAACAGGCTATCCTTAGGGTCGGCCAGCGCCTTTTCCAGGTCGGTAGTGTAACGGGTAATCCCGTACCGCTGTGCCAGCATGGCAAGCTTTGACCGGTTCCGCCCAACCAATACCGGGTCAGGGATCACCCGGTCACCGTTGGAAAGCGTCACTCCACCCTGTTCCCGGATGGCTAGAATCGAGCGCACCAGATGCTGATTCATACCCATGCGCCCGGTGACTCCGTGCATGATGATCCCGAGACGATGCTGAGTCATGACAGTTCCCCAGTAGAATCCTTCATTTCACCCATACTGGACCAATCGATTCCGGCACCACTCGCGAACCCGGTTGTGGCGAGTGACCCGAGCGCGATCTCCCCCCGGTCTATTGTTAGACAAGCCCTGCCTGCAGCCAGATGATACAAGTCGGGATGGGCCTCCAGAAAAGCATATTGCTCAGCCTCTGGAGCCCCCGCCATGCCTCTGACATAGTGATGGGCGTTGCGTTCTACATGAGGAATGCCGAGCCCGGCAATCAGTGCCAGGTCTTGCTGCAGCGCCAACCCCGGTTGGCAGGTTAGATCTTCCGCGGATAGGAACAGCGGCCGACCCACCCGGTCGGTGGCGCCCTGGCAGCGTGCGGCATTGACGAGCGACTTGTAGAGTCCCTTGCAAGCTTTGCTAGAGATGCCGCTATAGCCTGCTTGCCGAGCTTCAAGAAAGGCATCCATGGTGCCGTCGGATTCGTCAATAATAAGCGGGACTTCGGCAGCCAGAGGAGTGATATCGATAGCAAATGCCAGATCTCGGTGCAACGGCTGTTCGATGAATAGGATTCCTGCCCTGAATCGTTCGAGATGAGACTGTGCCTTGATCCCTCCCCACAGACTAAGCAACCCCTCCCGATCCCGATACTGCTCGTTGCCATCGAGTGTTACCCAGTAGCTGTCCTTAGTGCGATCCAGGATAGCGGCGATGGTAGTTAAACGCTGGAGGTCAGCCTCCCAATCTCCCGAGACCTTGATCTTGAAATAGCGGGGCCCATAGACCCCGAGCACCTTTTCCAAGGACACCGGCAACCCATCATCCGGCGATTGGTCCTGAAAACATTGATCCTCGGTCAGCGGATCCAGCAGCCCGATGGTATGGCGCACCGCCACCCGGCTTGAGCCCGCCAACCCCGCCAGAAAACGAGCACCCTGAAATCCATCAAGATCGGGCGCCGCCCGAGAGAAATCGATACCGGGGGCATTCCCGCGCAATGCGTCCTGAAAACTGATTCCGAGGGCACGGCAGACCCCGTCGAGTACCGCCTTGTCCAACTCGGCGCCCCCAAACGAGGCGGCCAATGGAGGCAGTTCACAACTCGCGCCTCCGACAACCAGCTCTTGGTAACATTCGGCCGACAATTCGAAGGCGGTGAGTGGGCGGCCCCTGCCACAATAAAACTGCGCCGCCTGCCGCAACGAGTGGCGAAGTTGGTTCAAGTTTTGCGAATTACTGCGTGTTGCGGTCTTGTCGAACCACTTTGGCACCAACAGTTCCGCCGTCTCTCCCCAGGCCTGACGCCCATCTTCGAGTTCGATGCAAACCCCGACGAACACTTGGGGTGTGCGCTTCAGGACACTGCTGCCAAACTTGAAAGGGAGACGCAATTCAACCTCCCGCTCACCGAATCTTACCTCGCGTACACGCAGGCGCACTCCCATCAGACGAGCCTCTCCATTAACGCCCGGACATAGCGAATGCTCTCCTTGGCCACGGTAGGACCGTCCGGTTCGTAGATAAAGGGCTCCATGGAGATAACCCCATCGTAACCGGTATCACTCAGCGCCTGGAGAATCGGGAGAAAATCATCCTCACCCTGCCCTGGCCCCCGGCGATTGGAATCATTGAATTGAATGTGAGCCACCTTTCCGGAGGGCATCCATCGGCGGATGAGATCCGCAACCGGTTGCTCCTCGGTCTGTCCCGCGGCACTGGTATCGATCATCGTCCGAAAACAGGGCTGGCCCACGTCATCCACTAACCGTAGAGCCTCTTCCAAATGATTGATAAACGAGGTCTCTGCCGTGGATAACGGCTCGATGCAATAGGTCACACCAACATCGCAGGCGGTTTCGGCGATCGCACGGAACATCTCCCGCGCCCGCGCATAGGCTGTCTCCCAACTCTCACCGGGTTTTACCCGGCGTTGGGCGGGAGAACCGTGCACCAGTACCGTGCCGCCCAGTTCGGCACACAGATAGATCAACCGTATTAGATGGTCCTGGGTGCGCGCCTGTACCGATTTGTCATCGGAGGTAATGGAAAGCCCCCGGGGAGACACCAACAACCAGTGAAGGCCCGTGATCTCGACCCCCTCGTCCTCGGCGATGGCCCGCAATCTTGCCGCATCCTCAGGTTCGATCTGCTGTGGGTCCTGGGCGAGCGTGAACGGAGCGACCTCCAGACCATCGTAGCCCAACGCATGGGCAAAGGCACATTGTTCCCGGAAGTCCAGCTCCCGGATAACCTCGTTGCACAGGGAAAGTTTCATCGCCCCCTCCTCCCACTGGCATCCTGGGATCCAACCAGCGGGACTGAATTAGCTGCAAGCGTCACCTGCCTGAGCACGCCGCACATGCCGTACACCCGAGCGGGTGATGCCAGCGCTGCGGCAGGTTCAGATGTCGATCCAACGGCAGTGGGAAGGGCCCGGACCCGCGCCAGAGCGTTCTTTAATACGGCTCCTACTCCGCCTAGAATCAAGCCCTCAAAGTCCGTACGGCGGTCTGCCAGCTCCCGCCGGTGCAAGCCGATAAACCGCGACAGCTCGGCCCGGTAGGCCGGCCGATCCCGTGTCCACAGCTCGAGTAACCGCTGGTATGCGAGTGCCGATGCATCCCTACGCGCGAGGGCACCTTCTAATCCGGAAGAAGACAAGTCTTTGAGCTGGAGATAAACCTCGGGAGCGGCATCCACTTCAGGACCGAAATAGATCCGGGCGTCACCCTGTTCGGGCAAACCACCGTTACCCATCACTACCAGAAACTCGCACTCCTGGTAACTGATGGACCGGTGCAGGGTAGCGGGGGGAAACTGCAGATAATCTCCTGGCTGCATCGGATGGCGCACGAACCCCCGGTCCAGGTCATGCAGCTCCACCGCACCCTTGCCGCTTACGCAATAGTAGGCTTCGTCGCTCAACGCATGGACATGCGCACAACCCCCATTCACCCCATCCGGACCGGGGCGTTGGTGATATACCCACAAATGGCTTAGCCCCACCCCCCCAATCAGCTGGCTGTTCATACCTTCGTCTCCGGCAGCAAGCGGATCAATACCAACAGGTCTCGTAGGGGTGAAACGGTTAAGCCCATGAGCGCCCGAACCAGTTCCTCCACCACCCGCAACCAGGTTGCGCGGTAGGTACCCACCGCATCAGTCAGCACAGCGCGCAGCCCTGGCGCTCCCCGCTCCGTACCAGAAGGCGGATACCCCGCGAGCGCCTGGATGCCCTGAATCAGCGCCCAAAGCAGCATTAGATGCGCCCGCAACAGATCCCGCAAACCACTGAATAGCGCCCGCCACAATCGCTGCAATTTGGGCCCAAGATAGTTACGACTGGGCCCGAAGCTCATCACCAAGGTAAACAGGCACATAAGCATCAACAACACGCAGATCGGACGGGTGAAGTAAAAGCTAAACTCCCCATCATTGATTACCCAAGAGCGACGGAAACTCTTATCGAAGATATCGCCCAGCACGATACCGAGCACCAACGGTGCCATCGGATAGCGCATCTGCCTGAGTAGGAAACCGAATACACCGAAGATCACCATCACCCAGACGTCAAACATACGTTGCTCAATCGCATAACTGCCGATCACGCAAAGTACAAACACCACTGGCATCAATCGTTCCCGCCGTACGGCAAGAATCTTCAACAACAGAGGGGTGAGTGAAACACCCAGTATCAAAATAGCGAAGGCCGCGAAGATCATCATGACCACGACTTCGTAGACGAACTGGGGAGACTCGAGCATGATCATCGGGCCAGGTCTCACGCCGTGTAGAATCATCGCCGCGAGCAATACCGCCGCCGGCGCCGAACCGGGAATTCCCAAAGTAAGCACCGGTATCAAGGCGCCGGGAGGAGCGGCGGAGTTTCCCGTCTCCGCCGCCATTAACCCCTCCACTGACCCCTTGCCAAATTGGTCTTTCTCCCGGGACACCCGCCGCGCGGCAGCATACGACACCCAGGCCCCGATATCCTCGCCAACGCCGGGAATAACGCCGATCAAGGTGCCGATAAAACCGGAACGGGCGATGGTGCGCTTGTACCGGAAGATGTGTGTCAAATCGGGTATCACGTCCCTCAGGCGTGTCTTGGATCGGATGATCTCCAGTCGCTTGTTCCACATCACCGCGATTACCTCGGAAAAACCGAAGGCACCCACCATCGCGGGGATAAGGTTGATGCCGGACTGCATTTCGGTATACCCAAAGGTAAATCGATCGGTCATGTACAGCCCTTCCTGGCCTATCATGGCCACCGCGAGCCCTAAGAAGCCGGCGATCCATCCCTTCAGAGGGTCTTCCGCGGCGGTTAACTGGCCCGAGATCAGAATGCCAAAAAGCGCGAGCCAGAAGAACTCATGAGTTTGAAACTTCAAGGCGTAGTCGGCTAGCACCGGCGCCACCGTGGCCAAAAAGAATAGACCGATAACAGTCCCAAGAAACGATCCCGTGGTAGCCACCCCCATGGCCGCTCCAGCACGTCCCGACATAGCCAACGGATGGCCGTCCAGGGTGGTGGCGGCATTGGCTGGCGTACCGGGGATGTTGAGGAGAATGGCGCTGCGGCTACCGCCATAAATTGCCCCCACGTACAGGCAAACCAACACCATCAACGCATCGCCATGATTCATGCTGTAAGTCAGCGTGGTCAGCAAGGCGACGCCCATGGTGGCGGTCAGACCCGGCAGCATACCTATGCAGATGCCCAGCAGTGTTCCTCCGAATACCAGCAGCAGCATCTTGATACTCATGAACTTGGCGGCTGCGGTCACAACCAGTTCCGTGGTTATGGCGAGGTACGAGAATACGTCCAGTATCGCCTCCATCAGCTTACCCGACTCCCGCGTGCATCAGGGCAGCTGAACATAGAACTTCTGCTCGAACAACCAAGCTATTACCCAAGTGGCCACCAGCGCCTGGGCCGACGCTACGCAAATTAACCACAGGTACGATCCGAAACGGGCGCCTGGCATCCGGGAAAGCGGCTGCAGCAGCCGCGCAATGGAGGGGAACGCTTGCCCCAGCCAAGCCCAACGCCTGGCACCGAGATCCTTGGCATTCCCCCATTCAAAGCCGACAATGAAGACCAGCAGAAACAGCACAGTGGCCCCGCGATAAGTGAACTGCCAGCCGCCGGTTGTGAATCCCAGCATCGCCAACGCATAACAGCCGCACCAAACAGCGGTCAGCACTCCACGCACCACGCCGTCGCTGTCCACCACTGTCCGCTCCCCATCCTGCCAGCGTTGGCGTGCTCCAGCACGCAGGGCGCGGACCACGAGGATCAACGCCAACAAGGCGATGATGACACCCAGCATCACCGGCACCCTCCCCGGCTCTCCCCCCGCCTCGATGTAACCACCGGCCCCGGGCATGCGCAAACCTTCTACCAACAAATACGCCCCCAGCATAAACAGCAGGATGCCGGTGAAAAAATCGGCCCTCGCCATCGGCGATTTCGGTGTTGTCATGGAGGGATCCTCCACCTGCTCCCAAAATGCTGGCCCCGTAACCGGCACCCGTCCCACAGGCACCCGCAATGGGGTAGTCGGACTCGACGGACCGCTCAGGGACGGGGTATTCCCAGCGTCTCGGGGCTCACCTTCGACTTGCCTCCGTCGTGAATCTGCCAAGCATTAATCTGGGTACTGGGGAAAGCTTGCTGGTAGGCGACCTCGCCAGAGACCACATTGACCGCTAAACCCTTGGACTGGGCGTACCCCTTCAGGCGTTCGGACTGCTTGATCTTTTGCTCCCAGATCCGCCCCATGGTTGCCACCACCTCGTCCGGAATACCCTTGGGGGCCCAGATTCCAAAATACACCGGACCGACCTTGGTGCCGGGCACCAACTGCGTAATCGACTCAATCTTACCGATATCCGGAAGTTCCACCGCCGTTCGGGTGAATGCCCCCAGGGGTTTGAGCCGCTTGGCACGCAACATTTCATACTGCTCCGAGATAAGCTGTGTCGTCATCTCGGTCTCGTGAGCCACTGCCGCCTTGACCGCCGGGCTACCGCCATCGTAGGTCACCATCTTGTAGTCACCTCCGACCGCCGCTTTCAACGCCTCGGCAGAAGCACCGCCCGCAGAGTTGATACCTCCGGTGGCAATGGTCACGGCACCGGGGTCGGTCCGCATCCCCTCGGCCACCGCACTGGCGGACTGAAATTGAGAGTCTGGATTCACCGACAAAATGGTGAAATTGATAACCGCCAGATACAAGTGCCAGTCTTTCAATTGGGTCTCAATGGCTCCGGTTACCCCGTATGTGCCCAAATCTTTGGCGGCCCCCGCCGTCCAGGTATATCCGTCCAGTGGCGACTCCAAGGCTGCTTTGGTACCTACGGCGCCAGCCCCGCCGGGCTGATTGACCACGACCACCTTCTGTCCGAGTGCCTCTTCAAGATCCCCGGCCAAGGTCCTTACCAACTGATCGGTGGATCCTCCCGCGCCCCAAGGAACGATAATGCGTACCGGTTTATCCGGTTTCCATTCCGCGGCGGCGGGACCACCCAGTACTGCTGCCAAAACGAGACCCACGGCTAACCCTTTCAGATTCATTTCATCGCCCTCCGTTCTCGATCGTGTTACACCCTTGAAACCCACTTATAACCAATTGGTTACTTATAGCTCAAACCTGGGACCGGCTCAACCGGTGTCGACAACCGATTGTGGCAAGTCCTATTGCCAGCCCTTCCCTCAGGGCCGCAGATACCCCAGAACCACCGCTGTCATGTGCTCGAGTCGCTGCTCGAGAGCCCGGGGCGCGGTAAGATCTTTACCAAAGATGGTCCCGAGGGTCGCCGCGTTTGAAAGATAGAAATAGCCCAGCCCCGCCACCGTGATATAGAGCTGAATGGGCTCGATTCCCGGACGGAACACCCCCGCCGCCACACCACGTCGCAGAACCTGCCCCAATTGCTCCACCAACGGCGTGTGCATAGCGAGTACCCGGTGAGAGCGTCGGATGTGAACCGCGCCGTAGAGGTTCTCATTGTTGAGCAACCTGATAAACTCCGGATGGTCGACAAAATATCGAAAGGTGAACCGGATTAGCTCGCGCATCGCCTGAGCGGGGTCCAAGCGCTGCAAATCAAGGGCCTGTTCGTGGTCTCTGATATCTTGATACGCCTGTTCAAGTACCGCGACAAACAACGCCTCTTTATTCCCGAAATAGTGGTAAAGCATCCGTTTGTTGGCGCCGGCCTTTTGGGCAATGGCATCCACCCTCGCGCTGCCAAACCCTTTCTCCGCGAACTCGGCAACCGCCGCTTCCAAGATTTTTTCTTTTGTCAGCTCGGGATTGCGTTTAACTGCCATTTCCGAATCCAGCCAACGGAACCCGGCCGCTGGTGAAGTTGCGCGTAAGTAACTAAATAGTTAACGTAGCGATACCAGTCAAGTTGCGGCTACGACCCATACTGGATTCTTGGCCGAATGCCGGGCGAAGGTGTCCGGCCAATTCCCTGCCCGCTCAACCGGGGTGGACCCGTGCCGGAAGCTCCCAGGATAGGCCTCAATGCATCGCTTCTAAAATGGACTGGTTTCCCCTTACCTTGATCTGTGCCTTTCTGCTCGCCTCCGCCGATGCCTTAACCAAGGCCCGGTTGGCTGATTATTCATTGCGGGAACTGACCTTCGTCAGGTTGACCCTTGCCGGCCTGGTCATTTCTCCCCTGGTACTAACACAACCCATTCCCGATTTGCCACCCTCGTTCTGGGCGTGGCTGGGAGCCAGTGTCCCGTTGGAGATATTGGCAACCTTTCTTTACATGTTCGCCATCAGAGACCACAGCCTGGCCGCTACCCTTCCTTACCTGGCCTTCACCCCTGTGTTCGTGCTACTGACCGGCTATCTGCTGCTGGGTGAAACCCTGTCGGGACGCGGAGTTACTGGTATCCTGCTGGTGGTAACCGGAGCCTGGTTGCTAAATTTCAACGTTATCAAAATTCGGAGGTTGGGCGGGATACTGGAACCGTTTCTCATGGTATTCCGAAACCGGGGATCACTGGCTATGCTGGGCGCAGCACTCCTTTATGGAATCACCTCGGTAACCACAAAAGGTGCAATGCAGTTTATGCCCCCAGTGCTGTTCGGTCCATTTTACATGCTGGTAGTCGGCCTACTGCTCCTACCCTTGTTGGGACTGGCCAGTCCCCGTGCCTTGAGCGGAGTCTGGCGTAAACCTTGGGCGGTTCTGGCAGTCTCGGGGCTGACTGGCCTGATGCTGATCGCTCACTTCACCGCCATTACCCAAATCGAGGTGGCCTATATGATTTCGGTCAAACGCACCAGCCTCTTGTTTGGGATCTTGTACGGCGCTCTGATTTTCAGGGAATCGGGGCTAGGCAGGCACCTCTTGGCCGGCGGGGTGATGGTAGCGGGAGTCCTGGTCATCGCCTGGACCTAAATGCTGGCCGATCGATAATCCTCGGGCCACTAATACCCAGTGTCCCTTGTTTTCCGCTCAATCCTCAGAAGGCTCCCTAATGGGCTAGAGTTCTTCCCACGCCACACTTACCCAAAACGGCTGGATTCCGCTAAGCTTATATAGTAACGACTTTCAGCACCCATGGGACGAGCGCCGCATCTTTAACGCATTCATCTAGCCCAGCGGCCACCAACCCGTTGCCAAGGAGAATGGGAAGCCATGGCTCAAGGGAACATCTACAAGATACCCGTTGAAATCGTGGAACAAGCCAACAAATGCAAGCGTGATCACGCGTGTCTGAGCGATCGAGATTTCAAACTGTGCAGCGTCGATCTGCAACATACCACTGAGCGTACGGTAATCGTATGCGAGGACCGTTCCGAATGTCCCTATAACTCACCGATCGGCGGGCAATTCGTGTGCAGTTGTCCGGTGCGACATGCCATATTCCGTAAATACCATGTCTAGCCAAGTATCGGAACTGGATCACGTTTCTGGATCAATGATGCCCTTATAGTAGATCCGGTTCCCAGACATAGTAGGGGTGTTGTTTTGTGCGATTGGTACTGTATTCGCTTGCAGGGGGAGTTGAGCATGCCCGGGAACAGCCCGCCTGCCGGGTGAGCAATGATTCACCCGGCATCGACCGGGCACATTCTCCGCAACTGGTTTTGATTTGTAATACTATACCCAAAACCAGGGCGTCTCATTCCAAATGACAACAGATCACCCTACCGGTGGCTGACTGGACCAAGTCACCACAATAAGATCCCGGCCTATCGGATAGACGGCATAGGGGTAACTTGAGTGATAAGAACAGGGCCGATTTTATGGAAGCCAAGTCAATCGTCGATCAAGTGAGTACGCTGTTCTCGTTACCAGAAGTATGCGAGCAGTTGGGTCAGCTATTGGAAACGGGTAAATGTGAGATTTCTGAACTGGCAGAGTTAATTGGCTACGATCCCACGTTGACCGCACGGCTCTTGCAACTGGCCAACGGCACAGAGTTTTCAGGTCCGGCGGTCGAGACCATCACCGATGCGATAGCCCGAATCGGCACCGACAGATTGAGCGATCTCCTGGCGTCTACCGCCTCTACCAGCGCTTTTCGGGAGATGGACCCCGAGATTGTCGATATGGAAAATTTCTGGCATCACAGTGTCTGCTGCGGGCTTGCCTCCACCTCGCTGGCAAGACATGCCGGATATGAGAATCCGGAACGATTATTCATTCCTGGCTTACTGCACGATATCGGCCAGCTCATCATCTACCAGGCCAAACCGGAATTCGCGGCCAAGGTGCTAGCAGATAGCCGGCAGCAAGAGTCTTACCGGTATCTCATGGAAAAGCAGTTAATGGGTGTCACCCATGCCCAGGTAGGTCAGGAACTGCTGAGCCGCTGGGCGTTTCCGACGATGATTCAGAAGGTGGTGGAGTTCCACCATGAACCCAATCTCGCCGGGGATTACGAAATCGAGAGCTCGATTGTCCATATCGCGACGGCAATCGCCAACTGTGTCGAGCCAAGCTGGAAGATGAACAACCAAAATCACGATGCAAGACGACAGATCAATGCTTTTGCCTGGCAGGCCACTGGCCTGACGCCGGAGGTAATCGAGTCGACGCTTTCGGAAGTCTGCGTTGAATCTCTGAATATCCTCGGGGTAATCGATCCGGCCTCCGCCTCCATCTACTGAGCTCGTTACGGAAGCCACAGCGGTCTCAGCACCCACCTCTATCCCGGCGCCATTCAGCGCCGTCGTGAGCTATGAGCCAACATTCATTCCAGTACCATGTCCCAGTCTTTCCACACCGGGTCAAACCCCTGGGCGCGAATCATGGCCGCTACTTGCGCCGGTGAGCGCTCATCATTCACGTCAAACTGTTCCAACGCGTCATCGTTGAGCGTGTATCCCCCGGGGTCGGTACGGGAGCCGGCACTCATCGCGGTAATGCCTAGCGTTAGCAAACGATCCCTAAGGGCGGGGCTTTCGCGGGTGGAAAGCGAGATCTCCACATTTTCATTGAATATGCGGTAGGCGCAGATGAGCTGGACAAAATCACGATCGCTAACCAGCACGTTTGGTGCCTGAAAACCGGCCGCCGGACGCAGTCTCGGCAATGAGATCGAATAGCGGGTACGCCAGTAGTGGCGTTCCAGGTAGGCCAGGTGTAATGCCACAAATCCTGAATCGATCCGCCAATCTTCCAGACCCAGCAGCGCCCCGATACCAATGCGGTGGATACCGGCCCGGCCCAACCGGTCGGGCGTCTCCAAACGGTACGCCATATTCCCCTTCTTCCCCTTGGGATGATAAATCCCGTAGGTATGGCTATTGTAGGTCTCTTGGTAAAGCAGCACGCTGTTGAGACCGCGCGCGATCAGCCGCTCGTAGTCATCCTGCCCAAGTGCCTGAACCTCGATGGTTATGCTGGCAAAATGGGGGCGGATCCACTCCAACACCCGCTCGAAATAGTCGACACCAACCTGCCGGTTGGCCTCTCCGGTGACTAGCAAGATATGCTCAAATCCCTGAGCTTTGATCTCCTTCACTTCCTGCATCAATTGATCGCGACTCAAGGTTAGCCGTGGGAGCTTATTGTGGACGCTAAACCCGCAATAGGTGCAGATATTGTGACACTCGTTGGACAGGTATAGGGGGATATAAAGCTGGGTCGTATGGCCGAACCGCTTGCGCGTCAGCGCATAACTCAATTGAGCCATCTGTTCCAGATAGGGATCAGCCGCCGGAGACACCAAAGAGCAGAAATCATCCAGATCCCGGCGGCCCCGGCGCCACAGTGCCCGCTGAACATCCTCATCGGTCTTGGCGTAGATGCGCTCCCCCATGGCTTCCCACGGATGACGCTGAAACTCAGCCAGAAAACTCATGGTGCCGGTTTACCCTCCCGGGTTATTCAGGTCTCAGAAATGCAGTCAGTGGACTGCTGGCTTCCGCTTGCTTGCGCACCGCGCCCATTCGCGCCTCGAACGCCATCCGCCCACTATGCACCGCTAATCGAAAAGCCTCCGCCATCGCCACCGGATCCCCCGCCACGGCGATCGCAGTGTTTACCAGGACCGCATCGGCACCCATCTCCATGGCCTCCGCGGCTTGAGATGGCGCGCCGATTCCGGCATCGACAACCACCGGTACACTGCTCTGCTCGATGATAATCTCCAGCATGGCCCGGGTCTGCAACCCCTGATTGGTGCCGATGGGTGCACCCAGAGGCATTACCGCCGCCGCACCCACCTCCTCCAAGCGCTTGCACAGCACCGGATCAGCATTAATGTAGGCCATGACAACAAACCCTTGTTTCGCCAACGCCTCGGTAGCCAGCAGCGTTTCGATGGGATCCGGCAACAAATATCGCGGATCTGGATGGATTTCCAGTTTCAACCAATGGGTTTGCAGAGATTCACGAGCCAACTGCGCCGCCAGGACGGCCTCCTTCGCGGTCCGCACCCCAGAGGTATTGGGCAACAGATGTACTCCTGGGAGCTGCAGGTGAGAAATAACGTCGTCCTGCTGCTCGTGCAAATGCACCCGCCGCAGCGCTACCGTCACCAATTCCGTTCCTGACGTTGCCACGGCGTCATGCATCAGTGGATACGAGCCGAACTTGCCGGTACCCAGGAAGAGCCTCGAGCGGAACTCCCTCTCACCGATAGCCAGTGAATCAGTCTGTCTCATGTCATCATTCCCGTTCATCCATGGATACCGGCGGATACGCCGATGTCATCCCCCCTGAATCGGCGCGATCACCAATACCCGATCGTTGTCCCGCAACTGATGGTTCGGCCAGTCGGAGCGGCTGACTACCTGATCGTTGACCGCGATGGCAATGCGCTCGGAACGGTCCATCTCCAACTGTTTAAGCAGCGCTTCCACCGTGCGCCCCACCTTGATGGACATCTCCTCGTTGTTGAGAATAATCTTGACCAAATTCCATATCTCCTCGGCAACCCGCTGGAATTCCCGGCACCAAGCACCCTTCGTTTGGTCCGACAACGCCTCGACACAGCGGTTTCCGGACCAAGCCGTTCGCCTTGGGCTGAGCGCCGGTCGACAGCGCCGATCACACGGGTTGGGAGGCCACGAACCGAAAGGAAAGAAGGTCTTCCGCTTCCCTACACCGGTACGAACCGGATCAGGTTCAAAGGGTATCTCTCAGCCCCGCAGCAACCCGGGCACCCCCGCTTCACCAACCGCTGCCCGGCCCACGAAACCGGGGACCAGGGCGGTTATTGCCATTCTACACGGATGTGTTGCCTAGGCACCATTACTCTTGCCAGGGAAATGGACCATTCCGAGTCGCCGTGCGTCGCGAGGAGCGGTTGATACGTAAAGGCATCTTTCGTAAACAAGCGGCCTCACCGCTACTCATCCGGACCGGCACCAATAACGAGGACTTGACCTAGTCTAGCAACGTCAGGGTATCGTGCTGCCTTAGACCGGTAGCGGTTTCGGTAAACCAGCCTTCGATGGTCGTACCATCGGGGGATACCGAAAACAGCCCCTGCCCCACACCGGTTAGGGTTACCTGAAACTGATGTGGCTGTTGAGGGAGAAAGCGGCCGCTACCCGCGGCGTAGCCAGGGCTGTTGATGGCAAAGTGCCCACCATCGTACTGCACAACATGATAAACAGTACCGTCACTCGAACTCTGCCAAGTCCCGGTAATGTCGGGATAGTCCGGAGCCAATCCCGGTGATTCACCAGGCGTTCCGATCTGGGATGTGACGTCCACATTCACCGCACCCGGACCGGCCCACCGCTGCTCGCTCACCGGGTCGTTACCGGTAGGCTCATCCAACTGGGGTTCTTGTAGCGCCAGGACCAACACCAATGCCCCCACTAGGGTAACGGCCGCCCACCCGGCCTTTTTGACAAGCCCCCTGGTGCTGGCAATCCCGTCCGGGACCGGTTTAGGGGCTTGCTCGTCACGAACCGCTCCCATCCCCGGCAAGGCTTCAATCAATGCCATCAACCCCTTGACGTCGGCACCCCAACGGCCCTGTTTGTCGGAGATGTCGTAGCATTGATTGTCCAACAACCAGGTAATCTCACCCAAGTCGATCTTGTTCGAAAGTACCGTGCCATCCAAGGTCACGGGAATGACGGGAACGCCCAACTCCCGCGCCCGTTCCAATTCAAACGCCACGTAATTGACGGAGTCCCCTACACGTGCCGCCCAGATCGACTCCCAATGCGGTCCGATGATCACCAACACTACGCCAGACGCCTGAAGATTATGCTCAAGCACCTCCTTCCATTTGCTGCCGCCAGCAATATCCTCCACATCCCGGAACACCCGTCCCTTACCGAAGGTTCGCTCCAGCTCGTCTTTCAGCCGCGCGACATAACCTGGCCGGTCTTCGCGCCGGTAGCTAAGGAAGATCTTCTTCGCCATAGTGCCCTAATCCTTCAGCCGGTTAGTTGGGTGTCAGAAAACGCCATGCCGTCAGGGTGAAAAGATAGAGAAAACCGTGCAATAACGCCAGGCAAAGAAGGTCCAGCCTGGTACCGGATGAGCCCATCCTACCGATTAAAGAGTGGCTTGCGTCGCTCCAGAAAGGCCCGCATCCCCTCAAGCCCGTCCGGGTGTGAAGCACAGTCCACGAGACCCTCCCTTTCACATGCCAGTTGCGTTTCTAAGGCCGTTTCCAAGGATTGACTCAACAGGGTTTTGGACCAGCCAAAGGTATGCAGAGATTTGGCGCGGATTCGCTTCAACAGCGCGTGGGACCGCTCCATTAGCTGGTCATCGGCGGCCACCTCGGTTACCAAGCCCCAAGCCAGCGCCTGGCGGGCATCGACAGGTTCATCGAGCGCCGCGATCTCTAGCGCCCGGGCCAGCCCTACCAGCCGCGGCAGAGTGAAGGTGCCACCGGCATCGATACACAACGCATTACTGGTAAATCCCTGCTTGAGACGGGCCGATTCCGCCATCACTCGAAAATCACAGGCTAAGGCCAACGAAAAACCACCCCCCGCGGCAATCCCGTTAATGGCGGCGAGTACCGGTTTGCGCATGCGCCTGATCTCGGTAACACACACATGAACCTGTGTCGCAAGTTCGTGAAATACCGCACCCGGACCACGAGGATGGCTCATGGCGCGCCGGATGTCGCCACCCGCCGAAAATGCCTCACCGGCCCCGGTAATCAGCACACACTGAATCTCCGGATCGGTGGCGCACCGCAACAGCAGCGCCGAGAGTTCCCGAGCGGTGGCAATATCCAGGGCATTGTAGTGCCTGGGACGGTTTAACAGGATTTGTGCCACTCCGTCGATCATCGTGATTTCGGTGTAGTCGCCCATTGTCAAGAACCCTATGTGTGAAGGTTAAGCGTACCGGACTCACTCATTGAGCCCGTTAATGTGCTATAAGACATTACCTTAAATAAAATCTGGATAATATATTGGGAGATCCTGGCTACCTCGACTCCTGGAGCAAGTCCCAGAATCGGGAGGGCATGGCTCCCCCAGATTATCATTCGCCGCGGTATCACTGCCTGGACGTGGCTGCTGTAGACCGGGGACTGCGGGAACGGCATCAACCTATGGGCCGCAGCCTCTGGCGACTTACCGTCCTGCCACCTCGCCTACTTGGTGTCGACGAAATCCACCATGAGTTCATAAATATGTGTCGGATTGGAAGCTCGATCTCCGTGCGTAATTTGCCCTGTCCTGAATGTTACTCACCAATATCATATCGATACCTAAAAATAGCTGAGATTTTTACGTATCCAATTATTTGAGAATTCAACTATGGAAGAAACGCAAGCGTTTGGAAAACTTTTACGTTGCAAATCTTCTGGGCAACTTACCCATTGGCTTCCTCTGGTAGACCATTGCACAGACGTAGCAATCTGTTTTCATCGACTGTGCCAATGCAATGCTATTCGTCGTTCCTTAAATCTCGCTTCAGGCAGAATACTCAACAAAGTAGATATCGAGCGGCTGAGTGTCATCGCATTCCTTCATGACATCGGCAAAGCATCCAGCAGCTTTCAGTCGAAGCGGTGGTATCAAGGTAACCGGCCGTTTTATTGGCCCATTCCCTCAGGACACGGTGCGGAGGCCCTCTTCATACTGGATAATCACGATAAGTTCTCTTATCTCCTGGATGCCCTCCCGATCAACGAGATGATTACCTGGGGAGAGAAAGGTCTGATTCCTCTCTTGTTTGCCAGCATCAGCCACCATGGGCGTCCGATCTTAGCGGAGAACAGAGTCGGCAATAAAGCCTGGGCGGTAGTCCGGGATGCCAAGCGCAAAGTCCGCTACGATCCACTGCCCGTCATGGAAGCATTATCAAACCGGATCAAGGCGCTGTTTCCGTACGCATTCGGCGAGGTCCGGCAGCCCTTGCCATCCGCTCCTGCATTCGGCCATATTTTTGCCGGTCTGATTCAATTCGCGGATTGGCTGGGGTCTGATGCCAGGCATTTCCCAATTCACAGCGACGAAGACCGAAGCAAATCGGCAAGTGGTTACGCAGAGAAGGCTGCTAGTTCACTGGGAATGGACACGGAAATCTGGCGGGGTTTTCTTACAAATTCGCAACCCAAATTTCAGGAGGTCTTCGAGGTAACTGCGCCCCATCCAATCCAAACTGAAATGGCTAAGACGCTAGGATCATTGGTCATTCTGGAATCAGAGACGGGTAGCGGCAAAACCGAAGCGGCGTTGTGGCGATTCGTACACTTGTTCCGCGCCGGGCAAGTCGACAGCCTCTATTTTGCTCTGCCCACCCGGGTCTCCGCCAAGCAAGTCTACGACAGAGTGCGCAAGGCCATCACACGCCTGTGGCCTGACAATCCACCGCTCATTGTCCGCGCCCTGCCCGGCTACGCTGCAGCGGATGGTGAGGAGCCCATCATGCTCCCCGGCTTTGAAGTCCAGTGGAATGATAACCCCGACGATGATACAGCCCTGCAACGTTGGGCGGCCGAGGCCCCCAAACGCTTCCTCGCTGCGCCAATAGCCGTCGGCACCATTGACCAAGCGCTCCTCGGTATCCTCAAGGTGAAGCACGCCCACATGCGTTACGCCCTGCTGTCCAGAAGCCTGTTAGTGGTGGACGAGGTGCACGCATCCGATGCCTACATGACCGTGCTGTTGGAGAGGCTGCTGCATGCCCACCTTGGTAACGGAGGGCACGCCCTGTTACTGTCCGCAACACTTGGCAGTAGCGCCCGATGTCGTTATCTCGCACCGGGTCGTTCCAATGTACAGCCACCCCCGTTCGACAAAGCCTCCATTGCAGCTTATCCGGCGATCTCAGATCAAGACGGCTTACACCCAATGGCCGCAACCGGACGAAGCAAAACCGTACGTTGGTCCCTGAATGACTGCATCGACAATCCGGAGGCCATCGCTGACCTGGTCATCGATGCCGCACAACATGGCGCCAAAGTACTGGTGGTGCGCAACACCGTCGGGGCGGCGATGGAACTCTTCCGCAGTATCGAAAACCGATCCGAGGCCGCTGACATGCTATTCCGAGTCAACGGTCAAGCTACACTGCATCATAGCCGTTTCAGCAGACAAGACCGACCGTTGTTGGATGCCGCCATCGAAACGGAACTGGGCAAGCAGCGTCCGCTCGGCCCGCGCATCCTGATTGGTACCCAGACATTGGAACAGAGTCTGGATATCGATGCCGACCTGTTGATCTCCGACCTTTGCCCCATGGATGTGCTGCTGCAGCGTATCGGTAGACTGCACCGCCATAGACGTGGCGCCTCTGAACGCCCGCCGGCGTATTCAGATCCTAAGGCCTTGATTCTGACACCACGGGGTCATGACCTGCAGCCGTTGCTGAAACACGCCGCCTACGGGCTTGGGCGATTTTCCCAGGGTGGCGGTATCTATCCCGACCTACGCATCGTCGAGGCAACCCGGCGACTGATCGCCGAGCAACCGGTGATCTACATTCCCGCCAATAATCGGAGACTGGTGGAAGGCGCCACTCACTCAGAGATACTTGAAAAGATCAAATATGAGATGGGGCAGGGTTGGGTACGGCATTCAGATGAAGTAGAAGGTGAAGTTATCGCTATGCGCACAACAGCTAGATACCATATCTTGGAAGTTAACAAACCATTCGATGACGAAAATGCGGGATTTCCTCAAGATCAGGGCATCGCTACCCGCCTCGGCGAGAAAGATAGACTGATTCAGTTTGACACAACCGTTAAAGGCCCCTTCAGCGAACCGCTCAAACAGATACCGATTCGCTCCCACCTGCTGCCCGAGGGATTAGCCCCAGAGGCGTTGCCAGAACGAATCGAGACCCATGACGGGGTAACGGAGTTTAACCTTGGCGAGGCCAGATTCCGTTACAGCCGGTTGGGATTGGAGCGACTCAACAATAATTAATCACGAATACCAAGGAGCAACCCGTGGCCTTACACTACTCACTTCTGGATGAGCCCTTGATCAGAACCCGGCTCGCCGCCGATGGCAAGCCAGGCGCGCACACACTTCCCGGACTCTTCGTCGCCCTTCGCAATGATGAGATCCGCGATTTTCCTGCCCTACGCCCTCACCAGCGCCACCCTTGGCATGCCTTTCTGGTACAGCTTGCAGCTATCGCGATTCATCGTGCCGGTGTCACCGCTCCATTTACCGACGAGTCGGCTTGGCGGGACGCACTGCTCGCTCTCACGCCCGATGATCCCGATGGAGCCGCCTGGTGTCTGATATCGCCATCGTACCAACCCGCGTTCATGCAGCCGCCAGTGCCAGGTGAGTCCGTAGAGAAATGGAGAAACTACATCCAGGCTCCAGATGAACTGGATATGCTCGTTACCTCAAAAAACCATGACCTCAAAGCAGTACGCATGACCATGGCCCTTCCAGACGACTGGCTTTTGGT
>JAGRGP010000095.1 GCA_020445415.1 Gammaproteobacteria bacterium | reverse complement strand
AACACAATCTTTAGGGGAGCTTGTTCGCTGGAAGTCTTGAACAAGAACAGGGGTATAATCGTGCTCGCGCGCATGTAACACCGTTCTGCCAACGCCGAGTGGGAGGTGAGAAGCGAGTCCTCTAAATCCAGGTTTGATGACGTGAAGGCGGTGCCGGCCTCGGTGGAGACAATGTGTCGAAAGTACTGGAGCGTCTCGTTGGAACGGGGTTCGTCAGACAAGAGCGAGACAATGACTTCCGACAGCAGTGGTTTTACACGAACGACGCGGTACACTGCTTCCGCGAGTTTTTCTCCACCTGCTGCCGTGGGTGCGATCTTAACCTTTATGGCTTCTCCGGGCTGAATTTGGATCGCAGTTTTAGCCCGGATTTGCAGTCCCCGGAAAGAGATGTCTCTTGTCTCCGCTGGGATAACCTTTCCACCCGCAAGCAGCAAGACAGGGGTAACGTGTCTAACTCGCTTGTCTACCCGCTTTTCGAAATAGCCGAGTTCAAACACCGAATTATGGGTGCCATCGGGTCGCGGTGGACGTCTGTTTTTTAGGGATATCTCAAAGATGCTATTTTGATGGTATTCTTGCCGGAGAGGCCCCTTGGGCGAAGGGGGCGGGTAGGCCTCTAGAATCGCTTCGTAAGTGCCTACCGTGAAGGTGCCCCCATTTTGTTTTAGCCCTTCTAAAAATGTCTGGCGTGCGCTGGCATCGAGCCACAGGGTACGGCCGCGGTAGCTGTAGCGGCGGCAAAAATCATTGGCAAGTTTTCTCAAATCAAGCAGGCAAAAACACTCACGGTCCAGACGCTGCTGCTCGGCCCGTTGCAGAAATGAGCTAGATGTTGTCAGCTGATTGGTTAGGTGCTCCCGTTCGTTTGCCACAGATGCTCCCGCTAATTTGCATGTCCACCACGCCTGACGGGCAAGAGGATAGCTCGCAGGCTGTTGCGTTGGCGGATACCACCATAGCGGATGTTGCAGTGAAAACTTGAAACGTTGCCGGTGGCCGCCGGCAGCGTTGGTTCGTTAGGAGTTTCTCAAGTGACAATCAGAGCGATCCCCAGCTATTTTTGCGGCGCTGAAAACGCAGGTGGGGCAGGATGAGGCCAAGCACGATACCCAGTACGACAATTCCGGCTCCGATCAAGAACCATTGCTGATTACTATTGTTGCTGAGTTCTCGGTTTTCCTGCTTCAGTTCCTCGACTTGATGGGTCAGTTGAGCCACCATTTTGCGTAGCTCGTTACGCTCGTTGGATATCTGAATAGCATTGGAGGCAGTGCGTCGGATAGATTCGAGCTCTTTATCCAGTGTCTCTTTTTCCTTGAGCAGGCCCTGATGCCCGGTCTGCAGTTTTTGGTAGTCTCCCTGCAATTTCGCTAATTGGGCAGAAAGTTTGCCCGGTTCCTGCTGCAGTTCCTGGAGACGTTTTTCGGCGGTTACCAGACGGTCCCGAGCACTGGGGATCTTCATCAGTTGCCGGGTCAGCACGTACCCCTGTTTTCCATCCGGTAAACGCACATGAGAGTATCCTGATGCCCCGTTCGTGCCCAGCAACTCGACCCGGAAACCGCTCGGTAACATGCGCAGAATCTTGTGGGAAGTGCTCTCGCCTGAGCGTAAGGTGATTTCGAATTGGTCGGTAATGTACCGCTCTTCCGCCTGCAAGTGACCCGCGGAAATCATCAGTACCAGAACCCATGCGCAATTTTTCACTTTCACCCCTGTGAATGGCCAATTCGGAAGATACGGTAATTTTTTCAGATGGAGCCGAATATGTCCAAGTGGAAAGTAAAAAACCGGGAACTCAGTTCTGAGTCCGACAAAAAACAATCTGTTATTCACACACCGCATACTTATCACAGTGGCTTACTTCTGCTGGGTCAGGCGGTCCGTAATGGCTATATTAGAAAATGATTAATTATATGATTTTTATAGGGAAATCTTTGTTGTATATTTTTGAGGCAAACTAACAAAGATCGCGGTGCCAGGCCGCCTCGGGCGGACTATTTTCAGGTTTTCCACAAAGTTATCCACAGCGTTTGTGAATAACAGATATTTAGCTGAAGCGATAAGGGTATAGGGAAATAGATGCATCAGGTTGGTCAAGAACGTACGTTAACTTATTGATTACGAGAAACTGTAGTTTTACCCGCCTGTTTATTTCATGAAAAGGTTATAATAAACGGCTTTTTTCCATCTACTGGCCGCTTCATGATTAGCAAGCTCCGAAATATAGCCATCATCGCCCATGTCGATCATGGTAAGACCACCTTGGTGGACAAGTTACTTCAACAATCCGGCACCCTGGGCGAACGCTTCGGCCCAGTTGAGCGGGTAATGGATTCCAATGACCTCGAGAAAGAGCGGGGTATCACCATCCTGTCGAAGAACACCGCCATCCGCTGGCAAGACTACCGAATCAATATCGTCGATACGCCTGGGCATGCCGATTTTGGGGGCGAGGTGGAGCGGGTTCTCTCCATGGTGGATTCGGTATTGCTATTGGTGGATGCAGTGGATGGACCGATGCCGCAAACGCGTTTTGTTACCCAGAAGGCGTTTCAACACGGGCTGAAACCGATTGTGGTGGTCAACAAGATTGATCGGGATGGGGCCCGGCCAGACTGGGTGGTCGACCAGACATTCGACCTCTTTGACCGCTTGGGAGCCAGCGACGAACAGCTCGATTTCCCGATTATCTACGCCTCCGCCATCAACGGGTATGCGGGTGTGAGCAGTGATGTGCGCGGCGGGGATATGACCCCGTTGTTCCAGGCCATTGTAGACAACTGCCCCGAGCCGCCCGTCGACCCAGAGGGCGCCTTTCAGTTGCAGATATCAACGCTTGCTTACAATACCTACGTGGGCGCTATCGCTGTCGGCCGCATCACCCGGGGGCAGGTGCGCCGAAATATGCCGGTGGTGTTGATAAAGCCGGATGGGGATCAGCACCGCGCCAGGATTGGACTGGTTTACGGATTCCTTGGGCTGGAACGAATAGAAGTTGAGCAGGCGGCAGCGGGAGATATCGTCGCGCTTTCGGGGATTGAGGCGCCCAATGTCTCGGATACCCTCTGTGATCCTGATGTCGTAGAGGCACTTCCGGCGTTGGCGGTGGATGAACCTACCGTCAGTATGACTTTTCAAGTAAACAATTCTCCGTTCGCCGGAAGGGAGGGCAGGTTTGTCACTTCCCGCCAGCTAAAAGACCGCCTGGAGCGGGAGTTGCTGCACAACGTTGCGCTACGCGTGGAGGAGGGCAACGATCCGGAGAAGTTCAGGGTCTCGGGACGCGGGGAATTGCATCTGTCGATTTTGCTGGAAAACATGCGCCGCGAGGGCTACGA
>JAGRGP010000094.1 GCA_020445415.1 Gammaproteobacteria bacterium | reverse complement strand
ACCTGCCCGAATCTTGTCGCGAGCGTCTGCCATGGAGAAACACTCGTGGTCGCTGCTGATTCCCGCGCCAAGATAGGATGCCGCGTCAGCCCCCTTGAGGCCCGGTGCATGGCCATCCACGGGGTATCCGAGCCGGGCGGCGAGGGCGATTTTTTCCATGACCTGTGGATCCCGGGCCAACACCCCCGGGACATTCATCATCTCGGAGAGGCAGCAAACCTCGGGTTCGGCAAGCAGTGCCTCGATCTCCTGGCAACCCAAACGGCCGTGCGCAGTCTCGAACGGCGTAGCAGGAACACACGACGGAGCCCCAAAGAAGGCATTGAATGGCGTGCTGCGGGCGTTATCGATCATGAATCGTACGCCCTCCAGCCCCAACACGTTGGCGATTTCATGGGGATCGCAGACCACGGCTACCGTCCCATGGCGTAACGCCAGACGGCCGAATTCCGTTGGCGGAAGCATGGCGCTTTCGATATGCACGTGGGCATCGATAAATCCCGGGATCAGGTAGCCTAGCCCCGGAACCTCGTCACCAAGTTCGACCACACGGGTAATGCGGCCATGTTCCCAGTAGACCTCCGCCTCAAATATCCGCCGCTCGTCGATTGCGGTGAAATTGACCCTACGCATTCCACTGTGGTTCTCAGTCATAGTAAGGTCCTTGCCAAAATTGGGCGATCTGATGATGGTTCTGATCGTAACCGGAGACCGGATGTTACTCGAACGGTTGAAATTCAGTTAAGGTAACACCCATCAAACCCGGGAAATCACCGCAACGACACCGCAATCATCTGAATGACGTAAAATGCTGCCTGGCTTCCCACGCGATCCATTGGCCCAGAGTACATCAATCCACGCGCTGGTCGTAGGGGCAGCGTTTGTTCTCGACATTCTTAATCCAAGAGGGAGAAATCCATGATATCGAAAGCGCGCACCATTCTGGCCCCGGCCATCATCGCGGTATGGGGTGCATGGAGTACGCCCGCCGCCCTGGCCGATAATTCCCTCACCTTCGGTCTCCTGATGGTCGGGCCCTACAATGACCATGGCTGGAGCCAGGCACACTATGAAGGCGGCCGCTATGTCGAAGAACAGATCCCTGGCAGCAAGATGATCTATATCGACAAGGTCAACCCGGCGGATCGTGCCGGGGTCACGGTTCCGATGGTAGTGGACGATTTGGTGGACAAAGGCGCATCCCTGATCATCGGCAACTCCGATGATATGAAAGACGGCATACGCGAGGCCGCCACGCAACATCCCGACGTCAAGTTCGTACATATTTCCGGTGACGATGTATTAACCGGCAAGGCCCCGGCCAACCTTAGCAATCTGATGGGGCGCATGGAATATGGAAAGATGATGGCGGGGTTTATCGCCGGTCTTGCCACCCGTACCGGCAAGGTTGCCTATCTCGGTCCGCTGATTAACGAAGAGACCCGCCGGCTTGCCGTGGCGGCCTATCTGGGGGCCCGCCATGCCTGGACCCAGGTCCGCGGCAACGCGGCCGAGGATTTCCGGTTCAAGGTTTCCTGGATCGGCTTCTGGTTCAATATTCCCGGCGTAACCGCCGATCCGACGCAGGTGGTTCGTAACTTCTACGACACCGGCCACGATGTCGTGCTCTCGGGCATCGATACCACGGAAGCGTTAATCGTGGCCAGCCAGCGCCGCCAGGAGGGCCAGGATGTCTATGCACTACCCTACGACTACGTAGGAAGCTGTGAAAGCGCTCCCCAGGCCTGCCTTGGAGTCCCCTACTTCAACTGGGGGCCGGATTACGTAAACTTGGTAAAGGCGGTGGCGGAGGGCTCTTGGGTGCAATCCTGGACCTGGAGTGGTCCGGATTGGCGAGACATTAACGATAAGCACACCAGCGCTATCGGTTTTGTAGTCGGCGATGCCGTGCAAGCGGAAGCGCGGGGGAAACTGGACAAATTCATCGCTCAGCTGGGGAACGGCGAGCTCAATCTGTTTTCCGGGCCGTTAAACTACCAGGATGGATCGGTGTTTCTCAAGGCAGGAGAAACCGCCACCGACCGGCAGATCTGGTATCTGGAGCAGCTTCTAGAGGGTATGGAAGGACCCAGTAGATAGACCGTCAATGCGAGTCGAACTGCAGCGGATCCATAAGCGGTTCGGTCCGCATCATGTCCTCAAAGGTATCGACCTAACGGTCGATACCGGGACCATTCACGGTCTGGTGGGAGAAAATGGTGCGGGCAAAAGCACCTTGATGAAGATCCTCACCGGTTACTTGAGCCGCAGCGGGGGCCGCATCCTGCTGGATGGGGTGGAAACGGAGTTCGCCAATCCCGCGGTTGCCGCTAGGGCCGGGATCGGGATGTTATACCAGGAGCCCCAGGATTTTCCTCCATTGACCGTATTGGACAACTTTATCGTTGGCCGGGAGAGTCAACCCGGTACCGGCTGGAAGGACCCGCGCAGGCGCCTCGCCCAATTGGCGGATGAAGTACATTTCCGGCTGGATCCCGAAGCCGTGTTGAACAAACTCACGGTGGGAGAACGCCAGCAACTTGAGTTTCTGCGCTTGCTAGGGCGGGAAGCCAGGTTATTGATCCTGGATGAGCCTACTACCGGTATCTCCGAGACGCAAAAAGCACGGCTATTCCAAGCCCTGCGCCACATTCGGGACCAGGGTCGGACCATCCTCCTGGTATCCCACAAACTGGAGGAGGTCTCCGCCCTGTGTGACCGGGTAAGCATTCTGAGGCACGGCCAGGTAATGGGGGAGGAAGACGCGCCATTTCATATCCCACGATTGCTGGAGCTGATGTTTGATGCCGTTCCCAGCACAACGCCCGCATACACTCCTCACACCCCGGGAGCGGAGCTGCTTTGTTTCCGGAACGTCTCTTCCCCGGGGGAACGGACCGGACTCTGGGACTGTGACTTAAGTATTGCCTGCGGGGAAGTGATCGGGCTCGCGGGGTTAGCGGGCAGTGGCCAGGGTCTATTCCTCAAATTGGCTGCTGGGCTCAGCCATCCCAGCCAAGGACAGATCTGGTTCAACGGACAACAGCTCCAGGGGATGGGCTATCCACAATTCAAGCACTTGGGAGGTTGTTATCTACCCGCCAACCGGCTGGAGGAGGGGCTGATTTCAGGTTTCACGGTTCTTGACCACTTCGCGTTGGCAACCAACTCCAGCCGTTCCCGGGCGCGGCAGCTGGCCATGGATGCAATCCGGCAATTCAATATTAGAGGCCAGCCCGAGAGCCCTGTCGAATCCCTTTCCGGTGGCAATCAGCAGCGCTTGTTACTCTCGCTTATCCCCACGGACGCGCGCATGGTACTGCTGGAAAACCCCACCCGTGGATTGGATGTGGGATCCGCTCGCTGGGTTTGGGATTATCTGCGCCACCAGTACGCGGCAGGTGGAGTTGTGGTGTTTAGCTCCGCCGAACTCGATGAGATCCTGTCCGTCGCCGACCGCATTCTGGTCTTTTTCAATGGCCATGTGGTACGTAACCTGCCTGTCAATCAGGCGGATTACCATGATGTGGCAGCCGCCATGACCGGGAGTTGAGGCGTTGATATGAACAGACTCCGGGAGCATCTGACCGACGGCTTGCTGATACTGGCTATCGTTGTTTCGTTTACCTGGCTATTGCTATTGCTGGTAGGCGCGGTACCTCAGCACGCGTTTGGCCACCTCCTAGCCGGATCGTTTGGCTCCTGGTCCAAATTTGCCCGGGTGTTGAATGTCTGGATCCCACTCACCCTGTGCAGCTTGGGATTGCTTTATGCGTTCCGTGCCGGACTTTGGAATATTGGGGTAGAAGGGCAGATGGTGTTAGGAGCGATCGCCGCCACTGGGGTACTGCGGTTGGGTACCGAGAGCCTGTATCCCCAAGGGTATCTCGTCTTGGCGGTGGTTGCGGGCATGGGATGTGGCGGGTTGTGGGCGCTACTTTCCGGCTGGCTGAAGACCCGTGGCGGCGTGCATGAGATCTTTGCCGGGCTGGGCCTCAACTTTGTCGCTCTTGGGCTCGTGTTGTGGCTGATCTTCGGGCCTTGGAAAAGAGCCGGTATCGCCTCGATGAGTGGTACTCAACCTTTCCCCGCCGACCTCTGGTTTCCGGGATTGGAGGGTTGGCGGGTATCGCCCTTTGCCTTGGCGCTGGTGATTTGCACCATTCTGGCGACGGTATGGATGCTTAATCACAGCCGGTTCGGACTCAGGCTCAAGGCGGTTGGCCATAATCCGAAAGCGGTGCAACTCTATGGTGTCGCACCCAACCGCTACCTGCTTTACGCCATTTTAATCTCCGGGGCACTGGCCGGTCTGGCGGGAAGCCTTCAGGTTAGCGACATATACCACCGCCTGATTCCATCGATCTCGAGCGGCTACGGCTATCTTGGCCTGTTGGTGGTCATGCTAGCCAATTTCCGCCTGCTGCCGATACCGTTTATCGCCTTGTTCTTCTCCGCCCTGAATGTCGGCAGTATCCAATTACCGATGATGATGCAACTCGACTCGTCGCTCTCGGGGGTGATCCAGGGAGCCTGTGTCATGAGCGCCCTGTTGGTATTTGGCCTGCGGCGGCGCAAGCAGAGTTCCCAGCGATGAAGGACCTGCCACTCGTCGTGCTCCTGGCAAGTGTGTTGGCTACCGCCGCGCCCTTAATTATCGCTGCCCTAGGCGAGACCATCACCGAAAAGGCAGGAGTGATCAATCTCTCCCTGGATGGCTCCCTATTGCTCGCGGCCATGCTGGCATTCGTAACGAGTTATGAGACCGGCAGCCTGCTGCTTGGCTTTGGCGTGGGCGCACTCACTGGCGGTGCGATTGCTTTGCTGGTGGGAATATTCGGTATCTACCTGGGTCAACTGCAAGTAGCGGTGGGCTTTGCACTGACGTTGATGTGCCGTGACCTAGCCTACTTCCTTGGTAACCCCTACTCCCGGCTCCAGGGGCCCCAGCTGTTGGCATGGAAAATACCGCTGCTCGGCGACATTCCGGTGTTGGGCCCCCTACTCTTTCAGCAGCCCCTGGTCGTTCATCTTGGACTGCTGTTGATCCCCTTGTCCTGGTGGTATCTCTATCGTACCGGGCGGGGACTGGAGTTGCGGGCCGTGGGCGAAAATCCTCAAGCGGCCTATACCCGGGGTATAGATCCGCGCCGCAAACAGCTTCTATATACATTGGCCGGCGGTCTTCTGGTAGGTATCGCGGGTGCGGCTTTTTCTCTCGGTATAAAGCCCGGTTGGGGGCGTCCACAGGGAATCGAAGGTATCGGCTGGATCGCCCTGGCCATCGTGATATTTGGTGGATGGCACCCCGTAAAGGTGGCCCTGGGCGCGCTGTTGTTCGCCTTTCTCCAGGTGGTCGGGATCAGCCTCCAGGGAATCTGGCCCGGTGTTCCTGCCCAGGTATTCCAAGTCGCTCCGTTCCCCCTGATGATCCTGGCCCTGCTACTGGTCAATCTACTGCAAAGGCAGGGGATTAAGCAGTGGCTGGAGCGCCGACCCGCGCTGGCGCTGCTGTTGCACCAAGTTCAGGGAGCACCTCCCCGAGCCTTGGGCAGGAGTTTCCATCCAGACTGATATCGCGACTAGGGAAAAAGGAGATTACTGGACGGAAGCCATAAGCCACTTGCCTGACCGGCGGCAAAATCTCGGCTAGAATAAACGTTGTGCCAAATAACGAGTGGCTGAGCATGGCAGGATTTGACGGATTTCCGCAAGGGTCTCTTACCTTCCTCTCCCGGTTACGGGAAAACAATGACCGGACCTGGTTCAATGCCCACAAACAAGATTACGAATCACTGGTGCGGGAGCCGGCATTAGCCTTCATCGCAGCGATGGAGCCCCGGCTGAGCAAACTCTCGTCGCATTTTCTGGCCATCCCAAAGAAAACCGGGGGATCCCTGATGCGGGTTTACCGGGATACCCGTTATACCCACGATAAAAGCCCCTATAAAACCAATATAGGCATCCAGTTTCGCCACCAACTGGGAAAGGATGTGCACGCCCCCGGATTCTATGTGCACATCGAGCCCGGCAGCTGTTTTATCGGTGCGGGTATCTGGCGTCCCGAATCCAAAGTATTGGGGCGTATTAGAGACTTTCTTACCGATAATCCCGCAGGCTGGAAACGTGCATTGAATCATCGGCCCTTCCACCGGCACTTCCAATTGGTGGGTGATTCGCTGGTACGCCCACCCCGGGGTTACCCCGCCGATCACGAACTGTTGAGCGATCTGAAACGCAAGGACTTCATCGCCTGCAAGAACTTCGACGAGCGGGAGATAACCAGCCCGGATTTTGCAGTCATGGTGGGTGAGGATTTTGCGAAAACAACCCCCTTCATGCGCTACCTCTGCGCCGCTGTCGGGGTGCCGTATTAATCCCCGGCAATTAGCGGAATCGTTCTTGGCGTTGAATGTTGCGGACGCCAGCTCCCTGCCCCGCCGGTTGCACCCGAGGTGAAGTTAAGAAGTTCGGGAGTCCTCGGGCACCGGCCGATGTCCAGTCCGCGCCCAGCGCCGAGCCTATGCTCTGCGGATTCCCCCCCAACGCCTGCACCACCCCAGCGTGGACCAACTCAAACAACCGCTTCAGGGCAATACGGTGTACTTGTCCGGTGGTTTCGTAAATCCAATCACTGAAGGCCATAAACCGGGAATAGGGCTGATCCTCCAGAATAACCGGAAGGCTAGTACGAAATCGCCCCGAGTTTGCAATCATATCCCAATAGCGGGCGAATCGTTTGAGGCGTTGCATGGTCGAGAAATCGATATCCCGGTTACTCAGGATTTCATAGGGCGCATAAGAACTGAAGCGCATACAATAATCATCGGTATGACGCACGATCGGTGTTCCCCTGAGGCGTTTCAATACACCCACTTGAATCTCGTGAGGCGCGAGCTTTACTAGCTCGTCGAATCCCCGGGCGAAGCTATTCACTCCCTCGCCCGGCAACCCGATGATGAGATCCGCATGCAGATGAGCATGGGTTTCCTGGCGCAGCCAAGCGAGATTGTCCCGGGTCTTTGTCATGTCCTGCCGGCGATTGATACGGGCCTGAACCGGTGGATCCAGACTCTGGATACCGATTTCCAATTGCAATGATCCGGGCGGAAAACATCGCAGGCGAGTCTTCAGGGGTCCCGGAAGACGGTCCGGGATTACCTCGAAATGGAGAAACACATCGTCTTCTTCGCGTCCCAGAAAAAAATCGAGGATAGCCAGACTGTGTCGAATATTCAGGTTAAAGGTGCGATCTACAAACTTGAAGTGACGTGCCCCGCGGTCCAGCAAATCTTCCAACGCCTGGAGAAACCGGGCAATGTCGAATGACCAGGCTGTCCGGTCCAAGGCGGAAAGGCAAAATTCGCAACGGAAAGGACAGCCACGAGAGGCCTCCACGTAGATGAGGCGGTGGTCGATATCTGTCTGGCTATAGAAGCGGTAGGGTAACTCGATTTGATCCAGTGAAGGCGGATCGGCGTGGATGATCCGCTCGACTGGCCGCTCGCCCCCCAGGAGCCGCCGGCAAAGTGTCGCGAAACACAGATCGGCCTGGCCCGTGATCAAGTAGTCAACTGTCTTGACACACGCTTGCTCGATCCACTCATGACTAACCTCCGGACCGCCTAATACCAACACCGTTTCGGGGCTCACCGCCTTCAATACCGCCACCAATCGGGTAACCGGTTCAACGTTCCAGATATAGACTCCGAGCCCAATGATTTTGGGATGGTGCAACAATAGCCGCTCGGCGATATCCTCGGCTCGTGGCTCGAGCGTAAATTCCATGACAGTGGTTTCACCCTGGAGTTCACCCATATTGGCGGCCAGATAGCGAAGCCCCAGCGAAGGATGCAAGTGGCGAGCATTCAGGGTGGCAAGGATGATCTGCGGCATGGCGAGGAAAGGAATCTGGCCTGTCTGAGCGGGATGTCCACAAGGTCTCCCCGCCTGCATCTATACTCCGGGAAACGCCCTGTAAGTACAGAACGATGGGATACTCCCTCAATAAGCCCGGGCAGATCGAGTAAACCATATCGTTAGCTTATGATCTACATAATCGAACGCGGATGAAAAATCCAAATCACTGACCTTGATGGACTTAAACTGGGGGGAGCATGCGGGCAGGTTATCTTTGCATTGAAACAAACCACCAAAGACCTGGTCTGATACGGGTGCTGACACGGGAGACGCCGCCCAGTATGGCGCCTTCCGGAACGCGTCGCGAAATCCGTTATGTGGCGCGGTTTAACGACGTGGAGGCAGCCCAGATGCATGTCCAAAATGGGCTACATCACCAACTGATTGATCTAAACAACCGTATTTATCAGACCGGCCTCATTGAGGCGATGGCGGTAATCGAATCGGACCTGCTGTATCACCGCCGCATCTGGATCGATCCAACCCTGCAACCGGAGGACAGCGAACGGTTGGAGCAGCTAACCGCCGCGCGTCGATGCCAGCGCCAGAGGTTGGACCGGATCTGGCAAACTGTTGGAACTATTGCCGCGGCGGTTTTGGTAATGTTGCTGTTAGGCACATTCTAGAGAGACTCTCGCCACCCCGCGTTTTCGTCATTGACGGAAGTCGAAGAGCGGCGTGAAGAATTCCGGATGATAAATTGGCCGTACCAGAAAATCGCCATCCCGCTACCAACAGGAACGGCGATTTCCGGCAATCACAAACCCGAAGCGCGGACCTATTCCGTGGGCTGCCCGTGCATCATGCGCATATGGCTAGATTGATGGGCGGAGAACTCCTGGGGGGAAATGTTTCCATCCTGGTCGGTATCGATTTCCTCGAAACTCGGCATATCGGCCATACCGCGTAGCATTCTCCCTTCATTGGCGCGCTGAGCGATGCGTTGTCTACGACCTTCGATAAACTCTTCCTGGGAGACATTGCCATCCTTGTTCAAGTCAAACTGTTGATAAGCCGGCATACTGTTATACCCCCAGCCCCGGCGCGGCATCCCGCCAGCGGATCCAGGCATCGGGCCGATGCGGGATTGCTGAAACTGATTTAACTCAGTCGGATCAATACACCCGTCACCGTTGGCGTCCATATCCGCAAAACTCGGTTGGTTGGCCCCGGGTCTGGCCATCATTCCACCGGGATAACCATAGCCTCTGGGAGGCATTGGCATAGGGCGTTGTTGCATCCTAGCCTGGTGGAAGGCCATCATTTCCTGCTGGGTGACAGTCCCGTCTCCATTACTGTCGATATCACGAAAAGCGGGGGCGTTGTCCGAACGGTACATCGGGCGTCCCTGAGCCGCGCGGGCCGCCATGCGTTGATCCCTGGCCTGATTGAATTCATCCTCGCTGATTACACCATCACCGTTGGTGTCAAAACTGAACATCGGCATCGGTCCCGGTTGAGCGACCGCCAATGAAAACGAACCTGCAAGTGCGCAGACCGCCATAACGCTACGTATCATCATAATTGGGTTCCTGTTCACGATTACCTGAATCCTGGGTATATACACACGGGGGCTTCCGCCAATCCACCTGCTTATATGGTAGGTTAGGCCGCTCGAATCAAGCGAAAAAATTCTATCGGGGTATTACTGGAAACACAGGATTTCGGGCAGGGTCTCCGCTTCCCAATGGTCGGGATCCAAATCAGTCTAGCAGGCGTCGTCACCCAGCCGGTGCAGTTTTTCGCGTAACCGCGCCAGTTCGTCCATCAAATCCAAAGCCAGTGCCGCACCCGCCAAATTGATGCGCAAGTCTCTTTGCAATTTAAGCGCAATCTCCACCCGTCGTAGCATCAGCCCATCGAAACGCCAGTCCGCCTCTGATCTGCCACGCGGTTCTATCACCCCCTCGTCGACCATGCCGATCACCACTTCTGCGCGCACGGCGCAACAGCGGCAAAGTTCAAGCAGACTCAGTTCGAAACTGTCGTCGATGATCTCAGCAGGAATTGAATGCTCGCCCCTCATCTATTGCACCCCCCAACCGCTGCGTGGATTGAAATTCATTTCCCGCTTCATTCGCAGATAGAGATCTCGGTCGGCGTCGGAGCGAGCCCTCGGCGTTTCTATACGGAGGATTACGTACTGGTCGCCTGGTTGCCGTCCGGGAAGCCCCCGTCCCTTGAGCCTAAGCTTGCGCCCACTCTGAGAGCCTTCCGGTATCTTTAGATCCACGTTGCCTCCCAATGTGGGAATAGGGATGCTCTCTCCCAGCGCCGCTTCCCAAGGGGTGACCGGAAGATCGAGGTAGATGTCTGCACCCTCGGCGCGAAACCGCGGGTGAGGCGCGAATTCCACCTCGAGATACAGGTCGCCTGGGGGGGCATCTCCTACTCCCGGGCCACCCTGGCCACGCAACCTGATACGCTGTCCTCGCATGATACCCGCGGGAATCTTGACATTTAGACTGTGCTCCCAAGTCCCGATCCGGCCCCGTTCGTCTAGGCGGGGAACGCTCAGATTGACTACCCGTTCCACCCCCCGGTAGGCATCCTCCAGATCGACCATGATCCTCGCATGATGGTCTTCTCCCCGGATTTCAAATCCAGCTCCCCGACCCGCCCTGTGATAAAAACCACTCCCGGCGGCGCGGCCGTAAAGCTGCTCAAAAAAATCACTGAAGTGAGCCTGGTCCGCATCGGTGAATCCTCCTCCACTGAACTCGAAGCCGGTATTCCAATCCGGCGGAGGTTTGAATTCGTCGCCGGCTCGGTAGTGGGTTCCCAGATTGTCGTAGGCCGCGCGTTTCTCAGGGTCTTTGAGCACTTCATACGCCTCTCCCACCTCTTTGAAGCGCTGCTCCGCATCCGTTTCTTTACTGACATCGGGATGGTATTTTCTGGCGAGTTTCCGATAGGCCCGCTTGATCTCGTCTTGAGTCGCGTCCCGGCTCACCCCCATGATCTGATAGTAATCCTTGTATTTCATTCCATTTCACTCAAGCCCTTAACGGGCAGTCCGACCTACCGCTCAGTATACCCCGAAATGCAGTGAGCTGAGTGGCATCTCCTTCCTCCCGGCGTTGTTCGAAGTGATCCTGCGGTATTTTTCAAACACCGATGTCGATGGGATCGCCAACAAGCCAATCACTAAACCACTTGCGGTGGCTACCCGTCAGTAAAAGGCAGTGATTCGTGCCGGAAATCGTCCCATTGTGGTTTATAATCCGTGACGGCATCCCCAAACGAGCCAGCTTGAGCCATTGCCTACTTGTACCTGCCACCATGATTCGATCTACCCTGTATTCGGTTGTTGCCCTGTTGCTGGCAGTTGGCCTGCTGATGGTGGGTACTGGTATGTTCAACACCTACATCATACTGCGCGGATCACAGGAAGGCTTTTCCACTCCGGTCATCAGTCTTATCGGTTCCATCTACTACCTCGGACTCCTGGTGGGCACCTTGAGGTGCGGTCCCCTGATCAACCGTGTCGGACATATCCGCGCGTTCGCCAGCTTCGCGACCCTGGGTGCTGTCTCGATACTCAGTTTTCCGTTTTACGTCGAGCCCTGGTTCTGGTTGGTACTGCGGGCAGTATTGGGCTTTTGCAGCGCCGGCCTATATATGGTGGTGGAGAGCTGGTTGAACTACCGAGCCACCGGGGAGACGCGGGGTACCGTCTTTTCCGTTTACATGATGATCAGCTACATCGGCCTGGGGGGTGGCCAGTTGTTGCTGGGATGGGAACTCGCCGTATCCCAATGGCACTTCATGCTGGCGGCCATTCTCATCGCCCTTGCGCTGCTGCCGGTAACCTTGACCAGCAAGGCTTACCCCGCCCCGGTTGAGCCGCGACACCTGTCTGTTGTCCGTCTCTATCAAGTCTCCCCAGTCGCGGTAGTTGGTTGTGTGTGTGCCGGTTTGGTCAATGGCGCTATCTATGCCATGGGTGCGGTCTTCGCGGAGGAAATTGGCTTGAGCCTCACCCAAATATCCCAGTTCATGGGCCTGCTGATTATCAGCGGTTTGTTTCTGCAACTGCCTATCGGCCGCCTTTCAGACCGATTTGATCGCCGAGATATTATCCGCCTGGTTGGTCTAGTGAGCACCTTATTCGCCTTTACTGTCGTCTTGATCCTATCGCTGCGTGGTTCACCCGAAACCTCTTCGGCCCCCTCCTGGCTGCTACATTGGATAGCGATACCGGCCGCTGCCGCCTGCTACAGCGCGTTTCACTTTACTATCTATCCGTTGTGTGTTGCCCATGCCAATGATTATGTCGAGGCCGATGAGCGGGTGGAAGCCAGTGGTGGACTGGTACTGGCGTTTAGCATCGGTGCCGTGATAGGCCCCATACTCGCGGCGGCTATGATGGAATTGAGCGGTCCTACCGGCCTCTTCATGTTCAACGGCACGGTTAGCCTGCTGATTCTGTTATTCACCGGATACCGGAGGAAACAGCGCAGTTGGGCGGGAATCGCTGACAAGGAGCCCTTCGTGTCTCTCCCGGATGTTCAAACCACGCCGAATCCGGTGGAACTGGATCCGCGCATCGCTGACTGGCAGCTGAGTCTCGACTTGCCATTGCCCGACGATGGATGAAGTTCCGGGGGCGCGGGAACTGCTTCCAAACTACCCCGCCATGGGTGACGGCCGCGGAAACGATCGGGTAAAATTCAGCGTTTTTGCGCCGTGCAACTTAATCAAATACCGCATGGGGGACAAATGATCGAAGAGGGATACATACTGACAGCCACCTGTCCCGGTAATTTCGGCATAGTCGCGGCGGTTTCCGGGTTTCTGGCGGATCGCCGCTGTTATATTTTGGAGATGGCGGAATTCGACGACCTCGATAGCGGGCGCTTCTTCGTGCGTTCGGTATTCAAGCCCGATCCCGAAAAAACCCCGACTCTGTCCCAGCTGCGGGAAGAATTCGAACCCGTGGCCGCGTCCTTCGCCATGGAGTGGACCATCCATCATCCGGCGTATCGAGCCCGAGTCCTGCTCCTCGTCTCGAAATACGATCACTGTCTTAACGACCTGCTCTATCGCTATCGTACCGGGGACCTGAAGATGGAGATACCCATGATCGTCTCCAACCACCCCGATCTGGAACCGTTAGCCCGCTGGCACGATGTCCCCTTCACCTATCTTCCGGTCACTCCCGAAACCAAACAAAAGCAAGAAGAGCGGATCATGGAGGTGATTGAAGAGACGAAGATCGATCTGGTCGTGCTGGCCCGCTACATGCAGATTCTGTCGGATAGCATGTGTTCAAAATTGGAGGGCCGGGCAATCAACATCCACCACTCGTTTCTTCCCGGATTCAAAGGGGCCAAGCCGTACCACCAGGCCTTCAAGCGCGGGGTGAAATTGATCGGAGCGACTGCTCACTATGTGACCGCGGAGCTCGACGAAGGCCCGATCATCGAGCAGGTAGTCGAGCGCGTCGATCACACCTACAATCCCGAACGTTTGGTCAGTGCCGGCCGTGATATGGAAAGCCTCGCGCTAGCCAGGGCGGTCAAGCTTCACATCGAATACCGGGTCTTCCGTAACGGCAATAAGACCGTGGTATTTCGTTGACTGCCCGTTCCCCGTTTCCTACACCGATTACCGACAGGAGCCGACACATGGCCAGAATTATTGACGGAAAAGCGATCGCTGCGGAGCTCAGAGCCACCCTTGGCGACGAATGCTCGCGACTGAGGGCCGAACACGGCTTAGTACCAGGTTTGGCGGTGGTATTGGTTGGAGAAGACCCAGCCAGCCAGGTGTACGTCCGCAACAAGGGCCGGCAGACCGAAGAGGCCGGCATGGTATCTTTCCAGCACAAGCTACCGGCCGATACCTCTCAGGTTGAGCTCCTGGGTTTGATAGAACGGCTGAACGAAGATCCCGCGATCCATGGAATCCTGGTGCAACTTCCATTACCGGGTCATATCGATCCCGAACCCATTCTCTCCGCTATCGACCCGGCTAAGGATGTGGATGGATTTCACCCGATCAATGTCGGTAATCTCTATACGGGAGGCACTGGCCTGGTGCCCTGCACCCCCTTGGGTTGCATGATCCTCGTGAAACGGGAAATCCCCGCGCTTAGCGGCCTGCGCGCACTGGTCCTGGGCCGCTCCAATATTGTCGGCAAACCGGTGGCGGCGTTGCTGTTGCGGGAGCATTGCACGGTTACCATCGCCCATTCGAGAACCCGGAAGCTGGCGGAGGAATGCCGTCGGGCCGATATTCTGATAGCGGCGGTGGGACAGACGGAAATGGTCAAGGGAGACTGGATACAACCCGGGGCGACGGTAATCGATGTCGGAATCAACCGGGTGGAACAGGCCGACGGCAAGGCCCGTTTACTGGGCGATGTGGAATTTTCCAGCGCATCTCAAGTGGCGGGCGCCATCACTCCGGTACCGGGCGGGGTCGGCCCCATGACTATCGCCTGCCTGTTGCTTAATACGCTTACCGCAGCCTGCCGTCAGCATGGACTGCCCGTTCCGGATATCCTCTAGATCACGCGGCCCGTGACGTGAATCAAACTGCTCCTCCCGGCGATTTTGGACATCACCGAGAGAGGCTCGGTAACCGGGGCCGGCGGCCGCCAAGGGGGTGGAAAGCCGGACTGTGGGCTACTCAGTCAAAATCGTTGAGATCCGCGTGTAACTCCTCGATTCGCTGGATTCGGGACCGCCCTGTCCGGCCTGCCCGGCGAATCATCAAGACACTAAGGAGATGGATTAGCGAACAGGCGGCCGGGTAGCTGTCGAATGGACCAGCCCCCGAGACCTCGGCATGCAGCACCCAGTTTCCATGGTCCCGTGCCTCCGTCGCTCCCGGCTCGGTAATATATAGGACCGGAATACCCTTGGTATGAATCAAACGAATAGCCTGCCGAAAGCGGGTGATACGCCGCCTGAAACCGAAGGCGACAACGATGTCGTCGGTGTGGACATCCACCATTTGCTCGGCCAGCGTAGCACCGTTTGACTGCAGTAACTGTACCTGGTCACGCACCTGAAGAAATTGCCAGCGGGCATAATCGGCAAGAAAATGGCTATTGCGGTAACCCAATAGCCAAAGACGGCGAGCGCTGATCAGGGCATCCACCAAGTGCTCCAGGCCTGCCACGTCCAACCCCTCGAAGGTACGCGCCATGTTGGCGAGCTCCTGCTCCATCAGCCGCCGCACGTGAGAGTCCGTAACCTCCAGTTCGGGCCCCTGACTCAACAGAAAGAGAGGCGATCCCCAGGCCTGCTCCTCGCGGGCCGCACGCCTCGCCGCCTCGAAGCTGACGTAACCCAGGCGCCGGAACAGCCGGGTGGCGGCGGCCTTGGATACCCCGGCGAGGGTCGCCAGTTCGGTGGCGGAATAACCCGCCATATCACCAGGGAAGTCGAGGATAAGACTGGCGAGTTTCCGCTCACTCGGGGGCAGTTCCTCGTAGCGCGCCCGGATCCTTGAGACGATCGATTCGCCACCTTCGCCTCTCCCCATGTAACAGGTCCTCGGGTTTGAATAGACAGGGTAACTATTCGATCAAGAATAGCAATTGAAACAATAATTTTAAATGCTAGACTTTTTGAAACGTTTGTTGCAGTCTCTGGATAACAATTCTGAGGGACAATAGCTAACGGGATGCCGCTCGCCGAGACAGGTTTTCAGAAAATCGCCGGCCACTGCGCCATCTGGAGCCACTGGTTGAGCCGGGGGATCGAGATAGCCGTGGTAGGCCTGATGGTACTGCTGGTACTGGATGTTTGGCTTGGCGTGTTGGTTCGCTACTTTGTCGATTTTCCCCTGACGTTTACCGAAGAGGCCGCCCGCTATCTGATGATTTGGATGGCGCTGCTGGCGGTTTCCATTGGGATTGCCCGCAGAGAGCATATTGGCGTGTTGATCCTGTTCGACCATACCCGAGGGTGGAAGCGGCATCTGCTGCTCGCGGTATTTGATGTGCTTGGATTGTTCCTCTTTCTCTTCCTGTTCTATTACGGCATTGAGTTTACCCTGGTGGGTGCCCGGCGGCTGACCATGATCTACGACATGCCCAAGTCCATACCCTTCGCGGCCGTGCCGGTTTCTTGCCTCATTGCCGCAATCCAAATCGTCTTAGTGGCGGTGCGGGATCAAGCCAAGCTGTTGGCGGACCCCGGGCAGGAGAGTGCTTTATCATGATTCTGGTCGCACTGGTCTTTTTCTTCTTGATGGCGATCGGCGTACCCGTCGGTTACGTGCTGGGAATTGCCGGTATTGTGGGGATGGCCCAGATCGGCGGGGAACAATTCCTGGCCATGGCACCCAAACGATTCTTCGCGGGACTCGATTTGTTCCCGTTCCTGGCCATGCCGTTCTTCATTCTGGCCGGAGAAATCATGAACCGCTCGGGAATCACCTACAAGCTCGTTGGATTCGCCGACGCCTTGGTGGGTTACCTACGAGGTGGCATGGCGCACACCAACATGGTCGCTTCAGTATTCTTTGCCGGAATTACCGGCGCGGCCACCGCGGATGCCGCCGCGTTTGGTAATACCCTCGTACCGGCGATGGTAAAAAAGGGCTATTCCAAACCTTTCGCATGCGCGGTAACGGCCGCCGGCTCAATCATCGGCCCCACCATTCCCCCGTCTACGCTCATGGTGGTCTATGGATCATTGATGGGGGTATCGATCGCGGGGATGTTCGCGGCGGGGATCCTTCCCGGAGTTCTTATCTGCCTGGTCTGTATGGCGGTTATCGCCGCCTTTGGTCGCCGCTGGAATCTGCCCAAATCGGATACCCGCCCGAGCCTGCGGCGAATCTTCAAATCCTTTCGTGAGAGCCTGCTCGCCTTGGTAATGCCGGCGTTGATCCTGGGCTTTATTCTTGGAGGGATTACCACCCCGACCGAGGCCGCGTCCATCGCGGTGGCCTACGCATTGGTGCTGGGTGGCCTGGTTTACCGCACGCTAAGCTGGCGCGACCTCTACGAGATGTTGGCTCGTACCGCGCTGATTACCGGCGTCATCTTTCTGATTATCGCCTCCGCGTCGATATTGGGTTGGTGGATGACCTTCGAACAGATACCCCAGGCCATCGCCGCTGGATTCCTATCGATCACGGAAAATCCCCAAGCCATCATCGGTATGATTTTGCTATTGCTGCTGGGTATCGGCTTGTTTATGGACATCAACGCCGCGCTGATTATTTTGGCGCCCGTGCTGGCACCGTTGACCGCCACCATCGGCATGGACCCGGTGCACGCTGGCGTCATGATCATCCTGGCGCTCAACATTTCGCTCATGACGCCGCCTGTCGGCGCCTGCTTGTTCGTGCTTGCCTCGGTGACTGGGGAGCGCATCGAGGCCATCGCCAGATCCCTTTGGCCGTTTCTCGTAGTCGAGATACTGGTGTTGTTTCTGATCGCCTACTGGGAGGATCTCACGCTCTTCGTTCCCCACCTCTTGGGACTCTAAAAGAAGATTTCTGTCCGATGCACAGTTTTTATACAACCAACTGAGGAAAAACAATGGCAATATCACGTACATTAAAAACAACCCTGGCAGCAACTGCCATCGCCTTCGGAATGTCTATGGCACCCGCCCAAGCCGCGAAGGTGCTGAAGTTGTCCCATTTGAATCCCGGCGACCCGTTTAACAACAACTCCGGCGCCATGACCGCGGTGTTCAAGTCGCTGGTTGAGGCGGGCACCAACGGATCGGTACAGGTGCAAATCTTCTCGGACGGACAGCTGGGGAAAGACAACGAGGTGATCGAGCAGACCATCGACGGAGTCATCCAATCCAATATCTCTTCAGCCGGCGGGGTGGCCCAACACTACCCGCTGATTGGGGTGTTCGATCTTCCGTTCGCCTTTCCCAACATCGCCGTGGTACATGAGGTAATGGACCTGGAAAGCAGTTTCGGCCAAAAGCTCGCCGCGGATATCGAGGCTAAAACCGGGTTAAAGGTACTGGGATTACTCGACAGCGGCGGCTACTTCGCCATCACCAACTCCAAGCG